>QNEL01000110.1 GCA_003645185.1 Candidatus Parabeggiatoa sp. nov. 3
GACTCAAGGCCTAATAAAATTCACACCCAGATTAACCTAATCTTGATGCGAATTTGCAACCTCTGATTTGCAGAGCCCCTCATATCCATGACACCGTCATGGTGTCATCCAAACAGATGACAGCACTCATACTATTTGATATAATTTCAAAAGTCAAGTATTAAAATAGATTAGTCTAAAACTGCACTAAAATAAGTAACTTTGATTAGGTTTGAGTAAGAAATCAAGTGCTAGCATATGCACCCGCTTGCCCAGCATTGCCACCAATCAATTATCCCTTCCTCTTTCAACCACCCAAGTATTTTGGCTCTGGGGATTGAACGGATTGGTTAACGGGCGCTAATAAACTCAACTCCCAAGTACTTTGGCCGATTGAACGGATTTCGTCGGGAGGGTTCGCATCCCAGCGGGCGGTGAAAATTTGAGCTTATATTGAGTTCATTGCCGACAGCGATCCTACCTACGATTTCAATCCATTGCCAACACTTGCCCACCATCTTGCTCAATCTCTTGATGTTTTATCAACGGCCACAAACTGTTGCCTAAACCTATCAAACTGCCAATATAATACGTTGTCATACTTGCCGCGATACCGAAGCGCAGAAAATACACCCCACCAATGCCAATGACACCGGGCACAATGCTAGTCAGTAAATTAGTGTGCATCGTACTTTCAAATTCATCAGCCAATTCAAACAAGGACTTGATCTGATTGAGCGTACCATCCATAAAGATAATTTGCGCCGTATCCGTCGCCGCAGTCGAAGCCCCTTTAAGCGAAATGGACACCTGCGCCGATTTGAGTGCAATCGCATCATTGATCCCATCGCCAATAAAGCATACGAATTTGCCTTCATCGCTCAGTTGTTTCACCAAATCTGCCTTATTTTCTGGCAAGGTTTCAGCAAAATAGTGATCAATCCCTAAACTTTCCGCCATATTGCGCGTTGGCTGTTCATGATCACCCGATATGATATAAAGCCCAATACCGCGTTGTTTGAGTATTTCAACAACCTGTTTCGCTTCAGGGCGAATACTGGGCTGCATTTCTAAAATCCCCGCCAACTCTTGATCAACACTGACATAAATCAGAGAAAAACTGTACTCTTGGGCCCTTGCCTGAATTTCAGCAATACTATTTGGCAGAACAATGTCTTCACGCTGCATAAAACGCGCACTGCCAACACGGATAGTGTGTTCATCAATATTGACTTTAATGCCGTAACCCACTTCGTAACCCGCCTCATCCGGTTCAGGCACTTTCAGTTCGGCCGCTTCGGCTTTAGCCAGAATCGCTTTAGCAATCGGATGCGGTTGGCGGTATTCCGCCACCGCCGCATAACGCAACACCGTCTCATCATCGTAATCGCCCAGAGAATGGATTTGGCCAACGGTGGGTTGTTCCAAGGTTAAAGTACCCGTTTTGTCAAACACAATCGTATCGACTTTACGTAGCGTTTCCAGCACCCGCCCATCCTTAATCAAAACGCCGTGGCGTGAGAGAATTTGTAGATAACTCAACACAGTCAGCGGGCCTAAAGCGATCATATTCAAGCCAAAACCCGCCCATAACACTGACAGTGCAGGCGTTGCGCCCAGTGTAGCCCAAGTGAACCCACCAATCCCGAAAGTAACCGGTGCTAATTGATTAGCGATTTTCTGGCCCCGTAGCATCAAGCTGTCTTTATAATGCTGTGTTTTATTCAGTACCTCACCAATTTGCGCGGCTACCGTTTCATTACCCGCCGTTTGCACATCAATCGCAATTCGTCCCGATAACAGCAAAGTCGCGGCAAACACCTGCTCACCTGGGCCTTTTTCAGCAGGTTGACTTTCGCCCGTTAAAAGATGCTGAACAATGCTGGCTAAACCGCTTTGAATCACACCATCAACGGGAATGATTTCGCCGGCGTTGACAATCACGATATCGCCCGCTTGGACGGATTCAAAATCCACTTGAATTTCAACGCCCTCTTTCAAAAGCCACACTGGATGCCCCACAAAGACATTGATCAACTGTTTTTTCAAATTATCCTCGGTATGGACGATCAATTTATATTTGAGACTGGCCAAAACTGACATGCTCACAGCAAAGGTTAATTGACCAGTCAACAGCATCCCCACAACCAAAATACTATCAACCGTAAAGACATTAATCACATAGCCTGCTTGTGTATTTTTCCAAGCAAAAAGAAAGAGGGGAAAACTCAAATATAAAATACCGACTCTGGCTAATACTGCCCAAACCAAATTTAAAGGGCTGAGTAAAACAGCCCCCAAGGTGCCCGCTGCTATAAGCCAATTGTAATTAAGTAAGCGATCCATTTTTTGCAAATCCGCATTCTCGTCCCCTCGTATTAAGCTTTGCTGTTTTTGACGTTCATCCCCCAGCAAGGCACTTTTGACATCCTTGAGCAACTTTTTAGTGCTGGATACAGCACTTTTTTGCTTGCGCTTACCTGAGGTTTGAACGTGCTTTTGACGAGACATAAGCCAATAAGTCGCGCTTCCGCTCAATATGGCAAGTTCGATTAACATGGGTTATTCTCCAATCCACATGTAGGGTGGGATCGCGGGCACTAATGAACTCAAGAACAATCCATAAACTCACCGACAGCGATCCCACCATGTTGCTTTCATCTTTTTTTGAAACGCTATCGCTATAGTTTGTTCGATAATCTGTTGACTATCACTGATAACTGTTCACTGATAACTGATAACTGAGAAAGTAGAGGGTTTACTGTGACAGCGCCGTATTCTGGAGATGAACTTCTAAAATTTTGGCGACGGTTTGCACATAAGGCCTATTAAACACACTGAAATGGGCACCGCTTAACTGATGGGTTCTCACTTCATCTGTATGCCTCCCCCATCCCCAATCATCTGGCAATTTATCGTGTTGATCCCAAGCTTTTTTCGAGTCATCTGTATAAAACAAATCAATCGCGCCACGTAACGTTTTATCAATCGCTTGGTAGCTTAAAAACGCAGTCTCATTGGCTTGGTAGACTTTGACATAAGCGAGCAATTCTTCTGTTCTGGCTTCCTTTGAAAACAAAAGTTCGTGCATATCAGACTGTTTTAACCAAGCCATAACCTGTTCACACGCGGTTTGAATGTCATGGGTTTGTTTGAGCTGATTGAGATCAAATGGCAGTTCAATTCCTGCCAAAAGTTGGAAGGTGCCGACAATACGCCACAACCAATAAAATTCCGTCGTGTGCAGGGGTCTTGACGCATTTGGAGTGCTCTGTAAGGTGGGCAGATCGACAATGGCGACTAAAGCCACGGTTTCACCCAGTTGTTCCAATTGCCACGCGATTTCCAATACCACTGCGGCTCCAAAAGAATGCCCCAACAAATAATAGGGCCCCTTGGGCTGGAAGTGCCGAATAACGTCAAGATGCTGTTGCGCTAAAGCTTCCACCGTCTTTGGTATCGGATAACGTCCCTCAAGTCCAAGCGATTCCAGTCCATAGATCGTTTGTGTTGTTTGCAATTGTTTGGCTAACGGACGAAAATAGCCCGCTTTACTGCCCAGCCCCGGCACACAAAATAGGGCTGTAGTCTTACTACCTTGCCGCAAGAGCAATGCCGTTTCCAATTTGGGTTGCCCCTGCGTTTGACAGTGCTGGATAAGCTGAGTCAAATGACGTTTGTAGTGATTAGCCAAGGTTTCAATGGTACTGGCATGATAGCAGTTTTGACTAAAGCTCCATAAGAAATGCAATTGCCCTTGACTTACCATGCCGTTGATTTCAATCAAGTGATCGCGTCCACCTTTATCGCTCATAGGGGAGTAGGTGGTTTCGCTGGCAAAACGAAAGTATCCATTATCAGCGTTTTGATCAAATTGCCCCAAATAATTGAACAAGATGTTGCCCCTCGGCAAGGATTCACCACACAAATAGGTCAACAAACCGTGACCAATACCTTCATTGGGTATGCTTTGACGTTGTGCTTGAACCGCTTTAAGCGTTGTGCCCAAATCCTCTTCAACGGAGAGTGTCAAGGGGTGAATACTGGTAAACCAGCCTACCGTGCCTGATAAATCAATTTCATTAAATAAGTTGACTCGCCCATGCGTTTCTAAATCAATGACACATTGGGTATTGCCAGTCCATTCTTTGAAGGCTAAGGCTAAAGCGGCCAACAAAATATCGTTAATGTGCGTGTTGTAAGCTGCCGAGGTTTCATTGAGTAAAGCTCGGGTTATCTCAGTATTCCATTCAATACTGTAATGCTGGGTGTACTCTAGGCGGTTTTGTCCATCGGGTTTATCCACTGGTAAGGGCTGAACCGCTACACTTTGCCAGTAGGAAAGTTCTTGTTGTACTGCTTCGGAGTGGGCGTAGGCATTCAAACGCTGAGCCCAAGCTTTGAAGCTACTCGTTTTGTTAGGCAGTTGAATGGTTTCACCAGCAACGGCTTGATTATAGGCGGTGTACAAGTCTTCCAGTAAAATTCGCCAAGACACGCCATCGACTACCAAATGGTGAATGCACCAAAACACACGCACTGAATCACTCAACTTAAACACTACCAGTCGTGTTAAAGGGCCATCCTGCAAATTGAGGCTGGTTTGATAGTGTTCTGTACTATGTAACAAATATGCCTCAATATCTGTACTGTCGCTTAAGTCTTCAATCGAAAAGGGTAACGTGTTTGACAGTTCAGCAAACCGTTGTTGCCAAGTCTCATCCACTAACGCATAGCGCAAACGCAAAGCATCATGTTGCGTCAAGACTGCTGCAAATGCCTGTTGTAAGGCATCGACTGACAAATTAAGCGGTGCCATCAACAAAAAAGACTGATTGAAATGCCAATATTCAGGAAAATCAGTGGCAAAGAACCAACGTTGAATAGGTGTTAAAGGCACCTCGCCACTGACTAAACTTTGCTCGGCTTCAATCTCCACTTCAGAGCGTACTGCACTTGCCAGTTCAGCAATGGTTTGGTGCTCAAACAAATCCCGTGGGCTGAATTGCAAACCAATTTGACGGGTACGCGCAACCACTTGGAGACTTAAAATAGAATCGCCGCCTAAACTGAAGAAGTTATCATGAATACTGACATCATCTCGGTTTAAGACAGCCTTCCAAATGCTTGCCAGTTCGCGTTCTACCTCGTTACGCGGTGCTTCAAATTGATTTTCACGCCTGATATCAGGCGCTGGTAAGGCTTGACGATCAATTTTGCCATTCGGCGTTAGCGGTAACGCATCCAATACCATGATAACAGCAGGCACCATATAATCGGGCAACTGGGTTTTTAAATAAGCCTTCAGATCAGCGACTAAATCATCATGCGCCGCATCAGTACTGATATAGGCCACCAAACGTTTATTCTCATCCGTTTCAAGCAAGACAACGGCGGTTTGCTTAACCACCGCGTACTGTAATAACACCGCTTCGATTTCACCCAATTCAATCCGAAACCCGCGCAGTTTGACTTGATTATCAATCCGGCCCAGATAGTCTAACTGGCCAGACGGCAACCAACGGGCTAAATCACCCGTTTTATAAATCCGCTGCGACTCGCCAAACAGTTGGATTTCAACAAATTTTTCTAGTTCAGGCCGGTTGAGATAACCGCGTGCTAAGCCCGCGCCAGCGATACACAATTCACCGGCAATGCCGATGGGCTGGACTTGCTCATGCTTGTCCAACACAAAGACTTGCGTATTGGCACGCGGCTGTCCAATTGACACATAAAGACTCTCCTTGTCCAAGCGAGAAGGCAAGCGATACAGAGTGGGTGTAATCACGGCCTCGGTTGGGCCGTAGGCGTTAAAACAAGTCAACGTGGGGAAACGTTCACGGGTTTGCCGCGCCAAATCCAATGGCAACGCTTCACCACCCAGAATCAGCGTGTGCAATGCTGGCAAGGCTTCCGCGAGGCCTTCTAACCCCAACATCTGTTGCCAGTAAGCCGGTGGCAAATCAGCCATGCTAACCGCTTGAGTCTGTAGCAACTGCACTAAATCATCGGCAGCCATCACATTATCTTTGACCAGCACGGAACAAGCCCCGTTGAGCCAAGCGACCAACAGTTGTTCTAATGCCGTATCAAATCCCATAGAAGCAAACTGCAATACCCTGTCTTCAGGCTGTACCGAGTAGGTTTGCAACATCGCTTGAATGTGCAAAGTCAAGGCTTGGTGTTCAACCATCACCCCTTTAGGTAATCCGGTTGAACCGGATGTGTAAATCAGGTATGCCAAATCATCAGGCTGGCTTTGCCGATTTGGGTTTAGAGCAGATTGGGCACTCAGAACGAGTTCATCCAAACAAATCAATGCCGCTTGAGTTAAAGGGAATTGCGCTTGCAAGGCACTTTGGGTCAACAACACGGAAGCGGCACTATCTTTAAGCAGGTAAGCGACACGCTCAGCCGGATAGTTGGGATCGATTGGTACATAAGCCCCACCCGCTTTGAGAATACCCAAAAGACCGATCACCATTGAAAGGGAACGTTCTACAGCAATCGCAATCAAGGGATTGCTGGCGTTTTCAAGCGTTGGGTGTTTCAACAAATAATGGGCAAGCTGATTAGCTTTGGCGTTCAGTTGTCGATAGCTTAGTTGTTCCCCTTCAAACACCACTGCAATGTTGTCTGGGGTTTTTGCCACCTGTTCTTCAAACAAGGCTTTGATGGTACCGTCTTTAGGATAATCCGTTTGGGTTTTATTCCACGCCTGTAATTGCTGTATTGCTTGTTTATCTAATAATGGTAATTGATAAAGCGGTGTATCTGGATATTGAATAATCGCGTTGTTCAACTGCTGATAATGTGTTGCTAAATACTGCAAAGCTTTAGGCCAATAACAACAAGCACCCGTCGCCTCAATCAAGAGCTTATCACTGCGTTGTTGTAGCAACGAGTCTTGTGCATGCTCAACCCAAGCGATGGAAAACAAATCATTGGGTGCCGTCAGCATGGGTTCGCGCAAAATTAAGTCATATAAATAAGTTCCTTTATTGTGAAGTTCATCTAACTGTTTATGAACTGATTGAAGCATTTCTGAAAACGTTTGCTGGGCTTCAATTTGTAAATTGAGCGGTATTTGTTTAGCAAAGTAATGTTCATATCCAGTAATATCTTGACGTAACACTGGACTGCTAAAGCCTAAGGTTAATGTATAAGATTGAGTGAACCGCGCCAACAACACGGCAAAGCTTAAAGTGAGGAAAACAGCATCATAAGCTTGATGGTAACGAATCTGCGTATAAGGGGGTAAGCTTGTATCACTAGCCAACATGGTTCGATGAGAGTGCAAGCTGACCGGTGTCACCGCCGATAATTGCCGTCTCCAGTAGGCTTCATGACGACAATAACGGTTATCCAACTGACTCAGCTTTTGGATTTTTTCTGCATTGAGAGATGGCAATACTTGCCCCACTTGCACATTACAATGCTGCACCCACTCGGAGGCAGGCAATGATTCACCTTCAATGGATAATAACTGGTGTATTGCTAAATCTTGAGTACCCGTTGCTATTTTAATTTTTGTATCTGTAATCGTTAGCAAGGTGCCAGGTGCTTGTGTCGAAGCAGTTGCCAATACTTCAGTTTGTGAGGGAATAAACAGACGTTCCCCAATCAGACACTTAGGCAATCCTACTGTATTGCGATAGATACCCATATTCAAAGCACGTATTAGTGCATCAAGTTGTTCAGCCGTATCGTTCCAATTCAAGACACAAGCTGCTTCTGGGCGATCCCAACGTCCATAATAGCTACGTTCGGCCAAGTTTTGTTTGATGGGATTGACAGTCTCCTCGGTCAATGCCTGAACTAGCTCTGCAAATGCACTAAAAGCGGCTTCATAACACCGTATATTCAAACTCAGAGCCGTATCATCGGGCAATATATCAAACCACGCTTGTTGGAGAATATCTCCTGTATCAATGCCTTCGGCTATTTCATGCCAACTGATCCCGTGACGCGGTTCATTGTGACGTAAAGCATGCACTGTTGCATTCACACCTGCATAGCGAGGCAAGGGTGAATCATGGTAATTAATTGCTCCTTTGCGAGGTAATGCCAATATCTCAGAAGGTATCACCCAAGAATTGACAATACTGAACAAGTAATCAAATTTTTGCGGTTGTTGGAGCCACAATTGCTGATTCTTAAAGCAAGTCATCCCTTGCTGGTTTGCCCATACATTAACTTCAGCGTCCTTAGAAAAAATACCCTGAACGATATGCCCTTGCTGTAATAAATGTTTTACACAGCGAATCAGTAAGCTCGTTTCACCGACAACGAAACAAGTGAATGTTTTATTTGGGCTTATAGATTGGCTAAGAGATACTTCCTTATTATTCATAATTATTCATAATCAATTGGAATGTGAGTTAACCTATATCAGAACGTTGAGTCTTCATAATTATTCATAATCAATTGGAATGTGAGTTAACTTTCTCAACTAATGATGAAGTTTTAACAGCTATAGATTTTAAAAAAAAGTATTTTGACCGTTTTAGTTTTTCAAACGGGCATTTTTATTGTTTTGTTCAATGTTCATTTTTTAAAGATTATTTTGAGGCCCTTAATTAATAACAGGAAAATAAACGCGCTTTGGCGCTAAAGGCGCTAAAGAGGCCTTAATATTTTTAGCGTCTTTTGCGTCTTTTGCGTCTTTTGCGTCTTTTGCGTCTTTTGCCATTAATAATTAATGATTAATGATTAATATTTACTGACAAGGAATTACTCTTACAAATCAGGATTTAATGTCAAAATCCCCATTTGTGTCGGTGCCCCCACTATCCCATCTTCTTCACCAATCGGTAAAAACCGCACTGAATACCCAAATCTTTCCCCAATGTCTTTTGCCCAATTTTGAAATTCAATACGTGTCCATTCAAAACGGTGATCACTGTGACGTAATTTATCAGCGGGTAGATTTTCAAATTTGATATTGTATTCTACATTCGGTGTGGTGATGATGACTGTGGTTGGGCGTGTCCATTCAAATAATACCCGTTCAAAAGCAGAAAGTCTTGCTAAATCAAAGTGTTCTATCACTTCTATTACGGCCGCTGCATCATAGCCATATAGGCGTTTATCGCGATAAGTCAGGGAACCTTGTATCAATTTAAGACGCGCTTTTTGTGCCTCTGGCAGCCTATCCAAATGTAAACGTCGCTGCGCGATTTCTAGGGCGCGATGAGACACATCGACTCCGACGATTTCTTCAAAACCTTTATCATTCATTAAGGCTTGCAGCAATTTGCCTTCACCGCAGCCAAGATCAAGTACACGTTTCGCTTGACAGCTTTTCAAGGCAGCGACAACGGTGCCAAGCCGCTGTTCATTCAGGCTGATTTTCTCTTCAAGTGTGGTTTCTTGTTCATTACGTCGCGCTTCGTTCGCTTCAAAATCGGGTTCCTCTTCATCCACTAATCTGGCTAAGGCTTGACGGGTTAAACGCATTTGATGTTTTAAATAACGTTTCGCAATCAAGGCTTTTTCAGGATGATGGGCGAGCCAATCGCTGCCATGATGTAATAATTTCTCTACCTCTTCTTCACCAATCCAATAATGTTTTTCATTATCTAATACGGGTACCAGTACATAGATATGTGCCAGCAAATCTTGCAAGCGACAAGTCGCTTGGAGCGTGACGGTAAAATAAGCACTGTCTCCCCATTCAGGAAACTGCTCATCAAGAGGATGACGTTTGGCCGAAACTTGATAACCTAGCGGTTCAAACAAACGTTTGAGTAATCCTTCTCCGCCTTTGCAAGGCAGTACGGAGATTTTCGCGATCAAAGGGATTTTCTGGTTTACCAATTCAGGCCGTTCCTGACTACGGCCCGATAAGGCACTGCCATAAACATTTGAAATGGCGACGCTTAAAAAAGAGGAGGCGACATAAGGCCGATCATTGACATATTCTGCCAATAAACCGCTTTCTCCAGAATGCCCACGTCGCCCACGCACTAAGCCAATCGGATCAATATCCAATAACAAAGCCGCTGTGCAACGATCTTTATCGGCTTCTGAATAAAATACCTGCGCTTGCCCAAAAGATAATTCAAAGGATTGAACATGATTAGGGTGTTTATGCAGCAAAAAACCTAAATCTGTGGCGGGAGAATGTGTGGTTGTGAGGGTTAAAAGCATTGTTTTCAGTTGTCATCTGTGTGTTGCCCACAAGCTTAAGTACTCAAGTTTGTGGATTTTAAAAACTGATAGAACGCTGATTGTCATGATTGTCATGATTTACGCTGATTAATCTATAGCATTTTTCAATAGATAAGTACTGAACCATAAATTTTCAGGTATTTTAATTAAAAGAAACAACCAAGAATATGGGCAACCACAAGGGATTGCCCCTACGAACCGCCCGTAGGGGCAATTCCTTGCTCATGCCCCTTGCGGTAAAATACCTGTTTATTTGTGCTTCAGTACTTATGTAGGGGCAATCCCTTGTGGTTGCCCCAAATAATACAATCCCTTGTGATTGCCCAAAACGATAGGTTAGTTCACAATTATTCTTAACTCTTCATCAGTGATTTGCTTAGACAGTTCAATCCCATATTGCTGGTATTTTTCAATGTATTCCACTTTATCCAATCCCACCTCTTTGTTGCTCAGTGTCTTATCAAGGCGCTTGAAGTGGATTTTGGGATTGATATGCGAAACATGGAGGGCTGCCAGTACTTGATCAACAATGGATTCCCCTCTCGCTTGAAAAAAAGACAGCAGGATTTGTTTAAGCGAACTGATTTTCACAGCCTGGTTGTACGGAACATACGGATTCAGATCGCCAGAACCTAAGGAGAGAATATAAATCTCTTCATCTTTCGTCCAAGTATTGGTCATGATTTCCATCAGGATATAACCCAAGGTATTGTTATGTGCCCCTTGTCCACCATCCTGAAAGACGGCCCCCTCTTTTTGGCTTGAGTGATCTGGAGGGCTACTTGATGGGTAACGACAGCATTCGTAAGACTCTAATCCATCCGGTTCATAATGACACCATTTATAATCGGCCTGGTTGATTTTACCGAAGTAATACGCCGCTGAAAGTGCGGACCATGAAATCACATCGACCAGAGGGTAGGGTTGATCTTTTTGATACCACGATTTGATGAAATGCGTTCTCCGTGAGCAGAGATTGAAGGCTGTCGCCATAAATAGCGTATTCAGATCAGACAGCTTGATTTGGCCTAATGGGATTTTCTGCCCTTGTTCATCCCGATTTTCTGTCTGAGTTTGTGCAATTTCTGTTATGAAGGGCCCGCGATCATATTTACTACGAACAAAGGGAACCCATAATGATCTTTTTGTGAACAAATCACGGCCTTTATCAAGATACAAGCTGGCAATTTTTCTTGCCGAAACACGGGCAGCAATTGCACCGCCAATAATGGCACCTGTGGATGTACCCGTAATCAAATCAAAACAATCACACAGTGGCTTATTCGCTCGTTCTTCCAACTGAGCCATAATCGTTGAAGGAATCACACCCATAATCCCTCCTCCGTCAATTTGCAGTATTCTTTTCATTGCTAAATCATCCTTTTCAGTTATCAGTTATCAAGGCATTGATATGCTTGATTAAGTGATGTCTAAGAGTAACCGATTATTGAAGAAACTATAGGTTGATATAGCAAGAAATAAGCCATTTGTAGAAATATTGATCTCTTTCAATGTTAATTAAATTAAAATGGGGTAGATTTTGCCACGGAAAAACACGGAAAAACACGGAAAAATTCATTCCGTGCTTTCTGTGTTTTTCCGTGGCATTATAAATTAGCTCAAACAACAACGGATTCTCGTATAACGATGAAAGCTGTGGCCCTTTTCCAAACGACTAAAAATGACAACTCTGAAATTGAAAATTGGAAATGTTAGCGGGATGACTGACATTGATGAAATGTGGGTGTTCATTACCATTCACTGGCCTTGTTTCAAACCAATCACAAATGTTTTGGCTTAAAAATTCATCAGTCGGCCAATATTCAGTGCCTTCACAAGAAAAAGTCAAACTGATCATAGCATTCATAATATTGAGGGAACCTGAACGTAAATAAATGCTATCATCAGCTAATCGCAAAGTGCGAAAGCGTTTCAACACCTGTTGGATTGTTCGAGTAGAAACCTTCGCCTTCTCGGGATAAGAACAACGCGGATAAACCAAATACATATCAGGATCAAGTAGTTGCTCTATCTCATAAATACGATATTCATAAGGATTGTCGATTTGCCACAACAAAACTTGAGTACTGGCGTAATGAATCATGACGTGAAATACACCATGCTCGCTGATGAGTTTGTTTAAAATGCCCTGAATGTCATCTTGGTACTTATCAAACAGATTTGTAAGACGGCGTGGCCGTTTTTGCGCAGGGTTGTCGTGGTGGGGTTGCCCATAATAACTCGTTTTAGAATCAAGAGACAACGGTAAATGACGAATATCAAAATCGGCTACCACAAAACCTAAAAATTGTTGCCCTGCCATCACGGGCTGCACTGCGCTGATACAAGGGCGGCCAGTGGTGTGACTGATATACACGGAAGACAAGGTAAAATGTCGTTTCGGATATAAACTGACACAATAAGGTCGTCTTGATAAATCCTGATTACGATAACTATTATCAATATCGTTGGTACTGATATTAGAACTGATTTGTTTGCCAAATTTATCAACAGCATAAACTAAATGGCAATGTGGAATAGAAGCGAAATGTGTACTTAAGACTTTATCCAAACGCTCTAAATCTGACCAAACCACCACACAAACTTTAGATAAATTAAGCAGGGCAGGCTCAAATAAGCCAGTCATTCGCTGCCGTTGTTCTCCAATCGTTTGTTTCATCCACATTTATTTTTCTCCATTGTCATATCAATAATAATGTCATTAATTGATAGACTGTTATTCGTGCATCAATAACAAGTAGATGACGATTTGATAAAATATTGTGAATCAAAAAGGATTAAATTCATCAATTTAGCCCTTTCTGATGCCTAAAACAGTTCATCTGTTCACACAAGTTTATAAGTGAATATCAGAGCGGTTATGTCAAATTTTAAGTAATTTGATAGGCTGTTGTGAATTAAAAATATTTTGTCTAAAGATAAAATAATCTTATGTATGGTGTAATTGGTACTATCCTTTTAAATTTTTTATTATTTTTTTAAAAAAAGGGGGGGGGAAATTCATATCATTTAGCGAGTTCAAAAAAGTGTCATTATCAATCTTGGCCTTCGCAAAATAAATTTTGCAACGAAAGCCTTCGCAAAATAAATTTTGCAACGAAAGCCTTCGCAAAATAAATTTTGCAACGAAAGCCTTCGCAAAATAAATTTTGCAACGAAAGCCTTCGCAAAATAAATTTTGCACTCCAAAACAAACTACTATTTTCGTTCCAAATTTATTTTGCGACGGCCTGATTGAGATTGATAATGACCCTTTTTTTGGGAATGCGCCCCCCGAGCCAATAGTCTTCCACATCTTGCTTTATCTTTTGAATGGGAGGGCAGTTGTTCAAAGAAATTAAACAATACATATATCCATCATTCATAAGCGTTTCCCAATCCATGTTTTTGATACAATTACGATATTCCTTTTGTTTCGCTTTTAATATTTCCGTTTGTTCTTGCAATTTAAACCACTTTCTTTTTTCTTGTCGATATTCGCTGATCACTTTACCCATCAGAATTTTGGCAACACAGTCATACATGATGTGTCCATTCAAATACCAATACGTTTCTTCTTCTGTTATGTTCAATTCTGATAAGAGGCTATCTATTTGAGTCAAATCAATATGGGTATACTTTTGATTGATTTTATCTATCAAATCAGCAACACGATTTTTTAAGCCTGTGATGACTTCATGAGCATTATCAGTCAGATCAATTTCACTTGCTTTAATACAAAGCACTGATTTTAAGTCATTTTTTGAAACCAGGGGTTCAGAAATAGCCTCATCTTGTTTGCTCGCCATTTGCGCCTGTTTTCTCTTTTCAAAATACAAAATATAACGTAAGAGTGGATAAGTGACTTTTGAATACGCTTTGATGAAATCTACGAAAGAAAAAGAGGGCGTATTCGTATCAGGATAGGCGGTTTTATCGGCAATACGCGCCAAAGCTTTTGGAGAAATCTTATAATTTTCAATTGAATAACTATAAGTGTGAAAAATATAAGGATGACTCACTAAGGGTTCGTTTTTGAGCAGATATTCTAAATCACTATCAACACATAATATTAGGCTGGCCCCAGCATTTTTGAGATTGTGTTCAGTTAAGATGCTTTTTTTACCACTTTTGAAATGATTGTCTCTTGAATAGGGGTAAAAAATAATGTTTAATTCTGGCGCAAACGTATCAAAGACATCTTTCCAAAAATGCACGTCATCCATACCTTCCACATAGCAGGCAATATCCATATCCAACTGAATATTTTCTGCATTTCGATCATCAATATCAGGAAAATCATTATCCAGCAAAGTCGCGTCATCAATCTTCAAGTCTTTCATTGAGATTATCCTGTTGTAATTTCTGCCATTTTAGTGATTTTATCTTGCCAGCCTTTACTAAAAACACCAGCTGCGTGCGTCACAATAATAAGTTGACAGTTATCATTAAAACTTTGAATCATATCTATTAACTTATGTTGCCAAGCCAGATGTAAGGAATTTTCCGGTTCATCAATTAAAATGAGACTGGGTTGATTGTCGCAAATCAGCACTGTTAACAGGATAATTAACATTTGCTTTTCGCCGGCTGACAGTTCATAAACGGAAAGACATTTGCCAGTATCGTTTTTAAAAATAATGGCGTTATTTTGATCAAAGTCTATCCGTTTTTTGGAATCAGAAAATAAGGCATTGATTTGTTTAACAAACCGATCCTTATAATCGTTGATCTCTTCCATTTTGTCCGTTTTGTCGTTTAATAAGTTTTTCAGTTCTTGAAGATCGTTTTTGTCAGCACTTTCCTTAGAAGAAATCGCTCGGATTTTGTCGTCAAAAAAAACGGTGACTTGTTCTGCTAAAATTTTCAGCTTGAGCAAGTAACTTTTCCAATCAGTGATCAAATCCGCTAAGACAATATCAAGTTCAGTTTGCACTTCATCATACCGTTTATGATTTTCGGAGACTTGAAGCGTTTCAAGAGGCATTTCAAATGTGTTGATGTAGCACAGATTAATCACGTTAGAAAAACGAGTCTCGTTGTCTTGCGGAAAAAGGTTTGATTCAATGCGATACACTCTCGTCAAGGGCCGTTCTTCAATCGTTTGATGGAGCGGTTTGATGGGTGGATTAGGCTCAACTATCGCTTTTGAATCTTTGCGGGCATAAATAGAGTGATTGTCAGCCAGTTCGATTTTGATCGACTCTATATCCGATGAGGCAAAAAAGAGGGCCTGTTTTGACTTTAGAATATTTTTGATTAAACGTAATAAGGTGGTTTTTCCACTCCCATTTTTGCCAATCAAGATATTCACTTTGGGATCGAGTGTCCAGTTAATATCCCATTCTCCAAATAATTTGCGGATTTCTACTTTTTTGAGGTAACTCATTTTTTTATAAGCCTTTATGCTTGTATGGTTATTTTTGCGTAAAAGTACATAATACATGATTTGTCGGATGGTGGGCAAGCTACATTGCATTCAAGTCATGATTAACACCATAACTACAAGGATTTGATATAAGAAGGGATTAGATCGTGGTTGTACCCAGTTTAAATCCTTTATTATATTATACAATCCTTGTCGTTATCGGTTTAAATCCTTTGTTATAAGTACTGAACCATAAATTTTCAGGTATATTTAAAAAAACAGAAAGGGGGCAACCTTGGTTGTAAAATACCTGTTTATTTGTGCTTCAGTACTTATCAAATCCTTGTCGTTATTGTATCAAGCTTTCTCTGATCACGACATTTGATCGATAAACCTCTTCACCGCTTTCCAAAGGATTCTGGCCGGGTGCTACCAATAAAGCGTAAAACGTGTATTGCCCGACGGGCAGGGAAACTGGAAGCGTGAATAAATCATAAGTCCGTTTTCCTGCCAATAAGGCGCGTCGGTACGGTTGCGGGGTGAGACTAAAAGGTTCTTCTGCCCTATTCGTGATAAAATACAACTCAGCACTGTTGGGCATTTGAACCGCTACCCATAAATCAAGCTGTTCTGAATGAGCCACTTGCAACTGGATAACGGGCGGTGCCTGTCGCGTATTGCCAATGACATAGTGCGGTTGTAAATTGAGGAATTGCACTTGGGCCTGGCGCGTATTCGCTTGATTGACTCGCCTTGGTGTGTTTTCCGCCATAGCGGGAGAGGCAGGATGACTGGATTCATCCACTGTATTAATCCGTTTATCCACGTCATCCGTTGTACTCATCCGTTTATCCACGTCATCCGTTGTACTCATCCGTTTATCCACGTCATCCGTTGTACTCTCATTATCCAAGATTGTGACACTGGCTTGACTTTGATCGTTGCTTGCGCCATTGGCTGTTGAAAGCTTGATCTGAATCGTTTCATCATCTTCAACTAAGGGATCATCCATAATCGGGATTTCAAATTGTCGCGGGCCGCAATGCTGCCCACTAGCCGTGTCTCCCCAACGGAGTAAACCGCTTGTGGCGACATAATCCGTTCCAGAAGCGGCACTACTGGGATGATGATTGCTGGAACTATACGACACTAAAGCCGGAGGCAAAGGTATCGCGCCCGCTTCACAGCCGAGTCCGTGACGATTTACCGTGATCTGTGCCGTTTGAGCATTTTCATCAACCTGATACTGGGCATCTGAAAAACCAAGCTGACTGCCATCGTTATCAATAATCGTTAAGACGGCCGAATCCAGGCCCAATTGTGCCTCTCCCGCTGTACACTCTGTTTGGCTGGACAATCTCGTATCGCTGTCAAAAAATCTGGCACCGTTTGAATGCGATCCCCCTGATGGGCTGGATTGACAAAGGGGTGTCACAGTGGGTTCGCTCAAATGCAATCCAATCGTTTCGCTGTTTTCAAAACGGGTATCATCCCGCAAGGGTATGGAAACATACCAAGGTTCACAATCCCCATTGAATTGTTCCGTCAGTGTGGTTCCCCAATGCAGCGTGGCATTCAAGGGCGTATATTCCTGATGCGCGGTAGCAGTGCCCTCACTGGTTGTTATCGTGACTGTTGCTGGAGGGCTGTCGGGCCGACAAGCGGTACGATTTACTAAAACAGTGGCCGTGCCATGCCGTTCTTGAACTGTGTAATGGGTTCTGGAAAAACTGAAGGTGCCGGGGTTATCGCGCGCTATGGCAGGCGCTTTAGTGAAATCATTATCACTGATCGTGAGTGTCGCTTGCCCTTCAGAAATGAGCGCACCTTGGGTGGCTTGACTCAGTTGTAAAGTGAGCGTTTCACGCTTTTCAGAAACAGTATCCTCTTTGATCGGGATGGTAAACTGTTGAGGCCTACAATCAGCTATCGCTTCCCAAGTTAAAGTGCCGCTAACCGTTTGATAATCAAAGTGATTCGCGGTGCCCTGATGGCTGGCATAAGAGACGGCGACAGCCGGGCTGCCGGGCCCACAGTCTGTGCGATTAACCGTAATCGTTGCTAAGGCTTGGCCTTCATTGACACGATACTGAGTACGCGAAAAGCTCAAAACCCCTGGGCCACTGTTGATATCATTATCTATTATAGTGAGCGTTGTTTCACTTTGCCCAAGTTGCGCCCCTTTAACTTGGCTCAAATGCAAGTGAACGGTTTTGTCGTTTTCGACGAGGGCATCCTCTACAATGGGCACCTTAAAATGGCGAGGCCCGCAATTCTCTGCGGGTTCGATTCCCCAACTCAATACACCGTTCACGGCCTTATAATCTTGCCCAACGCTGGCTGTGCCGGTAGACTCACCACTGGCATTGGTTGTGTGATAGGCAACAGAGGCGGGTAGAGGTAAACTCTGATCGCAACCCGTGCGGTGAACAGTGACGGTTGCAAAGCCCGCGTCTTCAGAAACGGTTAAGGGAGTCGCCGGGAAAGCGATAACACTGCCATCATCGCCAGCGATATCATCATCAACAATCGTCAAAACGGCTTCACTGTCGCCAATCACGGCCCCGCCAAAAGGCGCACTGAGATTCAAATGGATCGTTTCATTGCCTTCCAAAGCCGGATCATCGATCACGGGCACTTCAAATGCCCTTGGGAAACAATCCCCTTTCGCCATGGCTCCCCAAGTTAATCGGCCCGTGACAGCACGATAATCGATATCCTGTTGTGCTGTACCTTGACTCAAAGCATACGATAAGGAAACGGGCGGACTGCCACTGCCGCAGTGAGTCCGATTCACCGTGATTTTAGCCGCTTTGCGGCTATTTTCATCAATCTGATAATGGGTGTGTGAAAACTGGAAGACACCAGGCGCTGCGTGATCAGTTTGCCCTAATTTACCCAAAAAAGAATCATTGTTTTCAGGGATATTTGACGGCACTGCGCTCACAGTCTGATTACCCAAAACAGTTGTGCTGAGTAAAGTGATAAAATATTTGAGTTTCGGTTTCATGTTAGGTTCTCCAATTTTGTCATTGCTCGTAGGGTGGGAAGGCTGTCGGCAAAAAAGTCAAGATCAACCCAAAAACGAATCGCCCGCTTGCCCACCATTGCCCTTTAATATTTATGAATTATAGCATTTTGTGTGAAATACATTTTTTGCCAATATCGGATAGAACGCAGATGAGACTGATTATCATGATTAACGCTGATTAAAAACGGATTAAATCTAAAGTCAATTAGCTGTACTAAAATTAGATAGAACGCTGATTGCACTGATTGTCATGATTGACGCTGATGATAGATTAATATTAATCTTATACCTAGATCTGATGGTGGGCAACAAAAACACGTTACCGGCCCCCTACATGATCTGATGGTGGGCAACAAAAACATGTTACCGGCCCCCTACATGATCTGATGGTGGGCAACAAAAACACGTTACCGGTCCC
>QNEL01000111.1 GCA_003645185.1 Candidatus Parabeggiatoa sp. nov. 3
GGTAACGTGTTTATGTTGCCCACCAATTTGTAGGGTGGGTAACGTGTTTATGTTGCCCACCAATTTGTAGGGTGGGTAACGTGTTTATGTTGCCCACCAATTTGTAGGGTGGGTAACGTGTTTATGTTGCCCACCAATTTGTAGGGTGGGTAGCGTGTTTTTGCTGCCCACCAATTTGTAGGGTGGGTAACGTGTTTATGTTGCCCACCAATTTGTAGGGTGGGTAGCGTGTTTATGCTGCCCACCAATTTGTAGGGTGGGTAGCGTGTTTATGCTGCCCACCAATTTGTAGGGTGGGTAGCGTGTTTTTGCTGCCCACCATTCCCCTGAGTACAACGAATTACGGGGATAAACGAATTTTAATCATTGAGAATTGAGAATTGAGAAATCCATTGATGGCATGAAGTGTCAAAAAAAAGTACACGCTAAATGACTGATTTATAAGCAATATAACAGATAGCTTAGATATCAAATTAACATATGCAACAATTTGTTGCGTGACATAAAAATCAAAGGGCATTTATCATACGCACCTTCAAATTATATTAGCGTTCAAAATTTATTGGCGTTCAAAATTTATTTTGAGTTCAAAATTTGATTTCCGTTCAAGATTTATCTTGATTGGAGTTCAAAATTTATTTTGAGTACACAATAAGCGCCAATCTGTAAGGCCATTTAAATCGCACCTTTGCGTGCATTGATAACTGATAATTAATTTCTCTTGAGATTTTTTTCGCGCATTAGACCGAAAAACTGACCTAGATCAAGGCAATAATAAAAAATCAGTTTAAAAATAAGCACCCATTATTAGTTTTTTGATTAAATTCAATTGCAGTTTAACTGATAACTTTAAACTGATAATTGAATCGGTAGGCGAAGTTGCCCTTCTTAGAGAAGAAGCAACTTCTGTTATTTATTTAAACCAAAACGAGGTAAATAACCATGAGATCATATCTCAAAAAACAGCCTCCCACAAAACGGGAGACAAATGGAGGCATGCCCCCAGCGCGACAACACACACTGGCACGGGCGATAGCAATGGCATTGCTTGCGGGTAGTGCTTTACCGGTAGTGAGTTTTGCAGAACAACCTGATCTTATCGTCACGGGTGTTACCACTGCTGATGTATCCACCGACTTACAAAATTTGCAAGTTAGTGGCAATGTTCAAGTTACGATAAACAATATCGGTTCAGCAGATGCCGATTCTACCTTGATTACGCTGTTTGAGGACATTAACCTTAATGGTCTTTTTGATGACAGTGTTGATAATACACTTGGTTCCTTGACTACACCAACCGGTTTGGCAGCTAATGCGGAGCAAGCTGTGGATTTGCCGATCAGTGGTAAAGTTACATTTCGTGATAGTCCTATAAATGCAATGGTTGATAGTGACCAAAGCATTGGTGAAGCAAAAGAGGACAATAATATCAATTCCAGTGCCAGTATGTGTGAGTTTGAGCCGGATATTGGGAGTTTTGAACCAGTCATAAAGTGGGAATGGACGGGTAGCTCGGTACTTCCCCAACACAATCAAGTGATGAGTGCCCCCGTTGTTGCACCACTTGAAGATACCAACAACGATGGAAAAATTAATCAACTAGATACGCCAAGTGTTATTTTTCACACGTTCCGAGGTGGTAATTACAAATCCGATGGTGTATTGCGTGCTGTCAGTGGCAAAGACGGTCATGAATTGTGGACGGTGTCTGATTCTGCATACAGGACATATCCAGCCGGTAGTATTGCTGTAGCGGATATTGACAATGATGGCATTGTTGAAATTGTCGCGCCGAAAACTGGTGCTGGTTTGATCGCTTTTGAACATACAGGTGAGTTTAAGTGGAAAAGTTCAGTTAATATGTCTGTGGGCTGGGGCGGTGCAGCAATTGCCGATTTAGACGCTGACGGTAGCCCTGAAATCGTTGTCGGTAATACAGCATTGAATGCAGACGGTTCATTGCTGTGGCAAGGAAATGGTTTTAGAGGAGATAATGGAGTTGGACCTCTTTCTATCGTAGCCGATATCAACTTGGATGGAAAACCAGAGGTTATTGCTGGTGCAACTGCTTATTCAAATACGGGGCAAAGGCTTTGGCAGAACGACAGTGTTGGCGATGGTTTTGTCGCTATTGGGAATTTTAATGATGATGAATTTCCAGAAATTGCCATAGTCTCAGCAGGCCGAGTATTTTTGTTGAACCATAGCGGCGAGATCATTTGGGGGCCTATTTCTATTCCGGGTGGTGGTGGTGGTGCGCCCACCATTGCTGATATGGATGGTGATGGCAAACTTGAAATTGGCATTGCTGGTGGAAGTCGGTACGTTGTTTTTAAAGCGGACGGTAAAGTGCTGTGGACAGCGGTTACTGTGGATTCAAGTTCGCACAGAACAGGATCGTCCGTGTTTGATTTTGATGGTGATGGACAAACAGAAGTAGTCTATGCGGATCAATACTATCTGCGCGTTTATAGTGGCGTTGATGGTACTGTCGTGTTTGAAACTCCGAATACCAGCGGTACCACTTACGAACTTCCCGTTATTGTGGATGTAGATAATGATAGTCATGCAGATATTGTGGTTTGCAATAATAACTATGCTTTTCGTGGTAGTACTGGCATTCGTGCTTACCAAGATAAACACAACACTTGGCTCAACACCCGCAAGATTTGGAACCAGCATACTTACCACGTTACCAACATCAACGATGACGGAACAGTGCCAGCAGTTGAACAAAACAGTTGGCAAGTTCACAATACTTACCGTCTGAACTTACAACCTGATTCAGACTTATCATTGACAGCAGCACCGGATTTAACAGCATCTCAATTGCAATTTTATCCGGGTGAGTCAGTAAACTTCAGTGTGCGAATCGGTAATGGTGGTATTGCAGCGTCGCCAGAAACGCTCGTATCGTTTTACAATGGTAATCCCAAAGATGGTGGCGCGTTAATCGGTTCTATCACGGTAGATAGTATCGAACCAAGTACCTATAAAGACGTGATGCTAGAAGAATTAAAGGGTTTACCGAAAGGAAACATGGAACTCTATGCTTTTGTGGATGCCAACGAGCAAGTCCCCGAATGCAATGAAACCAACAATATCGTTTCCAAAACCATTTCCATTTGCAGGGTATTTGGCAAAGTCGTTGAAAAATTTGGTGAGCCTATTGAAGGTGTCACAATAAAAACCGGTGGTACAACTGCGGTGACGGATGCAACCGGTTATTGGGAAATCACCGGATTACCGGAGAATAACTACACGCTCACTGCCAATAAAGATGGTTATAGCTTTGATTAAAAAGACTTTTTTGTTGGTCAACAAGAATGTGCAGTTGATTTGCAGAAGGTTAGGGGTACATCTTTACTCAGCGTGAAAGTTATTCCCAACTCTTGGAAGCCAGTCAAGCTGGGTGACAATGTTACTTATACCATCACCGTTACCAACAACGGCAGTGAGATTGCAACTGATGTGGCTCTCAACTATACATTACCGGAAGAAGCTAACATCGTTTCTATTGCATCTTTGGACGGTGGTAGCTGCGATGCCGATACCGCGACATGCACTTTGCCTGACTTAAGGCCCGGTGCCACTGCCAATGTAAAAGTTGTGGTAAGTAACACGCAACCAGGAAATTTGGTTAGCACGGTAACAGCTAGTTCAAATGAATATCCTACGGGAATTAAAAAGGCATGGAAAGAAGTTAAACCCTATCTCTCTGTTACCCTCAGCGATACACCTGATCCGGTGACAAGCGGTGGCGTTTTGCACTACACGGCCGATGTTGAATTGAGTCACTACGCGCCGACGACAACGGCAACGGGTGTTGAGTTAGTGATGTTTGTGCCTAGCGGTGTTGAACTCAAATCAGTAAACACAGATTATGGACTGTGCGACACTAGCTCATTGCCAACCATGACTTGCTCTATCACCGATTTGAGTCTTGAAGGTACCGACAGTGTTAGCCATGTCACGGTTAATCTGGATGTCGAACTTAAAGACGCTGGGCTATTACTTTTAACTGCGGAAGCCAAGGTGACAGCGAATGAATATCCCGCACACACCGATAGAGAGCGTACCAAGATAGTCATACCAGAAGGTATCGAAGTCGATATCGCCTTTGTCATCGACGTGACAGGCAGTATGCAGGAAGAAATCAACGGCGTTATCAAGGCCTTAAAGGGTTTTATTGCTGAGATAAAACAGAGTGATGCGCCCCTGATTGCCCTGATAGTCTTTACGGATGACGTGAAAATCCAAGCCTTTACCGGTGATTTGAAAGTCTTACTGGGCGCGGTTGAAAAACTCAAGGCAGCAGGCGGTGGTACTTGCCCCGAAGCCTCAGTCGAAGCGTTATTGATTGCCGTGCCTCATACCAAAAAAGGGGGCGATATTCTGTTTGCAACCGATGCATCGCCGTATGCTGATGCCGATGTTGAAAAAGTGATGGCACAGCAGCGCGCTAAAGGCATTCGCTTTAATGCCATGATAACGGGTGATTGTACTAATGAAAGCGATTGGAATGAATAAATTTAATGGTGGGCAACAAAAACACGTTACCCACCCTACATTGCATTCGCTTTAATGCGATGATAACGGGTGATTGTTCTAATGAAAGCGATTGGAATGAATAGCCAGAGTAGATAGGGGGAATGGTGGGCAACAAAAACACGTTACCCACCCTACATTAATTCAAAAATGGGGTAGGCAATAAAAACACGTTACGCGCCCTACATTAACTGATTGTTATGATTTCTGCTTCTTAAAAAATTAATTAAAAAAACTGTCATTGATTTTAATTTGGTTAAGTGTTGGAGTTCGCAAGCTCACTCCAACCTACATTTCGGGTATTTTATTTTTTGGGAGTTACCTAACTTCATAAATCTTTGGTTAGCTGCGCTTGGAACACTACTAGAAACAATAAAACAAAAAATCTCGCACAACCCTGAAGGGGTTGAATGTGAATAGCCCCAGGTGGCAACCTGGGGTTGCCAAAAGTTAAGTTTATTCCCGCGCCGAGTATATCACATTTGAGGAACGCATAATCACACTTGATGTGGGTATCATCTGAGATAAGACAGGCATCTACTTTGATCCGACAATAGTTAAAACGATTTTTGGTTTCAATGCTAAACCGTTTCTTATTTTCACTGGCGGCTGTCGATATTTCAAAACATTCTTCACAACAATCAAATGTTTTTTGTAACTGCTCACAGTGTGGATTACTCTTCATATTCAAGATTTAACAATTGTTCGTATTCTTCGCTCAATGTTTCAGAAACGTCATCTATCGTTGTCGCATCAATCACATTGAGTTCATTGTCCATGATGTTTCGTGCAGTGCCATTTTCAATGTAATAGACACCCACTCTTTCAAAATCAAGCCATTTTTCAGCCGGCACAATACGATTCACCTTTTCAGTTAACTTGGGTTTGTTTTTAACCACATTATGAGCCTGAATCAGGTTATTTAATGCCGTCAAAATGTAAGGGCTATGGGTGGTGAGAACCAAACGATTGTTTTTAGGAGTACATTTTTCAACGATATACTCAAGCACTTGTTTCTGAGTTTCGGGATACAAATTGAGTTCAGGCTCTTCTATCGCAAAAAATTTTGCCTCGAATGAAGAAAAATACTCTAAAACCACATAAAGGGGTATGGCAGCCTGAAGTCCACTGGCACTTTGAGATAAAGGCAATGCGTGATGATGAGAAAGATAAACTTTATCTCTACCCTCCTCAAAACGATAGGTGACTTTTAAAGATTCAATCTCTAAAACATCCAATTTTTTTCTAGCGACTTCAAAAGAGGAGCCAAAACGCAAGATAAAATTAGGAATCGCAATCTTATGGGCCATCATACCCATCATAGATTCTGACAACATAGAAACCAAAATTCTTTCAGCAGGAATATAAAAAGGGATAAATGCTGGGTTTGGCTGGTTTGCAATCGCTTGGTATTGCCCCCCCCTGATAAACAATCACGTTATCAGTCTGTTCATTAAGTGAAATAAAAGTGTCTTTTGAAAAAAAAGGGATATGCTTGTCTTTAAACAGTTGAAAAAAATGGGCCTGGTTTTGACTAGGCCTTATGTCACCATTTAAAATAGACAACATTTTTGCCAGTGTACTTTTGCCACTCGCCTGTGGGCCAATAAAAACCATAATATCTTTCATTTCAAGATCGATATTTGAAAGTGGCCCAAAATTTTTGACAGTGAGTTGATTAAATTTCATTTTGATATGGGTTGATAAGAGACAACGCTGAAAATTAATATACGCACCTCGATCTCAAGTGTCTTAAAGGTACTTGGTTTATCACCAGCGTGGTTGCGTCAATATATTTAGCGGCTACGTTTTTAATGGGTAATGGAAACTTGTTAATATATACCCGGCGCGGGAATAAACTTAACTTTTATTTTTTGGCAACCCCAGGTTGCCACCTGGGGCTATTCACATTCAACCCCTTCGGGGTTGTGCGAGTTAAAAGTTAAAATTGTGTCCGCGTGCAGTATAACATAATTTTTAATCAGCGTTTCACTTAAGAAGTTTTTGCGCGCAAAAACTTTATTTAGCTTCGCGCACCGAAGGCTCACTTAACAAGTTTCGCTTCGCTATACATTAGCGTGAAATGTGGAAATCAGTTCAATCATGATAATCTGTGTTCTATTAGAATTAAAAGGATAGAAGGCTGATTTAACTGATTGTCATAACGGCGCTGATTTTTTTAATCAGCGTTTCACATTTCACGCAAAAGTACAGCGAAGCCAAAAGCTAAGTATAACAATGCTATAGATATAGAGTATTGTTTTGGATTGATTTTTTCACTTCGTTCAAGATTTTTGGCGAAATATACATCTTGTGTGTTTGAGTAAGGGCAGTTAAATAGTCTTCAATCTGAGATGTTGATATAAACTGTTGTTGGTGAGCAAGTAACAATACACCAATAGCGCCAATAATTTTGAGTCCCTTGCTTTGTGCCTTACAACGTGCCAATCGATCATCCATGATGACATAATCAGCTTCAAGTTCTTGGGCTAAAACCATTGTTTCAAGTTCGCCCGCATGTAAACTCCATGACGAATCTAATGCACCTGAGACAAAATTGGCACCGGCTATTGAAATATCGCTGCATTCTATATAAGTAGGCAATGATAAATCGAGTAATTCTTTGGCAACAGCTTGAGGAATAAAAATTTGATCAAAACATTGGGGTAATAAATCAAGTACCTTAATCTTGGACAAAAAAATAATGGGGCTGGTATTGGAAACAACGTTCATAAGCATTGAAGTGTCAGTTGATCAACCGTTTTAATATCATCCAGTATCGTTTCATCAGCAAAGATATAACCCACATCAAAATGTTCTTTTAAACGGTAATGAAATTCATCAAAACTTAATTTGGCTAAAGAAGCCGCAGCAGCGAAACTCACTTTATGAGCATGATATAAACTCGCGGCTAGAAAAAATTCGGCTGAATGACTACCATAAGGTTCAAGTACCTCATAAAAATGAGGGTTAAGTTGTGTAGGCATGATTGATTTCCCTATAGGATTGTTTATTCGATGCGGATTAAAACAGGGTATGACTACGATCTAAGCAATTACCTCGATCTAATCTCTTATTATATACAATCCCTGTCGTTATCGGTTTAAATCCTTGTAAAAAATACGGGAAAGAACAGGCTTCCAAGCAAAATAAATTTTTAACGAAAATCGGGCCATCAAGATTTATTGGAGTTCGATGTGATCATTGATACAGCATCCATTTTGTGCAAGCACTGTACATAAAGTGAGCATCAAGAATCCCGACTTGTTTGGAACGGTATGTTTGCACGTAATCTGCTTGTTGACTTAAATCTTGGTATCCCCCAGAAAAGTAAATAACCAGTTTACCATCAGGATGTTGAGTTAGCCACGGGCAGAGATTGTATTCATCAATAACGGGTAAAGGTTGCTGGAGTCTACCGAGAAATTGATATTGTCCATGATATTCACCAAAATGAACGACAGTTTCTCCACGTTTAAATAAAGTGTTGATATATTGGCTGATTTCATGTAAATCATAGGCTGGCCCGGCAGCCCGAATAATGCTTAACGGCACACAAAGGCTGAATAAGATGCCTGTGGTACTGAGTAAAAATAACCGGTATTTGATATGCGGTAATCGCCAGACTATTAACAGAATTCCAAAAAGGAGCAAGCTGATCGCTGGCAGCGAAGAGATTTGTGTTACCCAAAACGGTATACGTATTGTTGAAGATAAATAAGGCGCTATTAATAGCAATAGCCCTACCAGTATGATCACAAACGCGGGTAAACTGGTATCCCAACGTTGTTGTTCAGTCGGCAATTTGACTATCAAATAAGCCGTAAGTAGTGCAAAGGCTGGTAATGTTGGCAATAGGTAGTGCAATTGTTTGCCGCTGACGAGGGAAAATCCGATGAAAACGAATACAAACCAAATGAGGCAAAAACGTACTCCGCTGTTATCGATATATTGGGGTAATTGTAAGAAACCACGCCATAAAGGTAACCATAATAACCAAGGAAATAGGATGACGGGTAATAGGGGTAAGTACCACCAGAAGGGGTGTTGATGGGCAAAGGAATTAATTAAGCGGTTAGCGGTTTGTCCCCAAAATATGGCTTCTCGAAAGGCTTCACCACCGACTATGGCTGCCGGAATGGCCCAAGCTAAGGCAATCAGTGCGCCTAACAGGATACTGCTCAATAGCCCTAAATACCAACTTTGCCAAGGAAAAGGGCGAGTACGTTGCCAGATGGGTGCGAATAAAGCGACAGGCAGTAGATGCAATAAAATCACAGGGCCTTTAGTCAGTACGCCTAAACCAATGGCGATGCCTAACCAGCCCCAGGATTTTTTGAACAGTGCTACCATGCCTAATAAGGTAAAAAAGGCTAAGATCAAGTCAAACATGACGACACTGGTAAACAAGCTCCACCATAAACAGCTTAATAAAATCAGGGGTACCCATAGTGCAATTTGAGGGTGTTGAGGCCATAATTGGCGAGCCAAATGCGCGGTGAGGAATAAACTGCCCAGAGAAAAGAAGCCTGGCACGAGTCGAGGCCACCATTCATTCACGCCAAAGAGTTTCCAGCCGACATGAATCAACCAAAATAATAAAGGGGGTTTATGGTGGTAAGCTTCACCATTCAGATAAGGTACTAACCAATCGCCTCGGTTCCACATTTCCCAAGCGACGGCAAGATAACGCGTTTCGTCAACCGGTAAAACGGAGCGATTAAAAAGGGGAATCAGTACGAGTAGGAGCCATAAGCTCCAAATTGGCCAATTTTGTTTTGTCATTTTAAGTTACAGAAGTTTATTCAATGATGAATTGTTCAGAATTCATAAGGCTGGGCGAACACGCAGGTTCGCCCCTACATTGCCTTTGTAGGGGCGAACCTACGTGTTCGCCCTTGTCGTTCTCACCCACATTGCATGACTACCCATAATTCATCATTCATCATTCATAATTCATCATTCATTATCCTCGTATGCTATTGGTAAAGTAAACGTAAAGCGCGATCCAACACCGACTTCTGATGCAACATCAATCTCACCACCATGCAATTCCACTAGCTTTTTAGTCACCGTTAACCCTAAACCTGTACCACCGTAAACTCGTGCTGTTGAACCATCAGCTTGTTCAAAAGATTCAAAAATACGGTGAGATTTCTCTTTTGGAATACCGATACCAGTATCAAAAACGCTAATGGCTAAACATGCCTCTCTCACTTCAGCCGAAATGTCTACGCGCCCACTGTCAGTAAACTTAACCGCATTACTCACTAAATTGTGTAGAATCTGTTGCAAACGATTTTCATCAGCCTGTGCCAACGGAAAATCTTTTGAAATCGCGTTCACAAATTTTAAATTCTTCTTACCAATCAAGGGTTTACTCAGTGTAAACACCACCTCAACGACTTCTCGTATATCCACGGGTTTGCGTTGCAAATCAAGGTTTCTGTGTCTTAGTTTAGAAAAATCCAGAATATTATTGACAAGATTGGCTAAACGTCGTCCACTGAGAACAATCATCGTAAGATTATTACGGCTTGCTTCAGGAAGAGAACCAGTCGTTCCCTCGATGAGGGAATTGGCTATGCCAATAATACCATTAATGGGAGTACGCAGTTCATGAGAAGTATTGGCCAGAAATTCGTTTTTAAGTTTGTCTAAACGCTGTAATTCGGCATTTTTATTTTCAAGGGTTTTAAAAGAACCCTTTAATTGTTTTGCCATACTGTTAAAAGAATTAGCCAGTTCTCCCAGTTCATCAGAACGTCCAACGGGTAAACTTTGATCCCAGTCTCCATTAGAGAGTTTTTTAGCGGCCTCATTCAAACCGAGAATGGGTTGGATAATCCATTTAGAAGTCAAAATACTGATGATCGTTGCTAACACCAAAGCCACTAGCGTCAATAGGATCGTCATGCGGCTATTGGTATTGATTTGCTCCATAAAATCTGCTTCTGGAACAACAACGATAATCAGCCAATCTAAATCAAATTTGTTGTTAAAAGGAGAAACATGAACGAGTTGTCGCTGGCCTTCATAAACAAACTTGTTTTGTTCACTATGCGTAATCCGACTAAAATGACCATAACGTTTTGTCAAATATTCAGCGGTAGCTTGAATCAATTTATCATTAACATCAAAGGCTTTGAGTTGTGGTTTGTTTTTCTCAAATGGCGGTTCAGGAAATGAACCGGCCACCACTAAACCAGAAGGTTCCACAATAAAAGTCTTTCCCTGCTTCCCGATTTTCAAGCTACGCAGAAAATGGCTAATTCTGGTCAAGGTAAAATCGGAACCTAAAACACCTTGCAATGTGCCTTTCTTATCGTAATAAGGATAAACAAAACTCATGCCCAGTTGCCCTGTCTCTGTTCCTGTCCCAACAAAGGGGTAAATATCTGTCCAAACGGCTTTTCCTGCTCTCACGGCCCTTTGATACCAAGGCCTAGGCCTGGGATCATATTTACTGGGTTCCTTGAGAAGCCCAAGCGTTTCACCCTTTTCATCTAAATGGTAATCAAACATCAAACCCCCCGTCTTTTGATCTCTGATATTGTAAGCTAATTTACCATCATCTCGCCTATGCAAGGCAATGTAATCACCTTGTTGATGGCCAAAGTAAATAAAACTCAGTTCCTCAAACACTTTACTTTGTTCAAAAAAATAGGGTAACCAGCTACGCAAGTTATTTAAATCCAATTGATCGTTAGAAATCGTATTAGCATTCAGATTGACAACAAGAGAAGGAATATTGAGGTAGGTATTGAGATATTGGTCAATGCGAGCGGTAATTTCAGTATGCAATTGGGTAGCGAGATCATTAACCGCATCAATCCCATTGCGAAATGAAAGATAACCCGTCAATCCGACTGCCAAGATAATTTGGAAAATGAAGGGTACAATGAGAACCGCTCGAATATGCACTTTTCCAGTGAGTTTAGAAACTAAGCGGTTTAGAAATGTCATCAGTTATCAGTCAGTTATCAGTTCCACGCAAAAGTTTTGCGCGCAAAACTTTTGCGTGGAAATCAGTTATCACTATTGATCGTCCTGCAATGTGTGAGTTATAGAAGAGAGCAACAATTCCCAATCATACGGGTGTAAGTGATGGTTTTTTTTCAACACAGAGAACACAGAGAACCACAGAGTGCCACAGAGAATAAGTTATTTTTAATTTAATGAGATTATGATATAAATACTTGATACGAGGCGCATTTCTTTTCTGTTTATCAGTCACACAATAGGTTCTGACATCTTGAGTAGAATCAGCCAGATGTAAGATTAACCAGAGTTCAAAACAAGGGGGTCGCGCCAAATCGCCCATTAATATATCCTTTTGCTAAGTCTAAATCATCCACATCGGCATTAGCTAAGGAATAAGCACGAGATTCTCCCTGTTTTTTGCTGATGAACCAAATTTCATCCTTTCTCAAGAGTTTTTTGATATCCAAAAGATAAACTTCATGTGTCGATGCAATCAATTGGCTTTCGACATTTTTAAACAGTTTATTGTTGAGTATCAACTCAAACAGTTTTTTGATAAGTAAAACATGCAAACTTCTTTCAACCTCATCTATCACAAACACAGATTTACCCTTAGATAAACTGACAAGCATAGGAATGAAATCTATTATTCTTCGGGTACCGTCAGATTCTTCAGAAAGCTCAAATGGGATTTCGTCACCCTCTTTGTCATTTCGGAGAATCACTAATTCCAAGGCTTTTAAGTCACCCGCTTTTTCGGTGATAACATAGCTCTTTTCCTCATTTATTGAAATAAAAGCTATGGCACCCGTTTTTCCATAAGGAAAGTCTTCTTTGATAGATTTTTTGACCGTTGCTGGCATTTCCAGAGTTTCAAAATCAAAGGCTTTATGATCCCTCTTTTTGATATTAAAGCCAAATAATTCTAAAATTTTGTCAAAAAAGACGCGAATATCCGTCTCATTATTCAAAATAAGTGGTAAGAATTTCACTTTGGAATTCGGAAAGATAATGGTTAAACAAAAATTAAACCACTCGTAAACCTGACTAAACCATTTGAGATTTCGCTCTTGGCAATTCGTTAGAAACAGCAAATTTTCTCGGGTACTTTCCGCTTCATACTCCATTCTTTGCTTATTTTTTTCACCAATCCCCACCAGAATATCATGTTCAAAGTTAAAACGAATACCAAAGTCATCCCTTTCAAAGATAGGCACTTCAAGGTGATGACCTATTTCAAATAGCCATTCATCATAGACTTTACTTTTGTCAACAGAAAAACCATAAGCAAATTGCTTACTTTTATACCGAAACTCAAATTCAAATCTTGAGGGTTTCTGGTAACAATTTTTGTCAAGTTTGAAGTTGATGACATCAATACTTTTATTTTTCTCGACACCTTTAATAATAAACTCTCTAGCAAAAGCCATTGCTTTGATCAGGTTAGATTTTCCAGCTTCATTAGCGCCATAGATAACAGACGTTCTCAATAAATCTATGTCTTTTTCAGATCGGCCTTTAACAACATGATGACTATGACGTGCCTCATCAGAGGCAATCATATTAAAATTTATCCTTTGATTAAAGGATAAAAAGTTTTCGACACTGAATCTTATTAACATCGTTTTCTTTAGATTTGGTTTTGGAAACCAGTATTTAAGAATTTTTAACAAAATGCCTATCAAGTTTGTCTAACAAAGCCAAACCTTCTTCAACTTCACCTTGCGATGCACGGGATAAAAAGCGCGTGTATGCATCAAATTCAGCCAATGCTCTTGTAGTCAGTCAAAAAATGTTCAACGTTGTGAGCCAAGTCTGATTTGAATTGATTTAATTCGCAAAGGGCAACCACAAGGGATTGCCCCTACAAGCCGCCCGTAGGGGCACCTTGTGGTTGCCCCCTTTCTCCTTTCTTTTTTAAATACCTGAAAATTTATGGTTCAGTACTTATCCTCTGTCAAATGTCCCATTATATTCTCCTTTTACGAGGTTAGCCCTTTGATTTAAAATGAAAAATGGTAACTATTTACCTATGTGTCGAGGAGAAATCTTAGCAATAAACCATTTACGAAAAAAATTGGGATCGATCTAAAACCAATCTCACGCAAAGGCGCAAAGGCGCTAAGACGCATCAATAATAACTTTGCATCTTCTATAACATCTTCTTAGCATCTTTGCGGCTTTGCGGCTTTGCGTGAGATTAAAAATGCCACCATTTTTGAAATTATTTTTCTAATAATTTGTATCCTATTTGACACACCGTTTAAAATGCCTTCAATATTGTTGTTTGTCATAAAAAGAACACATCGAAAGCTTTCACTTGGGGCTTGATAATTGTTCATTATCCATGGCGAGCGGCACGGCGTTTTCGTAATGCGATCAAAGTGAAAATGGGGCCTGAAATGGCGTATCCCAGAAAACCTAAAAATAATACTTGCGGAGGATCAATAGAGATCAAGACAAATATCATCACCATAATCAAAATGCTAAAAAAGGGAACTCGTCCTTTTATATCTAAATCTTTGAAACTATGGTAACGAAATTTGCTGACCATCAAAGCGCCCATCGTAACCGTAATAATCCATGCTGGCACGACTAAAGTTGCTCCATCTAATTGATAACCTATACTTAACCAAACAAATCCTGCTATGACGGCTGCAGCCGCGGGACTCGCGAGTCCTTGAAAATACGCTTTATCCACTTTACCAACTTGCGTATTAAAACGCGCTAAACGTAGCGCAGTCGCGGCAGTATAAATAAAAGCGGCTAACCAACCCAGTTTACCCAGCAAACCGGAAAGATGGGCTAAAGAATAGAGAGACCACTCATGCATTAGCAAAGCTGGGGCGAGGCCAAAACAGATGAGATCTGAAAGGCTGTCATATTCAGCGCCAAAAGCACTTTGTGTATTAGTCAAGCGAGCCACACGTCCATCTAAACCGTCAAGTATCATACCAATAAAGATGGCGACAGCGGCTGCTTCAAAACGATCAGTGGTTGCTGCAATGATCGCATAAAAGCCTGAAAACAAGGCCGCTGTGGTAAATAAATTAGGTAATAAATAAATACCGCGCGGCCGCTTTATTTTTTCAGAAAGTTCTTGTTTTTCAGTCATTTTAATGTAGGGTATTGATTGTTCGTATAGACGCGAGCATCGCGTCTCTACATTTGATGAACATTTTTCAGGCTGGTTTTATGTTTGATTTATCTTGAGAGTAGAGACGCACTGCGTGCGTCTCGTATACACGGCAGTATAGACGGCAGTATAGAGACGCACGGCAGTGCGTCTCTACAAGAAAGGCTGGTTCCCCCAAAATTTTAATCTCTAGTTTTTACTCTTATCAACCAACTGATTCGCCTTAATCCACGGCATCATACCCCGCAACTGAGCACCGACTTGTTCAAGTTGATGTTGACGCGCTAAACGACGTTTGGCTTTGAAAGTGGCACTACCCGTTTGATTTTCCATGATAAATTCACGCGCAAATTCACCGTTTTGAATTTCCTTGAGGATTTGACGCATTTCATCCTTGGTTTGTTCAGTAATAATGCGTGGCCCACGAGTCAAATCACCATATTCAGCCGTATTGGAGACGGAATAGCGCATATTCGCAATGCCGCCTTCGTAGATCAAATCGACTATCAGTTTGAGTTCGTGCAAGCATTCAAAATAGGCCATTTCTGGTGCATAACCTGCTTCAACTAATGTTTCAAACCCCGCTTGTGCCAAAGCCGTTATGCCGCCACATAACACGGTTTGTTCACCAAATAAATCGGTTTCCGTTTCTTCACGGAAACTGGTTTCAATCACACCGGCGCGTCCAGCACCATTCGCACTGGCATAAGACAAGGCAATCTCTTTAGCTTGTCCAGAAGCATCTTGATGCACCGCAATTAAACAAGGTACACCAGCCCCCTGTGTATAAGTCGAACGCACTAAATGGCCAGGCCCTTTGGGCGCAATCATAATCACATCCAAGTCTTCAGCCGGTTCAATTTGTTCAAAATGAATATTAAACCCATGTGCGAAAGCCAGTGCTGAACCACTTTTGATATTCGGTGCAATTTGTTCACGGTAAAGTTGCGCTTGATGCTCATCCGGAGCCAATACCATCACCACATCAGCCCAAGCAACAGCCTCTTCAATCGGTTTACTTTGTAAACCGGCCGCTTCCGCTTTCTGTGCCGACGCAGAACCACTTCGCAAAGCCACAACAACCTCAACACCGGAATCCTTCAAATTATTAGCATGAGCATGGCCCTGCGAACCATAACCGATGATAGCTACTTTTTTACCTTGAATCAGGGATAAGTCAGCGTCTTTATCGTAAAAAATATTCAATTTCAACTCCTCTTGGTTAATGGTAAATGCTTGCAAAACTCGACTTAAACCCGTCAAAGCGAGAAGGTTTAAACCCATAAGGGTTTTGCGATTGAAGCATGAGGCTAAAGCCCCATCCTTCTTCTTAGGATATCCCCAAAAAATAATTATCCGAGCCTACCATTTCACGCCGTAAAGGATGGGTAGGGGAATGGTGGGCAACAAAAACACGTTTCGCGCCAAAAGTTTTTAAGCAAAAATTTTGGCGCGAACTCACCCTACAAGAAAAACGGGAATAATTTATTTATTTTTTGGATATGCCTTAAACCGTCTATCGCCCTCCCCAAAAATTAAAACCCACCAAATAATTGGTGGGATTGATTAAAAAAGGCTGGGGAAATTTAGAATGGGTTTATGCCCGCAAACTCGAAGCACCTCGTGCAATACCCAACACACCAGAACGGACCACTTCAACTCTCATTGATGGCTCCATAGCATTAATAAAAGCATCCAGTTTGTCGCCCGTGCCCGTCATTTCAATTGTGTAATTGGCATCACCAACGTCAATAATGCGGCCACGGAAAATATCAACCAGACGTTTGATCTCCTCGCGTTGATTAGTGGTTGACACGCTGATTTTGACCAACATCAATTCCCTTTCAATGTGTGTCCCTTCCGTTAAGTCAAGCAGCGTAATCACATCAACCAATTTATTGAGTTGTTTAGTGATTTGCTCAATGATATCGTCCGAACCTCTCGTGACTAAAGTCATCCGTGACATAGAAGGATCATCTGTTGGCGCGACGGTTAAAGACTCAATATTGTAACCGCGTGCTGAGAATAAACCGGCAACTCGTGATAAAGCACCGGGTTCGTTTTCTAACAAAATTGAAATCGTGTGACGCATCTTTAAGCTAACTCTCTCTCTGGGGATAACAACATTTCATTATGCCCTTTACCAGCGGCAATCATCGGATACACGTTCTCACCTTGATCAATGAGAAAATCCATAAATACCAGGCTTTCTTTTATCGCCAACGCTTCCTTGAGCGCACCTTCCACCTCGCTAGGCTTCTCAATCCGCATACCAACATGTCCATAACTGTCCGCCAGTTTCATAAAATCGGGCAAGGCATCTATATAAGTATGGGAATACCGCTTATCATAAAAAAATTCTTGCCATTGACGCACCATGCCTAAGTAGCGATTATTCAACATAATGATTTTAATGGGCAAATCATATTGTTTACAGGTTGATAATTCCTGTATACACATTTGAATGCTACCTTCGCCCGTGATACAAACCACCGTGTCATTAGGATGAGCTATTTGGACACCCATCGCGGCCGGTAAACCAAAGCCCATTGTGCCTAAACCGCCAGAATTAATCCAATGACGTGGTTGGTTAAACTTGTAAAACTGGGCTGCAAACATTTGGTGTTGACCCACATCCGATGTCACAAAAGCATTACCTTGGGTCAGTTCGTGCAGTTTTTCGACCACAAATTGCGGCTTAATCAACTCATTGTTACGATCATAACGTAAACAATCTGTCGCCCGCCAAGTATCAATTTGTCCCCACCAAGTGGCTAACGCATCGGAATCAGGCTTACGTCCCATTTCCTTTATCACTTGAATCAAATCTTGTAACACCCGATCCACCGTACCCACGAGAGGAATATCCACCTTAACATTCTTAGAAATCGAAGAGGGATCAATATCCAGATGAACAATTTTAGCGTCAGGACAAAACTTCTCTAATTCACCTGTCACGCGATCATCAAAACGCGCTCCGATAGCAATCAAGGTATCGCATTCATACATCGCCATATTGGCTTCATAAGTACCATGCATACCAAGCATACCAATAAATTGGGGATCAGTCGCCGGATAGGCCCCTAAACCCATTAAGGTTTGAGTAATCGGATAGCCCAACAGACGTGTAAATTCGATTAATTCCTGACTCCCATTGCTCAGCACAACGCCGCCCCCACTATAAATCACCGGACGCTTAGCTGATAAAATCATTTCCGCAGCACGACGAATTTGTCCCGATTCGCCAACCACCACGGGTTTATAAGAACGCATTTCTATCGTCTTAGGATATTCAAACAAGGCCCGATTAGCCGTCACATCCTTAGGAATATCGACAAGCACCGGGCCGGGGCGGCCCGTGGTAGCGATATAAAAGGCCTTTTTAATCGTTATCGCCAATTCGCCAACATCCTTCACCAAAAAATTATGCTTAACGCACGGCCTAGAAATACCAACAGAATCAACCTCTTGGAAAGCATCGTTACCAATCAGACTGGTAGGCACTTGCCCAGTGAACACCACCAAAGGTGTCGAATCCAGATAAGCAGTAGCAATGCCCGTGATCCCATTCGTTGCACCTGGGCCAGAAGTCAGCAAAGCTACGCCTGGTTTACCAGAAGAACGGGCATACCCATCGGCCGCATGAACGGCCCCCTGTTCATGACGGACTAGAATATGCTGAAATTTATCCTGTTTGAATATCGCATCATAAATGTGCAATACCGCACCGCCAGGGAATCCAAACACATGTTCCACGCCTTCTGCAATCAAAGCGTTCACAAAAATATCAGCACCCGTCATCATTTCAGCTTGATTCGCTTCGTTCATTTACAGCCCTCATTAAAAAAACACCAAAAATAGTCTGTCATTATTTATCGTTATTTAGCATCCGCTAATATTAAACGCAAACGGCCCAAAATAGTTACTTATTGAATGGTATTTAATAGTATTCAATCAGCTTTGAAAGCGGCACCATATTGTCCGCTGAGAAATCGTTCTAAAATATTTTGTGCGCCAACAAGGTCAGCGTGTTCTTCATAC
>QNEL01000112.1 GCA_003645185.1 Candidatus Parabeggiatoa sp. nov. 3
CTTTGCCGTAAAATACCGGTTTATTTGTGGTTCAGTACTTAATAGAAACAACCAAGGGGCAACCACAAGGGATTGCCCCTACGGGCGCTTTGTAGGGGCAAGCCAGGGCGAATGCCCTTTGCCGTTAAATACCCGTTTATTTGTGGTTCAGTACTTAATAGAAACAACCAAGGGGCATTCGCCCTGGATTGCCCCTACGGGCGCTTTGTAGGGGGCAAGCCAGGGCGAATGCCCTTTGCCGTAAAATACCGGTTTATTTGTGGTTCAGTACTTAATAGAAACAACCAAGGGGCATTCGCCCTGGATTGCCCCTACGGGGGCTTTGTAGGGGCAAGCCAGGGCGAATGCCCTTTGCCGTTAAATACCCGTTTATTTGTGGTTCAGTACTTAATAGAAACAACCAAGGGGCAACCACAAGGGATTGCCCCTACGGGCGCTTTGTAGGGGCAAGCCAGGGCGAATGCCCTTTGCCGTTAAATACCGGTTTATTTGTGGTTCAGTACTTAATAGAAACAACCAAGGGGCAACCACAAGGGATTGCCCCTACGGGCGCTTTGTAGGGGGCAAGCCAGGGCGAATGCCCTTTGCCGTAAAATACCCGTTTATTTGTGGTTCAGTACTTACCCCATCTTGATCCTAATCACAAAAACAGCCTCTGCGATTTTATCAAAAAATTGACCACCATACCGGTTTTTGAAGTGCAAAATGCCATGCCGATCAAACCCAATTTCAGGCAAAAGTTTTTTAAGCAAATACTTCTTAAGTGAAATGCATTTATATTATTCCGCCTAATTACGATATAGCAATCCTGCATGGCACATTACAACTTATTGAACTCACCACACCTATTGCTATACGACTGCCTATTTGAGAGTTAAGGCCGTTTCAAAAATCCCCATTCAAGAGACACTGGTAGTCATCGTTATTGAAAATGCCGCCTCTCAAGTTTCTACAACCAAACCTGCCTTACCCTTCCCTGAAGAATATGAACAACGTATTACGGGATTAGAAAAAGAATTACAGTCTACTAGCAGCCTGTCGGATTAATCAACTAACTCATTGATTATTATCGCTTTTACAATAATCATAAATGTTATACAAAACAATGACTTAAGTGGTATTCTCCGACAGGCTGCTAGAGAATTTCTTCAAAGCATCATTGAAGAGCTGGAACTCTCCAATGAAGAACTGAAGGCGAACAACGAGGAGTCGCAATCCTCTAACGAAGAATTACAAAGTGTCAATGAGGAACTCGAAACCTCTAAAGAGGAATTACAATCGGTTAACGAAGAATTGGTAACCGTCAATGCTGAGCTTGATCTTAAGTGAAAAGTTATTTTTGACATATCCAAAAAAACCATTCATTGTCAATATGGAATGAATAAATAAAATGGCAAAACAGAAAAAAAAAACACGGGGCACTGACGAAACCTTTTTGAAATTGATGACTATCAGTGGTAGCAGTGTCTTAAAACTCCTTGATGTTCCTGCGGAAACCGCTGAGCAATACGAATTTCGTGCTGTTACACTCAAGGAAAAACGCATCGAGCCTGATGTAGAAGGTATTCCCATCTTGAAGAGTACACAAGGGCCAGTCTTCATTGAATTTCAAGCTTACTGGGATCCATTTATTCGCTATCGCTTGGCTGCCGCTATCTTTCAAGGCTGTACCCAACAAAAGTTATCTCAGCGACAGACATTTTGTTAATTTGATTTAAGTCGCAATAAACATTGTCCCCATCAATCAAATGAGATGCAACATTTTATGACAACAGAGAGCAATAGAAACTCTAAAAATGATTTTGCGGAACTGCGCAAAATTGCAGAAGCAGAGTTACCCATTCAACCACGGGACAAAAACGTATTAGCTGCATTATCACCTGAGAAAATGCATGACATTATTCACGAACTACAACTCCATTAAATAGAATTAGAAATGCAAAATCATGAATTGCGCCGTATACAACAGGAACTTGAAGTGGCACACCATCAATATTTGGAATTATACCACTCAGCGCCCATTGGCTACTTGACCATAGCACAAGAGGATAATAATCAAATTGTGCAAGCTAATCAAGCCGCTGCAAACTTATTAGGCGTAGAAACAAATCTACACCTAATTAATCAATCATTTACAAACTTTATTTTGCCAGATGATCAGGACACTTATTATTTTCATTGTCAAGAAGTGCTTAAAACGCAATCACAGCTTGCCTGTGAAATCAGATTGAAACAAGGTGAAACGTACTTTTATGCAAAACTGCATAGTACCGTCTTCCAAAATGCGGACTCTGATACGGTTCACTACCTGACTGTCATAAGTGATATCACAGAGCAAAAACAAACAGAAAGACTGCTAACGCAGCGGGTAGAAGAACGCACGGCAGAATTAAAGGCAGTCAATATGGAACTCGCCTACGCCTCCCGTCTAAAAAACGAATTTCTCGCCAATATGAGCCACGAGTTACGCACACCGCTCAATACCATTTTGGGAGGTGCGGAGATTTTGCAAGAGCAAGTCTTTGGCCCACTAAACGTTCAACAGGAAAAGACGGCCAGGCGAATTGAGAAAAGCGGTAAGCAGTTACTGATCCTCATTACTGATATTCTTGATTTGTCTAAAATCGCAGCTAGGCAACTTGAATTGTTTGTTGATAATGTTTCCGTTGATGCCGTTTGTCAGAGCAGTTTGCAATATGTACAAGAGGCCGCTAAAAATAAGCAGATTAAACTCAGTTACAGTTTTGATTATGCCATTAATACGGTCAAAGCGGACAGAGTACGCTTGAAACAAATTTTGATTAATTTACTGACTAACGCGATTAAATTTACGCCTCAAGGTGGCTTCGTGGAACTGGCAGCACAAGGCATCCCTGAACAAGGCATACTTGAATTGATAGTCAGTGACACGGGTATCGGTATCGCTAAAGAAGATTTTCCTAAGTTATTCAAGCCTTTTAGGCAATTAGATGGTAAACTGAATCGGCAATACGAAGGAACTGGACTGGGTTTGTCTTTAGTTTTATGGCTGACCGATATGCATGGTGGCAGTGTTTCTGTCAGTAGCACAGTCGGGCAAGGCAGTTGTTTCACGGTTACACTACCTTGGCTTAATGACACAGACACAAATAAGAACAGTCAAGAAAAGCCTGATGATGACGTTAAAACAGGGCCTTGTCATCCCAAAAACGCGCTGATTTTGGTAGTGGATGATCACGAAAAAACCATAGAAATGCTACTTGACTATTTAGTCGCGAATGGTTATCAAGTGATTTCAGCCCGTGACGGGCTTCAAGCCGTTGCACAAGCTCAAAGCGATAGCCCTGATTTAATTCTTATGGATATTCAGATGTCAGGCATGGACGGGATAGAAGCGATTCAGCGCATTCGCGCCGATCCGAAACAGGCCAGTACGCCTATCATTGCCCTCACCGCCCTCGTCATGCCTGGCGATAAAGAACGCTGTTTAGCAGCAGGCGCAAATGATTATTTAAGTAAACCGATAGGCTTAAAGCAATTAATACAGAAAATTCAGAATTTGTTACCATGTTCTACTGATGAGGCATAAGCCATTGTTAATTGTTAATTGTTTTTCACTTAAGAAGTTTTGCGCGTGAAATGTGAAATTGTTAATTTGTTTATAAAAAACAATTTTTTTGGCGAAAGTTTTGCGTGCAAAAAAAACTTTTGCGTGAATTTATAAAGAACTATTTGTCGTTAACAATTAACGTGAACAATTAACATGAACAATTAACAATTAACAATTAATAATTAACAATTAGGGAGATTGATATAGTGACTGAAGAAGTTAATCAACCGACGATATTCACTCGGATTATGAAAGTGTTCGAGTTTTTTAAACAGTTGTTGGCACCTGTACTGGCACTTTACCATCCAGACAATCTCAAAAAGCAGGGCCCAACCAGAAGTTTAGGCCTCATTTTACTCACCGTTTTTGTTTTGATGTTTTTAGTGGGCTTATGGTGGAGTCGTGAACCTAGCCCATTCGATGTGCAAATGGCCGCTCAAAAGCAAGCGGAGCAGTACAACGATAAAATAGTTCCGGGATATGTCACAACAAGCACCTTGATCGAGATGGTCAGCTTATTACGGAATAAATCGGGTGGCTATTTGAGTAACGATATCATGCCCCCTAGCATTTTTATGGACGACATGTCCAATTGGGAATGGGGGGTGTTACAGCAAATACGTGACTTGTCTAAAGCATTACGCAATGACATGAGCCGTTCGAGGACGCAAGGCGAAGATCCAGATTTAGCCAAGGCGGAACCTAAATTTAACACCGATAATAATTCGTGGTTTTGGCCCGCAAGCGAAGATAAATATCAAGAAGGCATGGCTTTTCTTGAGCGATATCGTCATAGATTAGCCGCGCCTAAAAACAACACCGCGCAATTTTTAGTCGGTACCCGCAATTTGCGTGATTGGCTTGAAGATGTCGCGAAACGCTTAGGGAGTTTGTCTCAACGCTTAAGTGCGAGTGTTGGACAAATGCGAATGAATATGAATGCCGATAGTTCTGTTGAAGACGATCCTGACTCAATCCCCCAAGTCCTTGAAGTTGAAGATAAAACACCTTGGATGCTGATTGATGATGTGTTTTATGAAACACGGGGCAGTTGCTACGCTCTCATCCATTTCTTGCGAGCAATAGAAGTCGATTTTAACAGCTTATTGGAAAAGAAAAACGCCATTCTGATTTTGCAAGACGTGATCAGGGAATTAGAGGCAACCCAAAAAACCGTATGGAGTCCTATGATTTTGAATGGCTCCGAATTTGGATTATTCGCAAACCATTCTCTAGTCTTGTCTTCTTATATTTCGCGGGCCAATACGGGGATTATTGAATTGTATAGTATATTGGAACGCAATTAAAAATCCTGTAGAGACGCGATCGCGAAGCGTCTCTACTATCATATTATCCCTACAAACCAAGGGCAACCACAAGGGATTGCCCCTACCTAGATTATTGCCATTTTTTTACAGGGAGCGCGTTATGTCAAAAGTCGCTTTAAAAATCCAAGATGATGTGGTATTACACCCCACTCAAGAGGCCTGGGTTACTCAAACCGCTCAAGTGAAACCTTTTCCTATAACCGTGCCATTGCCAACTGAAGACGATTTGCCCAGTTGTGACGGAGTGCCTATGGAAACGCAAAGACATAAAATGCAAATGGATTTACTCATTGAGTCATTAGATACTTGGTTAGCACAACGTCAAGATGGCTACGTGGGCGGGAATATGTTTGTTTATTTCAGTACAAAACAAGTGCGTAACCAAGATTTTAGAGGGCCTGATGTTTTTGTCGTGTTAGATGTGCCCAAACGTGAACGCAAAAGTTGGGTTGTTTGGGAAGAAAACGGTAAGACACCCGACGTGGTGATTGAATTATTATCCGACAGTACACGAGAAACGGATAAAACGGAAAAAAAGCGGATTTATCAAAATCAATTACGCGTCCCTGAATATTTTTGGTACGATCCATTCAATCCCGATGATTTAGCCGGATTTACCCTGCATAGTGGTGTTTATGAACCCTTGGCACCGGATGCACAAAATCGCTTGATCAGCCAACGATTAGGTTTAACATTAGTACGTTGGCAAGGAGTTTATAGAGATGTCGAAACGGTTTGGTTGCGGTGGGCTACCTTAGAGGGTATTTTATTGCCAACAGCACGAGAAGCCGCCGAGCAAGCTGAGCAAAAAGCGGAGCAAGCCGAGCAACGGGCTACACGCTTAGCTGAAAAATTGCGTGCCATGGGCATCAATCCTGATGAAATTTGAAGATTTTTTGCCCTTGTAGAGACGCGATGCCTCGCGTCTCTACCCGACACAATATCTTTTATTTTGAGACGCGATGCATCGCGTCTCTACTTCAATCAATATAGAGGTACAACCATGTTAAATCCTTTCAGAAAGATAGCGCGTATCACGTCAGTTGTGACACAGGCTGACAAAAGAATTAAAGCCGAAATGACGTTGTTGCTGATTTTATGTATCTTCGTCTTAATGACGCTCAGTTGGCAAGATCTTGCCCATAATCAATTGACTGGCGGTATTGAAACTGAAAGTGCGGCTTATCTTGATGACACGCTGCACAAAGCAGGGGCCGCCTTTTTAATCGCTCGTGCCCTTAACGCGACAATTTCCGTGATGCAAAGTTTCACGATTACCCCTTTTCTGGGTGAATTGTCATTAGGTGAAGTGCTTGATCCTGTCAATGATCTGGTTGAACGTTTTTCTTTGGTGATGTTAGCGGTTACGGTTTCGATAGGCATTCAGCAATTGCTGATGGAAATTGGTATTGCCGTTGACATGACTTACATCATATTGCCCGCACTGATTTTGATCTTAGTCAGTCTTTTTAGCAGCACACAAATGTCTAAACATCGTTTGCGTATGTTAGCTTACAAACTCTTGTTGTTTGTCTTGTTAGTGCGTTTTGCTATTCCGATGACGGGGCTGATTGGTTCACAGATTTCGGCCAGTTTTTTAGCAGACAAACGTGATACGGCTATGGAGTCTATTGAGAAATCAAAAGAAAAAATATCGGCCATCACGATTACAGAGGCTGCCGCTTCCCCTAAGGATAGCCTAAAACAACTCAAAAAAGATTCTCAAGAAATTGTGGGTCAAATTATCAAGTTGATCACCTTGTTTGTTTTTGAAACCATCTTATTTCCGCTTTTGGTGTTATGGGGCCTGATTAAATTGTTTGGGATAATCCTTTATTCGCCGCTTTCAATCAAAACGGAATAAATGTGATGTTTAGATATGATAGAACGCTGATTATCATGATCTGCGCTGATGATTTTTGTTTTAATCAGTCAAATCAGCGTTCTATCTCATCCCACATTGCAAAGGCAGCATCCTCAAATCAATCATAATCTTTATAAGGATCCTCTTCCAAAATCTCTTTATCCCGATCCTGGCCCGCTGGCTGACTGAACCACTGATGATCAAATAATCCTATCCACGCTAAAATACCGATGATGATTAAACCCACTATCAATAATAATCCGATGGGAATAGGGCCGCCTGATGTTGGGGATGAGGAGGAAAGCGGTGCCGATAGGGGTTGAATGGCTGGCGTGCTCAAGGGTTGTTTGATGGCCGAGATGGGTAGAAACTGTGCCATCGCATCTTGATATTCTGGCGGGCTTTTGCCAATCACCCAACCTAGCCCTGTCGTTTCAGCGAGATAGTATTTTTGTCCCGCATGGCGCAAAAAATCTCCAGAAAAGGGCCCTTCAACCCCGGTGAGAATATGCCCCGGTACGATGATTAAACCATTGTTGATGCCTAAACCAGACAGTAAACTGCTATACAAAATCGAACTGTCTTCGCAATCTATTTCTTGATCAACCAAAGTTTGCAAGGGGGCACGCCATGCGTCATCAAATGGGGTGGTTAACGCATCCAGTTTATAAGGTAACGATTGCACAAAAGTCAGGGCAAATGCGGCCAAGGTTTCCTGCCCTTGATTGGGCGCGGCTAATTTGAGACTGGTAATCAGAGAGGCTAAATCGCTTGTTCCTTGTTCCGCCAGTTGTAAACGACTTTGCAAATCATTTGGGCGAGGGCGACGTGCCATTTCTTGAGAATAGCGATTAAATGCCTCACTATTTACTTGCAAACGCACCGTATAATTCAAACCTTGATAGGCAAACACCAAGCGAATGGGTAACCAACCGCCAAGCACTGACGTTTGAGGCACTATGCCTCTATCCACTTCCGCGATCAAAACCGGCGATTTGCCTTGTGCCGTGTGACACCACAAGAACATTTGAATTAAACAAATTAATGTAGGGGCGAACCTGCGTGTTCGCCCTTGATGTGTTCGCCCTTGATGTGTTCGCCCTTGATGTGTTCGCCCTTGATGTGTTCGTTCCCCGCTCATACCGTTTGAACCACCTCTGCTTTGCGTAGCACAGCGTTATCACATTTAATACCAGGGCGGGCTAAGGTAGCCACCACATTCAGTTTACCCTTATTGGCCGTTTGTTGAGCCACGGCATTATGTTCTGCCGGTATAAATTCATCTCCCACATTCGGGATAATCAAAGCAACGAAGCCTTCTGTTAATTCCCCTATCGCATGATCCAAACGTTGATAGTGTGTCACCGGTTGATTCAGTTTCAAGCAATTAGCCACGACATTATTCAAAAAAATACAAGGTTCAGCAGACACATCCAAACGATTTAATGCCGCTTTATCCACAGAATCCATACTGGATAAAACGGTTTTAATTTTATCAATCACCTCGTTAGCTGCGGAATCGGGCTGTTGTGATTCGGGTATTGGTTTTGCAGCCGCAGTAGCCGTTTCTCGCGCTTGAGCTTCGGCCATCACTGTCGATAGCTTTTTAGCCCCAATTTTGGTGCCCATTGTAGAATGCGTTGAATATCGCGGCATTGTTGAAACGGCATTCTCTTCTCTGAATTTGTTCAAATAATTGTCTGCGTATGATTCAAGTGTCATCTTCAAACCATTTTTAAATTGATTATGATTCAGATAAGCCAAAACTTGTTGTCTCACAACCTCTTCAAATTTATCCTCTTGTGAGAGTTTTTTCAAACTGTGTGAGAATAAATCAAAAAAATGAGTGGCCAAAAATTGCTCAACCGCTTTTTCCACAACCACAGCCAATTCCTCTTTCGACAGCATTATCGGCAATGCCTCTTTTCGGGCAGCCTCATTAGACAGCCCAGACTGCATTTCAACGCTTTCTTTCAGAAACGTCTGTTTTTCTTTTGCCAGTTCAGCCACATTCGCTTCGATGCCCAGCATTTTTTCAATGCCAATAATTCTCTTCAAAAGCGGGTTTCTTAATATTTGAAGCGATGAACTTAATTCTTCTTTTGAAACATAATGAGCAGACTTTAAATTGCCTCGTTTCGACATAGGGGCAATAGATTGTGAAACGATTGACTGTTCCTCAGTGGAATAGGGATCCGTTTCATCATTCGTTTTAGCCGTGATCCAGAGATTACGCAGTTTTTCAGAATAGAAAAAACCCGCCATCCCAATTAAAATCGCTATCGTGGTGATGATGATTAAAATGAATAAGACAGTATTATCATTATCTTGAGGCTTAATTGACTCTGGTTGGACAACGTGTTGTTTGAGATCATCAATTCTCACCTGAACCTGATTCATCTCATTCTGAACCTGATTGCGCTGAGTATCGCCAATAAGGCCAAGCATTCCCTTAGCTTTAACAAGCTTATTGTCAGCTTCTAAAAGATGACTATTCACATCAGTCATCGCCTGTTGTTTCCGTTTATTCTCAGCGAGAGCGATCTGATGTTTAGCATTTTGAATGTTCACGTTGGCAAAGTGAACAGCACTCTTCAAAAGAAAGTTATCTAATACTTTAGAAAAATCTTGATAGAATGCCTGATGTAACACGTCAGCCTGCCCCAAATAACCTGCGGATTCAAAACTCTTCTGATTCTTCATCCAGTCTTTCAGTTTACTCATGCTAGTCGTTGGGGCTTCATTCGGTTTCAGAAAACGAGACAGCACCTTAATATCATTCTCATTAGCTGCTGCAGAAGAACGCTTTATCAAATAATGCAGTCGGGTTATTTGATAACTCGTGTCATTCAACGCCCAAAACGTTTCTACTTCATTTTTACGCACCAGAAAACGCATAAAATTGGGATCAGGGGCCCCCGGCTTTTCTTGCGTCATTTGATCAATTAAGGGTTGCACCCTAGTCCGTCCCGCATTCTCCCACGTATTGTCTTTATTCTTATCATGCCAGAGACTTAAAGAGATGTGATTACCCACATTGGAAGACTGATCCAAGTTTTTCCTAAGAATAAGCTTAACCCCTCCCGCCGGATCGAGGACAAAATGAAATTCTCCGCGCAATGCCAGCCATTTCTGCTCTTGCCCAGAAGACACTTTGACAATTTGAAAACGATAAACATCTCCGGGTTCGAGTGCCTTGTCAGTCGGTAATTCCCACACACCGTTTTTATTTTGCATCACAAAAGCATAGTAATGCACATCAGGCTCTTGAGCATAACTGGGCGCAAGCCCAGCCCACAATAATAGTGCGGCAATGACTTGATAACTCATTGATAATATTAAAACTGTTTTGAATCGAACACTCATAAGCCAATATCCTATATAAATAAATTGAGTTCAGTTTGCGGCAGCGGCCCACCCATTTATAGGCCGTGATTGATATCGGGTGGATTGTGCGCCAACGTCTCCATCAAAATGGTGGCTTGGCATTTTATCATAAACCAATGAATGATGTCGGGTGGTTGTCAGATTCATTGCTCACGCAAAGGCGCTTCGAGACGCTAAGTTAATTAATCAATCTGGCAAGGAAAGTGACAAAGGGGAGTGATTTGAAGGGGTATTGGAAGAGATTGAGGATAGTGTAGAGTTCAAAACGGTAGAATGCTTTGGGTGAACTTTTGATTTAAAGAAAACGCAAAAGACGCAAAAGGCGCAAAAGACGCTATTAAGACAAATCTAAGCATCTCTTGCGCCTCTTGCGCCTCTTGCGTCTCTTGCGTTATAAAAATATTGTAGTTCAACGGCCGCAAAATAAATTTTGCAGTTTGATTGGAATACATGTTATTTTGCTTTTATTTGTTTTTGCTGTCAAATGGTGGGCAAGCGGGCGAGAGTATCAAAGAAAAAACTGAATTTGTGACGGCCCGCTTACCCACCCTACAAAGATTTTTCACCCGTTTTAAAAAAGCCTACCTGCTCTTGGAGTGTTTTCGCTTGTTCGCGTAGGGCATCACTCGCGACGGCGGCTTGTTCAACTAAGGCGGCATTTTGTTGTGTCATTTCATCCATTTGCGCGATACTTTTATTGACTTGATGGATGCCGGCTGATTGTTCCTGCCCTGCGGCGGCTATTTCATAAATAATATCGCTCACTTTTTGAAACGCAACCACAATCTCTTTTAAAGTCGTGCCCGATTGATTGACTAATTCGTTCCCTTCTTCGACTTTGTTCACACTGTCTTTGATCAAGGCTTTAATCTCTTTAGCCGCGACGGCACTGCGTTGTGCGAGGTTACGCACTTCTGCTGCTACGACGGCAAAAGCGCGCCCTTGTTCGCCGGCACGCGCTGCTTCAACGGCGGCGTTTAAGGCTAATAAATTGGTTTGGAAGGCTATCTCGTCAATCACGCTGATGATATTGGCGACTTTTTGACTACTCTCGTTGATTTTGCTCATCGCTTCAATCGCTTTCTCAACGACTTTTCCTCCGACTAGCGCCTGATCGCGGGTACTTGCAGCCAATTGCCTCGCTTGCTGGGCATTGTCCGCATTTTGCTGAATCACGCCCGTCATTTGTTCCATACTGGCTGCCGTTTCTTCCAAAGATGCCGCTTGTTCTTCCGTGCGTTGGCTTAAGTTGCTATTGCCTTGCGAAATGTCTTGCGCGGCGTGATTCACGACATCAGCCGATTCTTGAACCGTGTTCACAACTTGCGTTAGCGCCATGACGCTGGTATTCACTTCTTGTTTGAGTTGTTCTAAGGCACCTACATAGTCTTTTGTCATGGTTTGGGTTAAATCGCCCTTAGCGATAGCGGCAAACACGCTTTTGCTATCTTCAATCATGTCTTGATTTGACACAAAAATGTGATTGAGTTTGTCGCTCAGGGTGTAAAAAAAGCCCGTTTTATCTTGCAGATCAATGCGCCCTGTAAAATCACCTTTTGAAGCAGCCTCCGCGACGGCCTGAATCGTGTTCATCACATAAGTGAGTTTTGCAATAGTGGCATTCACATCATTTTTCAATTGTTGTAATGAGCCAACATAGTCTTTTGTGATCGTTTGCGTTAAATCACCCTGATTAAGGGCGGCAAAAACCTGCATCAATTCTTCAATCATTTGCTGGTTGATATCCAAAGTTTGATTCAGGCTTTCGCTAAAGGTTTTAAAAAAACCGGTTTTATCTGTCAGCGTTATGCGTTGATTGAAATCCCCCTTTGAAGCCGCTTGTATAACGGTATTGATTTCTTGTTCGGTAGCCACCTCCGCAGTGCGATCATAAAATTCGGATACCCAACCGTTGCTCTGCCCTTGGGCATTGATGACGGGATTAATTTTGACTTCTAAATTGACTTCCCCCATTTTCAAAGTCATCTGGTGAGTGGTTGTCAATTGTTTTAAGACTTGGTGCTGATAGGCAGGATTCTGATGAAACTGATCAATGGAATAACCCAATAAGTGTTTAGCCTCAAAATGGGGAAAATCTTGACGTATTGCCGCTTCCTTTTCGGTGAATAAATCCATAGCGGATTGGTTGGCGTAAATAATTTGGTACTCATTATCTGTAATCAAGACACTGGTATTGACATTATCTAACGCTTGATTGATACGCAAAGCATCATCTTTATGCTTCGCAAGCGTTGTCACGAGCATATGGAGATCATGGTTCATTTTCCCCAACGCATTAAATAAATCACCCATTTCATCACGTCGTTTAGCATATTGCTCATCAATCTGTTGTGAAAAATCGCCTTTAGCCACTTGAATCGCCCAAGCTTGCGCGGCTTGAATCGGGTTTGAAATATGATCAGAAATTTTAATCCCCAAAAGCACGGCCATTAAAAAACTGAATAAAATCAAAATGATAAATATCGTCATCGTGATATCGACGATATCATCAAGCGCGTCAATCTCAGCATCCATTTTAGCGTGCATCATTTTCTCCGCTTCATCTACTTGGGTAAAGAGTTTATCAAATAGGGTATCAAACTGAGTTTCCAAAATCTGATCTTCAAACTCTTGCGTACCAAATTGATTTTGAAAGCGTAATTCGGCGGCCTGTTTAAATTCGGCCAAGCTTTGTTTAACCACAATGATGCGCTGTTCGATAAGGGGAACATTGACAGGGTGAAACGTTTCCTTAGCATCTTTACCGCCTTTCAGTATCGCATCACAATACCAAATACTTTGATCAAGCAATTTCCAGACTTTGATGATAGTGGTTTTCTCTTCAACACCGCTGATGATTTCTTCAAACCAGAGGTGAGCAGTAGTGGTAGCGATTTTGATTTCCATAACGGCATCATCAAGTGGCGCGTTAACGAGGCCAATATTTTTACTCTGTGAGTAAATGAACTTCGTTTGGATAATGCCCAGTATGCCAGCAAACAGTATGATTGCAGAGGCCGATAAAAAACCGAATAATAATTTTCTTTTAACAGTCATGATGTTCAAAATGGTTAAGAATGGTTTATTGTTGACACGGTAACCTATTCTCTATTTTAAATGAAAAGTTTGTCGGGGGCCGGTAACGGGTTTTTAAAGCCCAGCATTCTAAGCTTATGGTTTCGCTTTCGCGATTGAAAAAGAAATAAACGCTAAAGACGCTAAAGACGCTAAAGACGCTAAAAAGGATATCTGATAAAGAGAAATCCTTGCGTCTATACTCGGCGCGGGAATAAATTTAACTTTTATAATTTCTTTGGCAACCCCAGGTTGCCACCTGGGGCTATTCACATTCAACCCCTTCGGGGTTGTGCGTTTAAAACACGAAATCCTAAACCGCGCAATTGTGCTGCCAAGGCTGTTTTTGCCGTAGGCAATTCAATCTCAACACAACCAAATTCGCGCCGTATCGGATAATGTTTTCTTAATTGATCAAAATAGGCGCTCGGATTCGCAGTTTGATTCATTTGACGTAAAGCGGCATCATCGCGGCGCACATCGTAACACGCCATAATGGCGGTATTCAGCGCGGCTTGATCATTAACCGTCTTGGAAAAGGATAAATGGGTTAAAGGTGGCGTGGGTAAAACATTTTGAGCTTGCCAAGTGCGAGGCTGCTGAAAATAATCACACACTGCTTTATAAAGCATTTCAGTACCACGCACTTTGGCATCAAAACTATAACCGGCAATATGGGGCGTGCCTAATGCGGTACGTTTTAATAATAAAGGATTGATATCAGGTTCGTTATGCCACACGTCTAAAATCACCGTCATATCGGGCCGATCTGCCAGCGTCTCTAATAAAGCCATTTCATCTACCACCGCGCCGCGTGATGTATTGATCAAAATCACATCATCTCGTAACTGGGCTAGAAAATCGTTATTGACTAAATGATAAGTGGGATAAGGGCCGGTTTTGGAAAGCGGCACATGCAAGGTGACAATATCCGCTGACAAGACGCTATCCAAATCAACATAATCTCTAAGCCCTTTTTCTTGTAGGGGGGGATCATGGCGCAGACAGTTCACGCCTAAAGCATTCAATTGATTGAATACCTGAGAACCCACATTGCCACACCCAATAATGCCCACCGTTTTATCAGTCAATTCAAAACCTTGACGTTCTGCGGTTATCAGTAATGCACTGATGACATACTCAGCGACGGCAATGGCACTACTGCCCTGTGCACTGGCAAAACCGATGTTTTGGGTTTGTAAATACGCTAAATCAATATGATCTAAACCAATCGTTGCCGTGCCAACAAAGCGCACCGCAGTGTCAGCTAATAAATTTTCATTGACTTGCGTGACGGAGCGTACTAATACGATTTCGGCCAGTTTCAAATCTTGGCGTTTTAAATGCCGCCCAATAACAATACGCACTTCGCCCAAATGCGCAAAGGCCTCACGGACATAAGGGATATTTTCATCTGCGATTATTTGCATATAATAAATCTTACCACCTATCAGTTTTTAAATTCTAGGTAAAAAACACATACATTTATAAAGCATTTTGTATCATAATATCATTAAAAATCATAGACTTATTCTCTGTGGTTCTCTGTGGCCCTCTGTGATCTCTGTGTTGAAAAAATAATTATCATTTTACTCTCATGAAAAATCTTCTATTATATATAGTGTTGACTTTAAAGGGGCAACCCTTGGGATTGCGCCTAGATTACGCTATGTAGGGGCAATCCCTTGTGGTTGCCCCATTATAAATCACGCCATGTAGGGCCAATCCCTTGTGGTTGCCCCATTATAAAGTCTTTTTATAAAACAGAGGATAGTGTATGAAAATACGCCATTATTTTATTGCCATCGCAACGGCCATGCTCTTGTCTATTGGCGTTGCAAAGGCACAGTTATGTCCCACCCCAACGCTTGATATCACGACTGGGAACATCACGATACCCTGTGCCACCATTGAGGGATTGCAACTCAGTCTCGAATTGGAACTGGCCGCGCCAACAAATTCAGATGATCAGAATTTGTACTTTGGATTAGCGGGTTCTGAGATCAGCACCTGTCATTGGGCCCCAGGTTCCTGCGCGACATTTGATGAGAAGCTTGAACTCGTCGTACCGCTCGCATTCGATGACGGCATTAAAGTCGTTACAGGGCTTGGCTTTTCTCCGGCTACTCTGGAAGGGTTTTATTGGCAATATCTTTTCCACGAACTCATAAACACTGAAACGGTTGTCACCCTGAAATCGGGCACACCCAATCCCAAAGGCGGTTTTGAATCGCTTTATCTGTTTGAAGGCGATTTTCCTCATTTATCCCTCAACCAATATTATGATTTTCAAATGGCCGAAGGCGTTATTCCCCCTAAAGCCACGCTGAAACAGGATGAAGAAATCACCCTGCGTATCTTCCACTTTAATGATCTGCATCATGAGTTAAGATCAGTGCATAGCAAGAAAGGCGATACGCACCGCTTTTCTCAAATGGTGAAGATTGTCAATGAGGCGAGACAAAATGCCGCTGTTAACGAAATAGTGTTATTTATGTCGGGCGGTGATGATCATATTGGCAACCCCTTCGATGAGTTGTTAGGCTTTGATGCGGATAGCTTTCAAACCAGTGCCGCTTACACGGCATACTCTGCCGCCGGCCTAGATGCCTCGGTTATTGGAAATCACGAGCTAGACAAGGGAACCGCTTTGCTCGCCAAAGCAATTGGACAGGATGCCCAATTCCCCGTTTTATCAGCCAATTTGTTCGGTTCTAAACATTTAACACCAGAGCATTATTATCCCGCTCTCATTGGAGTAGCAAACGGCTTGCGAATTGGTATTATTGGCTTGACAACGCAGCACGAAACGCTTATCAAAACCAAGGAAGATCCAGAACTGGATGCTGGTGATCTATTACAAACCTTGGAAAATACTCTATTTTATGTTGAGCAACTCTCAGATGTGATCATCCTTCTGACTCATGTCGGTTACAACGGAGAAAATTACACACAAGTTCGGCATGAACTTGATGTTGGTGATGTACAAATCGCAGAAGCGGCAGCTAAAATGACGAATACACCCATTGTGATCATTGGTGGCCATTTGCATCTACCAATCAATACAGAAGGTTTGAACGTGGTAGAGAAATCGGTGCCTATTCTTGAGGCCGGTGCCAAAGGGAGTCATTTAGGTGAAGCCGTTTTCTCACTGTGGCAAACAAAAGACGGCCTACGTTCCCACCTAACTGCCCGTTTGATTCCATTGAAAAAGCGAGATGATCGCGTTGGGCCGGATGATCCTGACTACGACAATTATGAACATGATGACGATCTCGATCTGAACTTCGAGCAGGAAGTCATGCAGCCGCTGTATGCCAAGTTAGATCATAAATTGCAGGAAGTCATTGGCAGCGCGGGGAGTTCAGAAAACATCACCACAGCACCAAACATTGCTGATCGTTATGTTGGTGAAACCGTCATGGCCAATTTCATGAATGATGCCATTGTTGCGCGAAGCGTCAATTTTCCTGAAAAAGACGGTCAAAATCAGCAAGTGGATATCGCCGCCTTCAATGCGACAGGTGTTAATGGCGGTGTCGAACCCAATTCCGATATCACCTTTAATGATTGGTATAGTGTCATGCCTTATGCCGACATGATCATCGTGACACCCATGACGGGGCAGCAGATAAAAGACATGGTGATGAGTAACGCGCAACGCATAGTTCGCCCAGAAGAATTAGAAGGTGAGGGTGCAGTGAATTTAAGCGGCTTTATCTCGCGTGGCTTCCTGCATTTTTCTAAAGAACTGCGCTACACTATCAAGTTAAACAGTGATGCCACAACCACTATTGCACAAGACATCACATTAAAGGGTGAACCCATTGACAGTGTCTTGGATAAAACCTTTAACGTGGCTTTCAGTGACTACATCGCCTTACGGGGTGCCGAAGGTTGGCATGGGCAAAAAGTGGGAGCCGGGTTACCGGATGAGATTATCGGTTTTGATATAGCTTCCCTACCCAAAAATGACAGCGGCCTCGTTTATCGCAATGAAATCATCGTCTATATCAAAGAAAACGGTATAGTGGATGACAGTACTGGCGCGGCAAAAGATGGGCGGATTCAAGTCATACCGTAGAATGTGGCGTTCGTCTCGACGCACTGCTGTGCGTCTATCCAAGCAAGCAAAATAAATTTGGAACGAAAAAAGAAGCCCGATTGGAATGAAAGCGGAAATGATCAGACCACCCAGCCAACATCCCCACAATTATTATTGTTAGCATCATTTCTGTCAAAAAACGTTACTGTTAAAAGTTATCATTTGCGCTTTTTTTTCAGTCAAAATCCATTTAAAGCGTGCCGTTTTAGCAAAAATTGGGAGCTGGTTAGTCACCTTTAGGTGACTTGAGCTTTTAGACAACTGCTTTAGCTTCGCTGACCTTCGGTTCACGCCAAAGATTTTGCGCGCAAAATCTTTGGCGTGAAAAGCTGTTGGCTGGTTGGCTGGGTGGTCTTGGGATTTTCGCTCTCCTGCACTAGTTAAAGTTCATTATTTAACACGCTTATGAACGAAGACAACACACTATTAGAAAAGTACGCGACGATAGCGCAGATAATTACTCAAGAAAAAGGGCCCTTTAAATTATTTGCTCTATTGAAACGAGAAGATTTTCCTTGGGAATGGGATGTCGTGCTTTCTGCACACTGGTTACCAGGGGAGAAAAAAATGGACGCTTTAAGATTCATTTTCGACAAGATTCGTGCAGTATTAAATCAGGACGAATTTTTGAACATTTCAAAATTAGTTTTGCTCGATATCAATGAACCCTTTGTCAAAGCATTTCAAACGTTTCTTGAAGAACAGGATAATCCTAAAGTCTTTTCAAATATTGATATACAGGGTATCGAAATGAGAACAGGGCTTATAATTGTTTCCCCAGTGAGTTCTTCTCCCCAAAAAGCCATTCAACCTCATTCACCAGAATTGTTAACTCAGGCATCAAAATGGATTCGCAAAGCCGCAAGCCAGGGAGACAATGAGGCACAAAATACCCTTGGATTAATGTACTTAAAAGGTGAAGGTGTTAAAAAAGATGTACGCCTTGCCAAAAAGTGGTTTGCTAAAGCGGCAGCACTGGGGCATCCTTCGGCACAACAAAACTTAGAAGCCTTACATCATTTCTAGTCTCTTGCTTTTCAGTTATTTGTAGGGTGGGTTCGTGTTTTTGTTGCCCACCATTTAATTATCAATATGTTGCCCATCGATCAATGTAGGGTGGGTAACGTGTTTTTGTTGCCCACCATTTAATTATCAATATGTTGCCCACCATTTAATTATCAATATGTTGCCCACCATTTAATTATCAATATGTTGCCCATCGATCAATGTAGGGTGGGTAACGTGTTTTTGTTGCCCACCATTTAATTATCAATATGTTGCCCACCATTTA
>QNEL01000113.1 GCA_003645185.1 Candidatus Parabeggiatoa sp. nov. 3
ATTACTTACGCTTCATCACTCTTATGATTCAATCTGTTTTCTCTCAATTTTTCGACTAACTTTTTACTATCCAACTTTTCGAAAGTAATTAAAACTTCTTTATTATCCAATTTCTTTCCTTTTCCCATTAAAATCTTATGAAAATGGAACAGTTGAACACTCATTAGCCCCTAGTTGATATTTTAAAATTGAACAATTGAACACTCATTTTACCCATATTGACATCTAAAACTGAACAACGGGACATTAAAAAATATTTAACAAAATCAACTACTTATTTTTATTCTTTTTTCTTACATAACAGAATTGAAGATTAATCATTGAAGATTGACAAAGCGAATGCCATGATAGAACGCTGATTGTCATGATTGTCATGATTTTCGCTGATTAATATTAATGCGTTCAACCTTGATTAGATATAATAATGAATATAGTTTCTTAAATCGATTGGCCTTTCCAATAGGGGATGCGTTGATAACTGATAACAGATAAGAAATAACTGAAAACTGAAAAAATGAAACAAAACCCTTGGATTATCCTGCCTGAAGTACCGGATGAAATCTATACAGATCGTGAGGACATTATTGAGCGTTTGCTCAAGAATGCGTATGAAGCCATTGCGCGTCGCACTCCCTAAGACGACTTTTTCGAGAGAGGATGAGATTCAAAAATAATCGCTTTTTCCAGATTAATACCCGAGATGACAGCAGAATAAACATATTTGACGGTATTTTTGACTTTGAAAGCTTGATTGATTTCCTTTACAAAAGGATCGGTGGTTTCTAGAATAATCGTTCGTGTAATGGTTTCCAAGACAGCTTGACTGAGGTGCTTATTAAATAGCGTCACTAAATCGGTCAACGCCATTTTTAATGTTAAATTATCATACGCCGGTGTGCTGACAATCAAATTCCAATAATCATTCATCTCGGCATCAAAAGCTTTGAGCATTAACAATGAAAGCTGCCCTTTTTCTTGTTTGAAAATTTGGGTCATTTTACCCAATTCTTTCACCAATATTTCATTATCCATCGGTAAACTCCATTAGGTTTTTCGCGCACGGCATTCAATATTTCTTCGGCTTTGCTGTTGGAAATCGTGCCCTTGGGTTGGTATCTCATTTCTGGAAACCAAGGTATTATTAGAGACCAATTGGTATGCAAATCAGGATGGGCCAAACTGATTTTTTTGCGAAGCCCTGACAATAAAAGCAGTTGTTCAAAATCATGAACGGCATAAGCTGATTTGAGTTTACCAGAAGAGGGATAATCATCGGTATCCAATAATTTACAAATCCTAGCTTTTAATGCAAATTCAATGACATATCCGCAAATATAAACGGTACCATCATATAAACTCGCATTAAAAAGGGTTTCTGCCTCTTCCAATCGAAGTTTAGCCAGTTCTTTTAATTCGTTTCGAGTTGGCATATTTGCAGTGCATTTCAATTAGTAGTGTTTGGCTAAGATGTTGAAGGATTAATTTGAATCATTAATCAGCGTCAATCATCAGTACAACTCACATTTATATCATGTTTTTAGATTTGTTCGTCCCTTCATCGCTATTTATCAAGAAAACGCCTTGCGTCTTTCGCGTTTTTTACCTTTTAGTACAGCGGATCAGGGGATTGAACGGATTGGTGGGTTGGTGTTTTGAGGGGTAAATCCATTTTTCAACAGAGTGTTGTTGAACAGGATTAATATTATTATAGCCGCTATAACGCCTTGCGCCGTTTGCGTTTTTTACCTTTTAGTACAGCAGATCAGGGGATTGAACGGATTGGAGGGTTGGCATTTTGAGGGGTAAATCATTTTTTCAAAAGAGTGTTTTTACCTTTTAGTACTTTGGCTCCGGGGATTGAACGGATTGGAGGGTTGGCATTTTGAGGGTAAATCTTTAGTACTTTGGCTCCGGGGATTGAACGGATTGGAGGGTTGGCATTTTGAGGGTAAATCTTTAGTACTTTGGCTCCGGGGATTGAACGGATTGGAGGGTTAGCATTTTGAAGGTCAATCAATCCTCTTTTCAAAAGATATTTTTGTATTTGGATTTATGTAGTAGTTTGTATCGATGTTGAACATGATATCGATTAAATCAGCGTCAATCATGACAATCAGTTTAATCAGCGTTCTATCAGGTTGCTCACTACAAAAAAATGATTGCTGCTCTCTCAAAACACCAACCAACCAATCCGTTCAATCCCCTGATCCGTTGTACTAATTTCATCACCACACCACCGGTCAACCTGGTTTTTTTTCTGGGCTTTTGCTTTTTGTTTCAATTGGTTTCATCACCACACCACCGGTCAACAAACCAGTCCAGATCAAGTTCATTGATCAAGGTTTCAATTGGTTTCATCACCACACCACCGGTCAACGGGACCAATCGATTTACGCCCTGCAGGATCGTTTCAATTGGTTTCATCACCACACCACCGGTCAACCATCGGGGGGTGGTGGATTCAAACAGTACCAGCGTTTCAATTGGTTTCATCACCACACCACCGGTCAACGCGTTGAAAGTTGCATTAGCAATTATTACTTTGTTTCAATTGGTTTCATCACCACACCACCGGTCAACCAAGCCAGTGAAGGTGAGGATAGGAAAAGTTTCAATTGGTTTCATCACCACACCACCGGTCAACTATTGATAGCTTTATTAACGGTTAGTGTAGTGTTTTGTTTCAATTGGTTTCATCACCACACCACCGGTCAACATGAAACATATCATCAGTAACAAAGAACATAAGTTTCAATTGGTTTCATCACCACACCACCGGTCAACTTCACAATGGGAAATATAGATGAATCGATCATCAATGGTTTCAATTGGTTTCATCACCACACCACCGGTCAACAAATTTAAATTCGACATCAATAGGCGACAAAACAGTGTTTCAATTGGTTTCATCACCACACCACCGGTCAACAACAAAAGTTCGGTATAAAACCGGATGAAACGCTAGTTTCAATTGGTTTCATCACCACACCACCGGTCAACGGTTCAGGTACAAAGGATTCTTCCGATGAAGTTTCAATTGGTTTCATCACCACACCACCGGTCAACATGATTTCTCTGATATGGAAACGGCGATTGATGTGTTTCAATTGGTTTCATCACCACACCACCGGTCAACCCAAGCCCTATTTTTTCTCTTTATTTTTCAGTAAGTTACAAGCGATATTTCCCGTATTAAAAAAGTGGCTGAAAGATAGCTGTTTTGGCATGAAATATGCCGAAAATTTTGTTAATAAAATCATAGCTTTACAGAACAGTATTTCACAAAAATAAGGGCTAAAATCAACTACCCCCAAAACGAATCGCCACTCTTTGATTTTAAAGACTTTTTTGGATATTTACCTTAATTATTAAATGGTCTTTATAACTTACCATTTTAGCCGCGTTTTAAAACAGTTTGAATCAATGGAAAAAAAGAGTCATTTAATTGCATTATTTAATAGCAAAATCAATCACAAAGCTTAAGCATTTTTTACACTTATTTAAGCTTATATTTCATAAGTGATTTAGTCATAAGTCTTTGAAACTAAAAGTATTTTAAAATATTTGCATTTTACAAATTATTTTTAATGTGGTTTTTATGTTGCTAACTTATTGATTATAAAGGCATTTTTAGGATGACGCTCGTTTCATTTCTCAATAGTGTTGAGATGTTTTGGATTATATCTTGATCAGTTATTGAATGCAAGAACGAAATCCTTTTTTTCAACATGAAAATGTAGTCTATCACAGAATACCACGGTATATAGAGATTATTTCATTTAGGGGTTGAATTGAGAAAAGAGAATTGAAGATTAATCATTGAAAATTGATAGGCCGATGCGAAAAAGAGGATAGAACGCTGATTGTCATGATGATCATGACGGCGCTGATTTATATTAATGAGTTCAACATCAGTTAGATATAATAAAGATATATATTAATTAGAGTGCAACAGAATTTATCACAAAAATCCTTGCGCCTTTTGCGCCTCTTGCGCCTCTTGCGTTAAAAAAATAAACGCGCTTTGACGCTAAAGAAGACGCTAAAGACGCTACTTAAGAAGTTGCGCGCAACTTTATTTCACGCTAATGTTTCGCTTCGCTGTACATTAAGTACTGAACCATAAATTTTCAGGTATTAAAAAAAAAGAAAGGGGGCAATCTAAGTTTATTCCCGCGCCGAGTATAATCAGCTAATTGCTGACATCATTACCTATTTCTGGATTCATCAAATCCGTCCATTTAATATTGTTATACAGGGTTTTATGACATTTATATTTAATAATGTATAGGGGGTAATTTTTCATTTTTTCCTTAACCGGTTGTGGTTCACCCCTTATACTTTTTTTATCCCTAATTGCACGATTTTTATAGAATAAAATATGCCACACATTTTTTATCTCAACCTTTTCTTCTTCATAAAAGGTATTGAGTAGAGCCACCAAATACTCTATTAACAACTTGGTATTGATGAGCTGTGTTTCGTATTGAATGGGGGTAGGATTTTTGGACTTTAATTCGCAACAAGCTATATTCAGTTGATTATCATCATACTGAATAATCACAGCATCACAGTTTTTATTGATTTTATCGTTCTCACTATTGAGAAACTGATTCCGGCATTTTGTCCACTTATCAGCACTGATTTTAATCGCTTTATCAGCTTAAAACGCGCAACCCCGTAGGGGTTGAATGTGAATAGCCCCAGGTGGCAACCTGGGGTTGCCAAAAAACGATAAAAGTTAAGTTTATTCCCGCGCCGAGTATAGCTTTATCGGTGAATAATTGCTGACGCGATTTTATCCGAGGTTTCATTAATCTGAACAATGGCATCATCAAAACCACTTTGTATCATACCCAATTCATCAGTCTCCACTCGTGAAACCGTGCCATTGTGAGCGATATACGCCCTCAAATCCTCTTCGTGTAAAATATCATCGTTTGTATAACCCAACTCATTCATCAAGGCTTTTGGAAAGTCATCGGTAAGCATTAATAAATTATTCAATTCCTTAATAATGTAATCAGAGTGCGTTGTGATAAAGACTTTGATGCCATTATTAATTAATCTCACTAACAATCGCGCTATTTTGATTTGATTGCCGGGATGCAAATTGAGTTCGGGTTCATCTATAAATAAAATGTCTCCTTTATTGGCTTCGTGTTTCAGCCATAAATGTAAATCAGATAAAGCGCGTACAGAGGTTGAAGACATATAATAAGGCAAAGCCTGATCAGTGGTTTTATCTCTCACCACCTTCTGCCCCGCTATGATGTCATATTGCACCCCCAACATTTCTTCAATATAAGCCGTCAATTCCGGTTTTTCGGTTTTCAGAAAACTATTTGACTTAATCACATGGCTACTCTTCCTAGCAAAATCAATATTATCTTTAAGGGGTAAGGCAAAACGAGAAACCTGCTCATCTAATAACGCTAAATCGCGAGTATTGGTTAATGTCGTTATCAAATCACTGCGGTTTTTATCCAATTCTGTTTGAAATTGTTGTATACCCGTTCTTTCAGCCGTGAGGATAAATGGGCGCGGAAAATGATTGAACACCAGTAAGTCAAGTAAAATCTCCTGAATAAAAAAATTAAGATTTTGTTTATCATCTCGACTTTGGGTTATCGTCAAAACGGGGCTATTTTTATTCTTTGAAGCTTGGAACACAACTTTGTTCTTATATTTACCCACTCTGCCATATTGTTTGGCATAATCAATCCGTTTTTCTATCCCACAGATAAATTCAGCGGCCACAAATTCGTCAGCATTAGCACTAAAAACCTCTTTTAATTTTGTTGTGTAAATTTGCCCTAATTTTGTGGTGATGATCTCTTGATATTGTTCAAACTCCCTCAAATCAACATGAACAACGCCCTTTTCTTTTAATTCGGTTAAGATGCCTTCTTTCAGAGGGAGTGAATTGAAATAATCAGCAAGTTCTTGAAACCACGGAGAAAACAGGCGACTAAAAAGGCCATATAAAGAATAAGCAATATAAGTTTTTCCCCGATTATTTTCACCACAAATCACCGTCAATTTGCCCAGTTCGATTTTAGCCTGATTAATGGCACCAATATTTTTAAGTTCAAAATACATTTTGTGTTAACCTTAAATGGGATTTTTAAAAAATAGGTAGGGCGATGTATTCGCCCTTTTTAACCATAACACCCTCTTGTTTCATCTCTTAATATTGTTAAGCTTTTTAAAAAAAAAGCTTGAACAGTTATTGAATGCAAGAACGAAATCATTTTTTTTTAATATGAGAATGTAGTTTCTCACAGAATACCACGGTGTATAGAGATTATTTCATTTAGGGGTTAAATTGAGAAAATAGAATTGAAGATTAATAATTGAAGATTGATAGGCAGATGCGAAAAAGAGGATAGAACGCTGATTGTCATGATTGTCATGATTTTCGCTGATTGAGTATTATTATAATAGAACGCTGATTGTCATGATTGTCATGACGGCGCTGATTTTGGCTTAGCGTCTTAGCGGCTTAGCGTGAAATTAGGCTCACGCAAAGCCGCTAAGTCGCAAAGGTAGCCGGCCCTGCGAAGGATAGAACACTGATTGTCATGATTGTCATGACGGCGCTGATTTTGGCTTAGCGTCTTAGCGGCTTAGCGTGAAATGATGCGATAAAAGACTTTAAGACTTACTCAACCAATATCTTTCTACCAATCTGTTGATTTAAGGCAGGTTTAGGATTTGCTGGCACAACACGCCGGCCTTGATAGCCTTGTTTTTGTATAGCATCTTGACAGATAGCGTGTAGATCATTACCAAATCGCTCAGCATAATTGAGGCGAATTTGATAAATTTCTTCGAGAATCGGGTTTTTTTCCATTTTCAAACCTCCAAAAGTTCATGTGGTGTACATATAACGGGTGGTTCATAGCCTGTAGCACGAATAACAGACTCGATTTTCACTCTCAGTGCTGGATTGGCAATGTGTTTACAATTCCAAGTGAGCAAATAATCCATGCCACCAATAGTAGCAGTTGCAATATGCAACGCATCAACTTTAGCTTTAGCAGGTAAGGGCACTTGAGACAATAATTGTTTTGCCATGATTTCAACGTCTTCAGTGATTTCAATTTCAGCAATGCCATCCAGTGCTTGCATCCTCAATTTGGCTGCCTCAGCATCACCAGCCGACACTTCCTGCAAAACAAATATCAAAAACCCTTGCGCCTTTTGCGCCTTTTGCGCCTCTTGCGTTAAAAAAATAAACGCTAAAGACGCTAAAGAAAACGCTAAAGACGCTATTTCTCCCTCATCGTTCACTAATTGAAAAATGAATCGGATTATGCCCATTAAAAACAATGAGCGATTCATTGTCTAAACGATAGCCAATATACAACCAATATTCTCCGGGTAAATCGATCATGTTGCCGCGATAAATGGGCAAGTCTACCTTTTCCGGTAAGGCGGGATAATGTGTGAATGCTGGTAATTGATCTAAGAATTGATCTAAGCCTTTTTCCCAAAGTTGCCCACCGCTATAGATTTCGATCTGTTCACGGTAAACGCGACAAACGGCTATGACAATATCGGCCGGTTGCCCAACATGACGCGCATCTACGCGGAATCGCGTCATCAAATTGATCGTTTCAGATTCAATGAATTGGCACAGCCCTGTGGCTTTTCCGTTGTGATTGCTTAACCCAGTGGCAAAAAAGCTGGTGATATCGCTATCTGGCTGGATAACGTTTTTGCGCCTGTCTTTAACAATTTTAATGCTTGTGGCATTCCCTAAACTCAAGTTGAGAGGCTCTAAACCATTATAAATCACGGTGCCATCGCTTAAACGATATCCGACATAAAACGTTAATTCGCCGAGTTCCTTCAAGACAGCTTCGCTAAAATGGCCGTTATTAATATTGACTTCGATACGTGCAGGTAACTGTTTATAAGGCTTGCTTGCGGCATGTAAATTGCTGATTCTGCCATCCCAACTGATCCAGTTGTGCTGATCGCGTGTATACCGATTGATTGCCATCAGGTTATCCTGAATCGCGACGATGACGATGTCGGCCGCTTTGTTAACATGATTCGGATCAATCAAAATAGTGACTGACAGCCTGAGTGTCTTGGCTTCTTGATAGGGTAAGCGGGCACGGTTGCGTTTTGGGCCGAAAACGGTTTTTAATTGATTAATAAAACAGGCTTGTGTGTCTACTGATTGCCCTTGGGCATCGTTGCCTAAAGCACGGGTGCAGAATAATACGCCGTTGCCTGTTGTCACCGTGTCGGCCAGTGTGCTGTTTTGCAGAATCACGACATGCTCTACGTGGCTATCCGGTAAAAGGGTGACTTTGTCCAAAATGGCTGGGTTTTCCGGATCACCGGTGATCAGCCCCTGTAATTGGCCGCCTTCAAGGCGCGTATTCGCGCCAAGTTGGACATCTTCAAGCACGACATCGTCGGCCAGTGTGATATCGCCTGATATCATGATATCGCTGAAATGCTGGCCTGTTGAAATGTCGCTGTTTTTCAAAGTGACTTCATCTTCCAATATCACCTGTTCACCGAGTATCACGTTTTCAAGAAGGCTGCCTGATGAAACGACAACGTTTTCTAATAAGGTGGGCGATTCCGCTGTACCGATGATCGTGCCTGTCAATCGGCCTCCGCTGATTTGGGTATCAGGCGCTAACTGGATATCTTGGAAAGTGTGATCACCGGTATTGCTGATCGTACCTTCTAGCGTGAGTTCGTCACCTAAAATCACCTTCTCACCCAGTGCCACGTTTTTGAGATGACTGCCATCCGAAATCTCTACGTTTTCTAACAAAGCCGGCGATTCCGCGACACCGGTGATCGTGCCGCTCAAGCGGCCGCCGCTGATTGTGGTATCAGCCGAGAATTGAACATCTTCAAGCGTGTGATCACCGTTATTCTGGATACGCCCTGCTAAGGTGAGATTAGCCCCTAAATCAATATGATCACCCAGTATCACGTTTTTGAGATGCGTCTCGTCTAAAATGATCACATTTTCCAATAAAGCGGGTGCTTCTTCAGCTTCACAGATAATCTCACCTTTGAGGGTGCCCCCCATGATATCGGTGTCTCCAGCAAGCCTGACATTTTCCAGTGTCACGTCTTTCGGCAATTTTACTGTCTTATCAATCCTCACATTTTTGAGTTCACTCTTTGGCAAGACTTCGAGTTCTTGCAAGATGGCGAAATCTTTCTCATCGCCCGTGATCTTACCCGCAAGCTGGCCACCAATAATATAAGCACCACTGTTGTCAGTTGGCAAAATGTTGACATCTTTGATGATGCCGCCGCTATCATTGCGGATAATGCCTTGTAAAGTGCCACCTTCAAGCGTTTCCCCTCTAAAAATAATGTCGCGCAATATGCCCTTGCTCTTGATATGGCCGGCTAGAATCCCACCATGAATCATGACATTCTCTTCGATAACGGCATCCCTGATTAAAGCATCACGATCAGGTTCATTATATTGCCAAACTTGAGTGCCTGAATGAAAAGTCACATTGGACATCATGCCCTGATTCTCAACTTCAGCAGCATAAAACTCTGAATCAGAAATAGAGCCGTTTTTCAGGATCACATTCGATTTAAAGGTGCTATCTTGAACAATCCCGCCTTCTTGCGTCACCTCACTGGCAAAGACGGCTCCAAAAATCTGGCTACCTGATTCAATCGTCACAGCTTGAGTGAAGGTTTTGTCTTGGGCATTGCATTTTTGACTCAAGGTTTGCGTGGCAAGCTGACAAACGGGTAAATCATCATTCACAATCACGAGCGTTGCCCTGCTTCTCCCTAGCTCCACATCATCGTGTGAGCGTATGTTCAGTAGCAATTGTTTATCCGTCTCTTCTTGAATCTCATTGTCAATGATTTCAACAGTAAAGGTTTTGTTACCGTCTTCATCCGCAGCCCAACAGAGTGTTCCTTTTTCTAATCGGTAATCTTCACCCTGTATTGCGTTGTCATCAAGGGCGGCATAGTCAATGCACACTTCTCCAGCATCGTTGCCCTCACGCACAAGGCTAATCTCGGCGATTTTAGCGTTTTCTGCAATGCTATAGTCACGCCGAACAAATACCACACTATCTTTATAAATGGGTAGGGGCACATCGTTTCTGAACAAACGCATCGACGCTTTCGTCACCGCTTGCCCATCAATGATTTTCGTTTCTGGAAAAATATTATCAGGCTTATACCAACCGCGTGCATTCAGATATTCTGTCGCATACGGCCCATACATTTGATAAGCTTCAGAAAAAGCAGCCTGATCACCATGATAAAAAATCGTTAAATCCGTTTGCTGACATTCATCCCTGAGATCAACTTCGATTGTGCTGATATCCCGAATACCATACAGCCTATCCATTTGAGTATTTTGTATGTCTTCAATACCACACTCATCGCTGATTTCAAGCGTGACATAGTTGCCCGTATACTTATCAAGCCAAGAAGCTACTTGGTTTTGTTGGCTATCTGGCTGGCTATCGTAATTACCATCACCGCCATGCGGGCCCTGATTTTCAATCTCATCTGCGATACTGTCTCTATCCTTGTCGGATAAAAAAATAGCATGGCAACTTCGGTTGCCACTATACATCACCACCTGACTGGTTTTCTTATCGTATTTCCCTTTTTCACAAGCCCCTTTCCAACGATCAAATACCCAATAAGGAGAGGCTTTGGCTATCAGCTTCACCGTCTCAAATTGTGGAAAACTGTGTTGACAAGGAAAATCACAGTCAATGCCCGCAGGTTCGCTAGTGATCTTGCCTTTACCCTCTAGTGTGATAAACAAAAGCGGTTTGAATTGGGCCGTGCAAAGACGATCATCGTTCAGGATGAAATGCGTTTCAGAGGCACAATCATCTTGCCATTCAGAAAATTGCCAACCGGCATTCGCTTGAAAAGACAGATTGACGCTTGTTCCATAAGGGTACTGTTGACTACAATTCTCTTTACATTCAATGACTTGGCCGTCGGCATTGCCCAGCAACACTTTACCCGCATCCGCTGTCATACGGATATCGATTGTCTGTAGAATCGGTTTAAAAAGCGCCGTGCAAATTAACGAACTATTGACAATCAGGTTATCAGTACAGCCATGCTGCCAACCTTCAAATGTCCAACCCTCATCAGGTATTGCTGTCAGGCTCACGGCCGATCCCTTAGACAAGATATCGGTGCAAGTTTCGCGACACTCACGATGGTTATTGAGATTGATTCTCCCATTACCCACAAGATTGACAGTCAAGGGATAACCCACTTGTTCAAAAACAGCCGTGCAATTTTGCTGACGGTTCATCGTGATCTCAATCGCCTTGGAAACCTCAGAATGCAGCGGGATCGTTTCACAATCTCCCTGCCAACCCGTAAATTGCCAACCCGCATCCGGTTCAGGCATCAATCTCACCAAAGTGCCACTGAGAAAACTGTCAGTGCAACCGGTACCACAATCCATTTCCTCATTAAGCGTGATCAGCCCCTGGCCTGTCGTGGTGACTGTCAATCCATGATAAATCGCCTTGAACGTCGCGCTACACGTCTTCGCCTCATTCATGATCACCTGGCCCAGCGGATCACAATCACCCTGCCAAGCTTCAAATTGATATCCAGAATCCGGTTGGGCTGTCAGCGTAACCACTGTTTCTTTGGGAAAAGCTTCGGTACAATCCGCACCGCAATCAATACCCGCTGGTGTACTGATCACAATACCGCTATCGCTACCTGTCGTGCTAACCGTCAACAGTTCATCCAAAAGAACAGGATTAAAAATCGCCGTACAGCTTTGGTTAGCCGTTAGCGTGATTTCACCCTGCTCATTACAATCGCCGCCCCATCGGGTAAATTGCCAATCGGTATCTGCAATCGCCTCCAATTGAATCAGCGTATTGGCCGGATAGCGGGTACAATCGCCACCACAATCCACGCCTTCAGGCCGATTGAAAACCGTACCATCGCCTTGTTGCGTGACAATCAGTGAATAGTTCGGAACAGGTTGAGCAATACCCGTGCAATTCAAATCATAGCTAACCGATTGATTTAAAAGATCATTTGTTTTGAAAACCAATATCGCTTCGCGCAAACCCGTTTCTATTGGTTGACAGGCCAGTTTAACGGATTGCGCTTTCGCGCCTTTAGCAATAGTGAAAGGAAAATCAGGAGAAACGAGACGAAATTCATCGGCCTGTTCCCCCTGAATGGAATAATCACTGATTACCAAATCAGCCAATCCCCGATTTTCAACTATAATATTAAGCGCGCGCGCTATATTAATAGGTTTCTTGATCTCAGTCTTGCCAAAATCAAGCGTGCTATTCGGCTTTGGTTTAGAGACATACTTCGGCACTAAAGGCTCAAAAATCGCTTCGCACGTCTTATGCTTATTAAGTGTAAAATCCTCAGCACAACCGCCAGTCCATTTTATAAAAGCATAGCCCTTATCCGGTTGAGGCAACAGCGTAATGCGCGTACCACTGACATGCTCCTCCTCACAATCCGTACCACAATAAATACCCGTACCCGTCACTTTGCCCTCACCTTTCAGCGTGATATTGAGATCATAAGTCACCGGTTGAGGCGGTGGTGAAGGCGGCTCCGAAGGAGCCGGTGAAGGCGGCTCCGAAGGGGCCGGTATCGGTGGAAGCGGCTCCGAAGGAGGCGGTGGTGGGGGTTCGTCTACCGGATTAACCGTAATACGCGCTGTAGCCGTTTCACGGCTAAAAGCCGTGATATCGCCAGATGTCGTCGTATCGATCTGCGTATCGCCATGACTGCCCGTTGTTTGATCCCAAGCCTGGAAACGCGTTTCACGGCTAAAAGCCGTGATATCGCCAGATGTCGTCGTATCGATCTGCGTATCGCCATGACTGCCCGTTGTTTGATCCCAAGCCCGGAAACGCAATTCAACTGTACCGTTATAATCGGCATTAGGCACAAAACGGATTTTAGTCTCATCATCCAGTAAAACCGATAGAGTTTCAGTTACCACATCTGGAAAATCAATGAACTCAGTATTCCCCTCAGTCAAGTATTGCCACTTACCCTGACGATTATCAACCGCAAACACCGCGATTCCAATTTGATCGCCATCCGCATCCTCAATCATACCCGTGATCAAGTCAGCAATCCGATCACCCGCATTACTGGCATCCGGCACATTTTCAGAAATATCCGTCAACCTCACCGGATTTGAATTATCCAAAACGGGCGCATGATTTTCATCATTAGTTATCGTTAACGTCGCCGTCGGCTGCGTCGTACCCACATCTCCGCGAGGAGTGAACTCAGTCAATGACAAATTAATCGTTTCATCTGCTTCCAAAACCGTATCACCGCGCAACTCAATAGGCACCATTCGAGTCGTTTCACCGGCAGGAAAGGCAACCGTAATCGGGCCCGCCGTAAAATCCTGAGCAGCGGTAGCCGTCTCACCCGTCAAAACCACATCAACCGTCGTCGCCCACGTCAAATTTTCAGAACGTGTGAGGGTAACAATCTGAGAGGTATTCGTCGTATTCCCTTCCGCGACTTTAAAACTCTCCGCCGTGAAATCATAAACAGGCGGCGTTGGATCAGATTTAAATTCAAAAGCACCGATATCAACAGCAGAGCCAATTACGCGAGGCACCCCCCGTTGATCCGTTTTGATATCGCCTGGCACCATACTCTTCTCACCCACATCAATAGCCGCACTGCCACAAACCAAAGCATGAGTAAGCGGTGAACCCGATGACGCGCCATTCAGTGCCAAAGTCGGGTTGACTACGTCTTCAAGCTTAACGCCTGTCGGCAACTCAGTCAGATTGTTATTACTGTTTGTGAGAACAGCGAAAACATCAGGGTTGAGGGCAGCTTTATTACCGACAACCAAGGTGTTATTGAGATGCACAGTGCTGACAGCACATTCAAAACTATTATCAGTAATGCCTCCCCCTATACTTAACCCCAAGAAGTTTTTTGCAAACGCAACATTGTTGATAATCGTACTATTTGTGATATCGAGCAGCCCCGCACAGTTATAGACACCACCACCTGCATTGTTAGCTAGATTCCCACTGACAGTACTATTAATAAGCGTCACGCTGACAGCTTCATCATTATAAATCGCACCGCCTTCTTTCACCGCTTCATTCCCACTCAGGGTACTGTGTTTAATAGTGACGGTGCCCGGCGGATAATTATAAATACCGCCCCCTTCTCCTTCAGCTAGATTATCGCTAATCGTACTAGAAATGATTTCAAGCTTGCCCTTGTTGTAAATACCGCCCCCATCGTTATTATCGGTATCAGTTGTGGTATTATCATGAATACTACAATTCAGAAGCCTCAAATCACCTTGATTTAAAATACCGCCCCCAAAATCAGTTTTGCCATTCCTGATCATCAAGGCATCAAGCGTCACTTTTACACCAGTATTGACTGTCAAAATGCGGTAATCGCCCCCCGTATCTCGGCGCACAGTCAGCATCTTGCCAGTCTGATTGACAAGATTCACATTCTCATTCAAAGCTGGCAATGCAAAAGTCAGGTTAATCGTTGCCGGAGTCGTTAAATTGAAACGAATCTCATCAAGCCCAATTGTGCCAGCCACACAATCCTGATGAATCGCACCTTGAGCATTTTCAATCGCTTCACGCAAAGTACATTCCTCATCTTCTGTCGTATTATCAGCCGTGCTATTAACGGTAATCGGTTCAGCCGCAGAAAGCGATATCCAAAACAGCAAGATTATCATAAGAGAAAGTGGATCGAATTTGATAATGTTCATCATTTTTTTTCTCCTTTCAAGATGGGGTATTCCCTTTTTCAGGGTTAACGGTTTGGAGTGCAAACTTTAGTTTGCAGGTTGGAATGCATGTTATTTTGCTGCCGGTTGGAATGCATGTTATTTTGCGGCCATTTAAATAGGTATGCAAAGGGCAAATAACAATGCACTCCAATTACCGCAAAATCAATTTGGAACGAAAAGTCACTGCAAAATAACATGCATTCCAATTGATAACTGATAACTGATAACTGAAAAATTTAACACCCAACCACATGAATAGTTTTCTGACCAACCGACTTAGTTTGCCAAAAAATCTTTTTATCCCATAAAACCGTTTTCCGTCTATCAAAAACGACGAGCCAACCTTCGTCACAGTCCAATTTATCCAGATAACCCAATAATTGATTCTGCCCTTCTTTATAGGTTTTATCTCCATAGCGTAATTTCAACTCAATCGGATAACGGCTTTGTTCATAATGCACACACAAATCCAGTCGTCTTCTTCCCGATGCAAATTCGCGTGAAATTCGCCCACCACTATTGACTATCCGTTGCAAAAAAGCTTGCATAACTAAATGGGGAGCGGCTTCTTGATATTGATACCGGTTAACCCATATTTCACTATTTTCCCGCCAAAATTGTTGAAAATCAGTCAGTAATTTTTTCATATCCAGTTTGCCATCGGTTAGATAGGCGGGAAACGGAAGATTAGCCATCTCCATTTGTGAACGGGAACTCAAAGTGCGAATAATCACTTCACCATAAATGGGATTGGACGGGATAATTTTTTCGTCAGTATAACGTAATAAACCCAAATCAAGTACATATTGATAATCATCATCCAACACACTATAGCCTTGGTTTTGCCCCACAATGATCGGTTCAACAATACGTTGCACTCGTGGCTCTTCTAAGCGTTCCATTAAACTATCAATGTGCGTATCACGTCGCAGAATGATAGTTTGCACTGCTTGCTCAACATGCTTTAAGTTAATGGCTTTTGAAAAGTCATTGGCAAGCATTTTGACCACAATCTCTCTGGCGACGGCATTGACTAACCAAGGTTGCCCTTGCGTGTAATGGTAGATTTTCTCAATGACTTTCGATGAAAAAGCTTGCCCCGTTTGTTCAGTATGTTGGGCATAGAGACTCGTCATTTCTTTCAGCGTAAAATGACGCAAACTGAGGGATTCAGCAACAATATTAAATGGGCTATAACTCCCCAATGTTTTTTTACCATTGCGGATATCGCTCTTATAATCACGGATATGACGCATACCCACCAAGGCGATAGAATGAACGAAAGGCATCTGGTTACGATTGACATATCCATTTCTCAATTGTCGCAAAAACGCAATCAGGGTGCCATTTGCCAAGCAATCGGTTTCGTCAAAAAAAATGACTAATGGTTTATCTAACTGCCGACAAAATTGCGATAATGTCTTAAGCAAAAGTATAGTATAACTGGAATAATCTGCCTCTTGAGCAAAAGCATAATGGCCCAATTGTTCATTGATTTCCACTTGAAATTGTAGCGTTTTCACAATGGCCGGCAGACCTTCTTTAGGATCATCAATACCCTGCACTGTTTCCAATGAACAATACAAAGCATAATAATCTCCCGTTTCGTTCAATTGCTTTGTGAGTTCTAGCAGGAGCGTGGTTTTGCCAGATTGCCGTGCGGCATGGATAACAAAATACTGTTCTTGATCAATCAGTTGCATCAGGCCTTGACAGCGTTCTTGAGAAGGCAGCATATAGTGTTTATTAGGGTGACAAGGGCCTGCGATATTAAACGTTTTTTTCATAGTTTTTCTCCTTATTTTCATCAAAAAAATCAGCGTAAATCATGACAATCAGTATGTCACGCAAAAGTTTTTGCACGCAAAAACTTTTGCGTGAAAGCTTTTTAACTCTTTAAATCTTTTAATCAGTGTTAATCATGACAATCATGAGAATCAGCGTTCTATCTAATCTATAGCGTTTCCCGATTGAATAAAGTACAAATCATTATCGTTCCAAATTTATTTTGCGGCCCTCTTGGAGTGCATGTTATTTTGCGGCCCTCTTGGAGTAGGGGCTGCCCTTGCGTGTTCACCCTGTTCAACTTTCAAATCAATTATCAGTAATCAACTTATACCCGATTTCTTTTTTTATAAACCCGATACCCAACAAGAGACGCGGGCGTGAGTCATTCAAAAAGCGTTCGCCATAGTTTTTATCGCGAATTTGCTGAATCGCGTTTTTTGTCAAAGTAGCCATTTTAGTGCCCGCTTTGCCATATTTAAATTCAATCAAATAGATTTTATCCTCCAACGCCAATACGCCATCAATGCGCCCTTTATCGGTTAGCACTTCCAAATCTATCTCAACCCCCATCAATACGGAAATCATATAAAACAACGAATGGTAATACGCTTCTTGTTCAAGATGCAACACATACGGAATTTTGGCAAATAAGGCCCGAATGAGCGTCATAAAACCTTCAATATTTTCCGTTTGTAAATAGGTGCGTAAATCTTCAGCAGCGGGTTGAATCGCTTCTAACCCATTTTGGGTAAAGCTTTCAAATAAATAGGTAATAAAAGCTTCTTTCACTTCAAAATTCGGGTAGTTCAAGACATATTGAGGCATCCGCCCTTTTTGTTCAATTTGGGTGATGGTGAGATAGCCCGTTTGAAACAACAGCGAGAAAAGATTAATACGATCAAGATCATAACTCTCGAAAACAATTTGTGAGACTTTTTTATTTTCAAGAACGGTGGCCTCATAAGCATTTTTTTTCATTAACTGGATTAGCAAAGTTGGCGTACCACTCGCAAACCAATAATTTAAAAATCGTTGTTCCGTGAACAAATTGAGAATTGAAAAGGGATTATAAACTTTGTTTTTCGCATCCCATGAATAGCCATCATACCAATTCTTGATTTTAGCCAATAACGGGGCTTTTTTGATCCCCAACTCAAAACAAAGATTTTGGATAGGTTGATCAAAATAACTTTCCAATTCGTGTTGCGTGTATCCAAGCAGGGTTGAAAATTGGGGAGAGAGGGTGATATCGCGAATATTATTTAAGTCTGAAAAAATAGACACACGCGCAAATTTGGAGACACCGGTTAAAAAGACAAAATGTAAAAAAGCATCCGCAGATTTCAAAACACCGAAAAACTGTTTCAGAATGTCTCGGTTTTGAGCAGCCTTTTCGAGATCATCCATATAGTCAACAATGGGCTTATCATATTCATCGACTAATACGACGACTTGACCGTATTTTTCAGATAAGGCCACAATAATATTTTTAAAATAGGCCTTAAAACCCAGTTTTTCGACTTCCAATTGATAACGCTTGTTCAGGCCATCCATTAATTGAATTAAGCCTTTTTGCAAATCGAAAGGGGTTGAAAAATCAATACCCGCAAAATCAATGTGAATAATCGGATACTGCTGCCATTCGATCTTGTCATAGATAAATAAACCCTGAAACTGGGCTTGGTTTCCAGAAAATATTTTATAAAGTGTTGAAACCAATAACGATTTACCAAAACGGCGAGGGCGGGAAAGAAAAAGGTATTTTCCACCTTGGATTAATTCAGCAATATGCCTTGTTTTATCCACATAGAGATAGTCTTGTTTGATGATTTGGGCAAAGGTTTGAATACCGATAGGTAATTTTTTCATTAAAAACCTGACAGGTTTGGAAAACCTGTCAGGTTTGGGCCGTGATAAGTACTGAACCATAAATTTTCAGGTATTTTAATAGAAGCAATCGGGGCAACCACAAGGGATTGCCCCTACAACCGTACCCGTAGGGGCAATCCCTTGCTCATGCCCAAAATACCTGTTTATTTGTGCTTCAGTAC
>QNEL01000114.1 GCA_003645185.1 Candidatus Parabeggiatoa sp. nov. 3
CCCAAATATCATTCGTTATTTCAATAAATTGCCATTCATCATACCCATATTTATCACGCACGACATTGACTGCGCGCAGCCAACAGTTTTCAACTGTCCATTTTTTCGCGGCTTTGTCTTGCTTCATGTCGGATATTTCAATGATTAAATGAAGGGTTTCACCATTCTGTTTTTTGCATTTTGCAATAAAATCAGGATAATACAAGTGATCTGTTCCGGCCTTCACGTAAGGAATGGCAAAACCTAAAAAGCTATTGTTGACATACGACATAACGAAATCGTCCAAAGCTTCCAGCGTTTTGGCTGTGATGTGTTCCCGACTATCGGTATTATCCGCGACAACAAAATTAACATGGCTTTTTTGAGTGGGATACACCGCTTTGGAAGTAATGCCATTCACTTCTTGCGTGCTCCCAAATGGCTTTTCAGGGTTAAACACGGGTAAAATGTTATCGGTGTAACGGTGTTCGGCATCAATGCCACGCATAATGTGATCGCATATTTTTTGAGGTTCTTCAAAATAAAGTAGCTTTCGATAAGCGGGTTCGGTGAAACCAATCACGGTGACTTTTTCAAAATACCACTCTTCCACAATTTTTTTCAACGCGTTGAATTGATGAAATTTTGGATTGCCCCCTTCATCAGAATAATAAAACTGAATCAGTGCTTTAGTGATGTCATAAATCAGGCTTTGATCACGTTTTTCTTTGACATCTGCCACTTTGAGCATTTCTGATGAGAAGGCGTTTCTCATTTCGCTTTCAATGGCAAACTTGTCAGCGTCAATTTCAAAATGCTCTAGGCGAGAAAAATCAGCCTTGATCTCATCATCCAACGATTCAACTCGATAGCCTACCAAATGAGGAAAACGGATTTCAAAATCAGCTTGTCTTTCGGTTAGCGCATAAATCTGTTTAGTTTCAACAGGTTCGGCTAAAATCGTCGTACCCCCCTTGAACAGTTTAAACGGCACGCCGATGATATGAGCATATTCAGGTGGCAATTTGCCCTCTTGATCTAAATCGTATTTTTGACGACGCAAAGCGCGCCCTGCGACTTGTTCACAAAGCAATTGCGAATTAAATGCGCGTAAACCCATGATATGGGTTACAGAATTCGCATCCCAACCTTCTGTCAGCATGGAAACGGAAACGACACACCGAATGTGAGCGCCTAATGTGCCTTGTTTGCCAACCGTGTTGACGACTTCTCTTAAAATGTCGGCTTCGGTAACGTTGTCATAAGATTTATCGGGATGGCGAATGCGATAAGCGCGCTTAAAGTTTTCCAATTCAGGGGCAAACACTTTTTTAAAATCAGTGCTAACCAGATCAGCATTTTCTAAGACATTAGAATCGATCAGCAAAGTCGGTGGTTTGGGCAAAGCCTGTTTTGTCACGACATCAAAATTGGAAAACAAGTCATATTGCCCAGTCACGGTATCAATCACATTACCCGCGTCATCAATCAATTCATAACCCGCAATGTATTTATACACTTCTTTAGAAACCAAGGTATTATTACAAACGATGATAAACACGGGGGGATTGTCGAATAACCCGCTTATCCGATTAAAGTCTTTTTGGTAATGACTATAAAATTGTTCTAATGCCGTTTTAACTAAAGACGGCAAATTTGGCGACTGTTCGACGACTGGCTTACCCGCTTTTTTAGCGAGTGTCACACGCCCCTTTTTAGGCAATTCGTTTTTAACCTGTTCATATAAATTTTTTAAGACAGGCAGAGAAAGTGCTTTCGGGTTATCTGATTCAGGCAAAAAGGGGATTTTGACTAAACCCGATTCAATCGCTTCTATCAAACCAAAATCGCTGACAACCCAAGGAAATAACTGATAAGCTTGGTAACCCGAATGACTGAGATAGTAAGGCGTAGCCGTTAAATCATAAATGCTTGACACCTTAAATTTTTGAGCGATTTGAACTAAGCCGTTAAACCAAATGGCAGCATAAGCGTTTTCAGCTTTACTGTTATCGTCATCGTTTAGTTTGCCCTTTTCTTTGGGCCAATAACAGTGATGGGCTTCATCATTGATGATCAGCAGTCGTGAATCTTTTTTGAATTTGCCCAAGACACGTTTAATCACTTGATTAAACTCTTCCTTGGCTTCCACCTTTTGGCCCGTCGCATCTTTTTTACCATCAAAAGGGCTCCTTTTATTGCCTTGCAAAATTTTAGGTTCCAAAGCATGATAATTAGTAATGATGATTTTAGCATTAAGCCGTTCTAATTCAGGCATTAACGTCGGCGGAACCAGCTGTCTAATGTGATAATAATCTTGACTATTGCTGCCCCGATTGAGCGTATCAACGAATAAAACGCCTAAACGATTTTTAATCGTAATGCCCGGCGCGACAATCAAAAAGTTGTCTGCAAAGCGCATATCCATACGATATTCTTGCCGATTAAAAAAGTGATACAAAATTTGGGCGGCCATCACGACAGTTTTACCCGTACCCGTTGCCATTTTAAAAGCAATGCGCGGCAAATTATGCGTCGGTAAGGTTTTGCTCACTTCTCTCGCGGCTTTCAGTTCATTTAATATCAATTGCCCGACATTAGACTTTTGGGTTAATTCGTTTAACCAAATAGTTGTTTCAATGGCTTCCTGTTGCGCGAAGAATAATTTATGACAATTCGCCCTATCAGGATTTTTAAACCAAAAATAGAGTAATTCTTGAGAGACTCGTGTCGTGTTAGGATAACCTTGCACTCGCCAAGCTTTTACTTCTTGCCGGATTAAATTAATCAGATGTTCGTCATGTTTCTGTTGAGCGTCTTGAGGTTGCCCCTGAATATCGGCAACACGTCGCCCTTCTCTCACATCTTCGTAATTCAATTCCCCGTTATGGGTGGCGTAATGAAACAGAGGCTCTTGATAAGGCGTGTTTAGAATCGGATTGATTGGTGACATACAAAACTATAAGGATTAGTTACAAGAATAACGACAAGGATTAGTTATAAGAATAACTACAAGGATTAGTTATAAGAAAGGATAAACATACGGCCCTGATTAAATCTGCGTGAAAATCAGGCCATAATCAGCGTTCTATCCCTCAATTGGGGTATAATCAGCAAATAGAATGTTAAACGGAAAATGAATGGGCGTTCAAATATAAAAATCAATAGAACGCAGATTGCACTGATTATGGCCTGATTTACGCTGATTAAATCAGTGAAAATCAGGCCATAATCAGCGTTCTATCCCTCAGCAATAATTAATAATTAATAATTGATAATTGATAATTGATAATTGATAATTGTTCATTGATAGATTAAATTATTATGATTTGAGTATGATATACTGTTTTTTTTACAATTTGCGTTTTTGCCCGCTCAAAAAATCTCCAATATGCCATTTCCGACAGAATATGAATACACAAATTTTAATCAAAGAAGCCAATTCTTTGCCAGTAGAAGAACGAGCAATAATTGTTGACTCATTATTAAAAACCCTAAATACACCTGAATCAGATATTGATCAAAAGTGGGTTACGGTAGCCAAGGCGCGTCTTCAACAAATACGTTCTGGTGAGGTAAAACCCATCCCCGGCGAAGAAGTGTTTTCAAACATAAGGAGTCGCTTTTCTAAATGAAATATTCATTTCACCCAGAAGAAGAATTTCTTGATGCAATAGATTACTACGATGAAAAAGGCCTTGGTTTAGATTTTGCCTTTGAAGTCTATGCAACCATAGAAAGAATTAAATCTTTTCCAAAAGCATGGCAAATTATTGAAGGGAATGTTCGGCGTATTTTAGTAAATCGTTTTCCATATGGGGTGTTTTACTCAGAAGATGAAGAATTATATATTGTGGCAGTGATGCATCTTCATCAGCACCCTGAATATTGGAAACATAGAATCTAAAACAATGAATCTCTCATCACTGCCCATTCCATTCAAATAGATTACTCATTGCCCCCGTAGGCATTTGTACAAAGCCCCAAGTCTTTCGACAAGGGGCTTTTTAGTTTTATGGGGCATCCGAAAAAAATAATAGAAGGAGGAATGGTGGGCTTCCGTGCGGCTGAAATCTGGGTTTTCAGGCAAAAGTTTAGCTTCGCTGACCTTCGGTTCGCTTTGCTGTACTTTTGCCTGATATTGAGTTCATTGCGGCCCGTTTACCCACCCTACAAATCAGGTGTGAAAAAAATCATCAAAATACCTGAAATTTTACACCACAGTATAAACCTGACAGGTTTTAAAATGTTGAATGCAACAAAAAAAATGAGGTGACTAGAAATATGCATATCAATCAAGCCGGAGACTACATTATACTGAAATTAACAGAAGCTGGAGAAGAACTCAATCATCTCAAGCTTCATAAACTGCTTTATTATACACAAGCATGGTATTTAGCATTTTACGGCAAAAAGCTCTTTTCTGACTATTTTCAAGCCTGGATTCATGGGCCCATTAATCGAACCCTATATGATCGCTTTGCTTCAACTAAATCGCTGTATTCTGATATAGAAAGGGATGATATTTCCCCAGAATTTGAACTCAATTCTTTGTCTGAACAAGATAGAAATCACATTGAGACTATTTTGGAGACTTACGCCAAATTTAGTGGTGTCCAACTAGAAGAGATGACACATCAAGAAACACCTTGGATTGAAGCGAGAAAAGGTTACCGCTCAAGTCAAAGATGTGAAGAACCGATTAACGCTGATGTGATGAGAGAATATTACGCGGCAAGATTAAAGGTGAATAATGGCACTTAAACCTGTTTTAAACTACCAACCCAAAGAACAACAGAAACCGGTTCTTCAAAACATTGAAAAGAAAAAATGGCGTTTTTCTTTTCGATTTTGGAGACAAATTGAATATTTCGCTTTAGATCGTTGTTCGCCTTCTTGGTTCGTTTCTTTTTTAGAAAGATTACAAGATTTATCGAATCAAGAAATCAAATCTTTTATATCAGACAGCACTACAAAAGAGGCATATCGTTATCACACGATTGATTGGAACCAAAAGAATATCCCTATACAGAGAAAAGATTTGATTTGGATCGATGAAGACTATAGAGAAAATGAAATGGATTTTCCACTACTTCAATTTCAAATTTCAAAATCTCTTGGCAGAATCGTTGGCTTTTGGGATGAATTTAATGTGTTCAATATTGTTCTTGTGGATCCATTACATAATATTCAACCCGCCAAAAGTCATCATTATAAAGTCAATGATTGTAGCCCCCTTTCTTGTGATTACTCATCATTGCTTTATGACATAGAGAAAATAAAAAACAAAAACCATTGTACAAACCCCAATTGCGGTTACGCTCAGCGCTTCAACAATTTACCTTCTAAAGCAAATTACACCAATGTTCTTATGCATTATATAGATGACACTGATTTGAAGGCTGCTAATCAACTGATAAAACAAAAAAAAGCCAATTCATTGACTGAAATATTCCAGTATGGCATAGCGTACTTAGAAGATAACGATAATTCAAATAACACTAGATAGTGGGGATGAATAGGTATAGTTGATAAGTATTCGACTGAGGAAATTAATCAGTGTCAATCAGTCGGCCATCATGACAAGCAGCGTTCTATCAATCACTCTATAACTACAAGGATTAGTTAGAAGAAAGGATAAACATACGGCCCCTTGATTAAATCTGCGTAAATCAGTTTTTCACGCAAAAGTTTTTGCGCGCAAAAACTTTTGCGTGGCGTCATGATAATCAGCGTTCTATCCCTCAATTAAAATATAATGAATAATTAATAATATGTCACAATATTATATATGCAATCTGCGAAAACAGCATCATCCTTGATTAAAATCCTAGCATTAACCAGCACTCGCCAAGACCGTGTAAAAATTTATAGACCTGAATTTCATTATATGGTATAAATGCGCGGGTCTGTGGCGAGCCAGTTGAAGTGGAAGAGATCACACAAATAGTTAAAGGCATTTAACATCAAATGTACTCTATTTGGTACTTCAATGCCATATCGTATCGGGCAGACACGCAGGTCGGCCCCTACAAAACCCTGTAAAAGTAAGGGCTGTAGGGGCGAACCTGCGTGTTCGCCCAGGCTTATGCGATGACCGTGCTATGCCAAATTGTCTGCAACAGGTTTGCAATTTGAGCGCATTTTCCAAATCATGATTGTTCAACCGTTCATAACGGTATTATATCATACGAAACAATGACTTAATCCGTCATTCCTTCAAATTCTGAATGGCACTCGCCAAGACCGGGCAGAAATTTGTAGACCTAAATTTCATTATATGATATAAATGCGCGGGTCTGTGACGGCTGATTTTAGACACCATTGACTTTTATTAATCGGCTATTTTTCTGAACATCGGTTTACAACTGACAACCGACACAAAGACTACAGGAGAATTAAATATTATGAAACAACCCACCAAAGCACTTTTGGTGCTATTACTTGGCATCATACCCTATTTGGGCTATGCCGAAGTCCCCGGCACAATCAGTTTCCAAGGATATCTGGAAGACGATTCGGGTAATCCAATCAATGGCACAACCGAAATCAATTTTTCGATCCCTGACACGGTTTGGAATGAGTACTATTCAGCAGTGCGCGTTAATAACGGCGTGTTTAATGTTGTGCTAGGTAAAAAAAACAGCTTAGCGGAAATTGATTTCACTCGAATCCTTCAATTGCACATTGAAGCGAATGGCATTTCCCAACCGATACCGATTTCCAGCGTCCCTTATGCGTTTCATGCGAATACAGTAGAACATGACAGTGACACCTTAAAAAGCTTGGCTTGTACGAGTGGTCAGGTGGCAGAATGGAATGGCAGTCATTGGGGGTGTGCTGATAAGGCGAGTGGACAAAAAGGAACACCGGGGGGAAAAGGTGACAAGGGCGACAAAGGTGATCAAGGCGACAAAGGTGATCAAGGCGACAAAGGTGATCAAGGAGAACAAGGGCCTTCCGGGGAGAGTGGCACACCAGGTGGCAAAGGTGACAAAGGCGATAAAGGTGATCAAGGAAAACAAGGGCCTTCCGGGGATAGTGGCACACCAGGTGGCAAAGGTGACAAAGGCGATAAAGGTGATAAAGGGCCTCCCGGGGATAGTGGCACACCAGGTGGCAAAGGTGACAAAGGCGATAAAGGTGATCAAGGTGATAAAGGCGATAAAGGTGAACCTGGGCCACTACGGGTTTGCAATGGAAGCACACCAATAGGCAGCACAGCTTGGGTACAATATTCCGCCACTGGAATTTATGTCGATGTCAATACTAGCCAATGTGGATTCACTTCGACACCAACTTATATATCAAGCATAGGTGGAGATATGTGGCATTGGTATACTACTGGAGGAAGTTCTATATACACGCCAAGTGCAAATAGTTTTCGTATATATATTTATTATTTGGAGGAAACAATCACACCAGAAAAAGCCAATGAAGTAAAATGGCACATCAACTGGGTGGCAGTCGAAAACTAATCTCCGCAAATTTTTCCTCGTTTCCATGCTCTGTTTGAAAACGAGGAAATACGCAACGAACACGAGGATTAACCCCATGCTTAAACTCTCCAATAACCCCCTCCCCTTGATGCTACTATGCACACTACTCTCCTGCCTCAGCACCATTATCAACGCAGATACACTTGATAGCCAAGTTATCTCAGCAGGTGGTGATCGGATAGTAGCCAGTGACAAAGTCATGACTTACACCATAGGGCAACCTTTTGTTTTCCCTAATCCTTCATCATCACTACAGGTTGGATTTTTGACAGCCAAATCAGTTCGGATTCGGGAGGGAAGTGGATGTGATACGACTCAGGCAGAATGGGCTTGTGTTGAATTTAAAGGAATCAAAGATTCCTATCAAGTGGGTGATATCATTAAGATAGATACCTCACTCAACGTTAAGTGGGTTGTCATTCAATTTCCGTCAGGTGATCTGTTTTATCAAACGGATTTGCTTAACAAAATCGTTGGAATACGTCAACCTTTTAAGGAATCTTTAGATATCTTGGAAGTTTCTCCTAACCTGGTAGATTTGGAACTGAGCCCAGGTTTAGGCGGCACTTATGTTTTCTACGCGCTTTATGTGACAGAGGGAACCAATCCATTCGATTATCTGGATGATCTGACACCTATTCAACGTTCTGAGTTGCTGATCAAGACGACAACATTGGCTAATGAATAGCGCGTTTAAAAAAATAACGCAAGAGACGCAAGAGACGCAAGAGACGCAAAAGATAGGTATTTATTAAGGCCCCTTTTGCGCCCTTTTGCGCCTTTAGCGTCTCTTGCGTTTATTTTCAGGTTTTGAGTAACGGCCAAAAGCTCATTCAAACTCAAGTTTGGACTCCATTTCAATATGAAAATCAGTCAAATAGACATTACAGAATATAACCCTTTTAAAAACCTAACACTTGATTTAACTTATCCCAAAGGCCATCCAAAAGAAGGTAAGCCTTTAGATAAGGTTTGTTTTCTGGGGCAAAGTGGTACGGGAAAAACGAGTTTGCTAAATCTCATCAGGGCGACTTTGACGGCTAATCTAACGACAGAGCATGATCAGGTTTTACAAGGCACCTTAAACCAAAACATATCCCGTGCTGATAAGACTATGATAGTGATAACGGCCTTTTTTAAAGACGTTAAAAGCATTATTGAAATCAGAGAGGGGGGAGAAATCTCATGGGAATGGAAAACGTCGCTGCCAACACCTAAACAGTTTATTGAAACATTTTATCAGGGTAAAAATAAACTGATCTCCTTTCCCGCCGAAATCATCACTAACCTCAATCAAATTCTACAAGAAAAACCGGTGTCTCCCGTTTCTTATTTAAAAACCACTGTAGAATTTGAACAACCAAAACGATCTCAAAAACCGCAAATATTTGATTTTGAAACGGATAATGTCTTAGCAATCTGGAATGAGATTTTAACCGATATCAACGCTTATAAAATCAAAGAACTCAAATACAGTCAGCAGATTACCAAAGCCCTTGACATCAGTGCTGCAGAAGGTGAGCGTGCTTTTCAAAATTATAAGCATTGGAAAGCTGAGCATCCTAATCCGCTTGAAAAATTAGCCCAACAATTGGATATCATTTTGAATAAATTTTCTTTAACCGTCAAAACGTCATTTGATTTTGAATCGGTTGAAGACTTGAAATTCATTGAAATTCAATCGGTGGATGGCACAGAAATTCCCTATAGTGGTTGGAGTACCGGCACCAAACAAGTCATATTAACCATGACACCGTTGTTTAAATTGAACACGGATGAGAGTATTATTTTGCTTGATGAACCCGAAAGATCATTATATCCTGATATTCAAACAGAGATTATCAACTATTACACAGCATTAGCCCCTAACGCGCAATTCTTCTTTGCGACACATTCACCGATTATCGCCTCCGCCTTTGAACCTTGGGAAATTGTCGAATTGAAATTTAATCAGAAGGGTACGGTTTATCAGGAAAAATACTATGAAGGTGAAAGACAAGTCGATAATTATTTTATCGATCCGCGTTATTTCTCCAAGACATTAAGATTCGCAAGTTGTGCAAAGGCTTGAAGGCTCAAGGTTTCTGCACGCGCTTGTGGATCAATGCCTACAGCTTCTATCTGTACTGCATCCAGTAGAGTTTTTAAGGTATTGCGTAATGTTTTTCGCCGCTGTGAGAAGGCGAGTGTGACGATTTGTGCAAATCGTTTTTGATTCAGCACCTCTACTGGCGGGCTTGTATGGGGTATCAATTGAACAATACTTGAATTAACTTTCGGGGGCGGATAAAAAGCGCCTGGACTGACATCGAATAATTTCTTGATCTCACAATGGTATTGCAACATGACGGATAAACGGCCATATTCAGATGATGCGGGGGCCGCGATCATACGTTCTACCACTTCTTTTTGCAACATGAAAAACATATCTTGAATTTGGTTAGCATTCTTGAGCAAATGAAACAATAAAGGGGTAGAAATATTATAGGGCAAATTACCAACAATGCGTAAGGGTTGGTTATCGGTGATTAACTGTTTGAAATCATAACTTAAAACATCGGCTTGATGGATGCGTAAGTGTTTGAATGATAAGGTTTTTTGTTTCAATAATTCAATCAAATCGCGATCAAGTTCTATGACATCCAGTGGATAGCCATATTGAAGTAAAGGTAATGTCAAGGCCCCTTTGCCTGGCCCGATTTCAACTAAATGTTGTTCCGGTTGAGGCGCAATACTGGTGACAATGCGTTGGATAATGTGCTGATTATGGAGAAAATGTTGTCCAAAACGTTTTCTGGGAATGTGTGTGGTTTTCACAGGTTGTTTTCGGTATGATGGTTATAATGAAATTTTTGCAATCTAGAACATTAAAGTTGATAGAACGCTGATTGTACTGATTGTCATGATTTACGCTGATTTTTTTTAATCAATCCTTATGTTAATCAGTGTTAATCATGATAATCAGTCAAATCAGCGTTCTATATAATCTATGATTTGTAACTTTAAGATTCTGTCTGGCGCTGGGTAAATCAAATAAGTCACTTGTCAAGACTTGATCGATACGCCACCCTTTGATCAGTTGTTCGTTATTATGAATGATGACGTGATCGCCTTGCCGTTTGAGTAAAACAATATTAGCCTCTTCAGGGGCGGATTGCACGATAAGTGGGCTATGTGCCGTCACAATAAATTGCGTCTGTTTAAAAATACCGCTTAGAAACGTGCACAAAATAACTTAGACAACTTGTTATAAAGTAGTCTCTTTAGGAACAGCAGTATCAATTAGTTATATAACTATTTGTCGTTAACAATTAATAATTAACAATTTCACTTAGAGTTGCCCAGAAAAATTTCGTGCCAAACCTGCCATGTTTGCCAAACCTGGCAGGTTTTTTACCTCTGACAAAACTTTTCTGGATGAGTATAACAAGTTTTTGCGCGCAAAAACGACGCTAAGAAAAACAATTAACAATTTTCACAGGCCCAATTAGGTTTATCCTTTCTTATATCAAATCCTTGTAGTTTCCGCGATCCCACCCTACATTTAAATCAATTTAATTCTCACAGCTATTCCCTCTCGCGCCTAAACTCAAATTAGTCAACGGGGCACCAAGTCGCTTTTCTCGCAACAGTGACATGACTTCCATTTTGGGTAAGCTACTGCTTATCACTAATCTGGCGCGGCCTGTCCAACTGGTTCCTGCTAACTCTTCTAATTCTTTGGCCATCAATCGCTTGGTTTCATTCGGTTTAATCGCTTCACCATCAAATAAGGGCGTACCGGCTTCGATGAGTTCTTGTCCGTCCATATCATACAAGGTGCCCGTTAACTGGCCTGCTTCGTTTGAGTCGTTTGTGATACGAATTGAAATGGATTCGGTGGCCTTGGTATTGGGTACATTAAAGACGTGACAAGTTGTCCCATTTTTCTTAATCCATCGTAAAACGGAACTGGCCGTTATATCAGTCGTTTTAGGATCGTCAAAATCAAGGGTCAATGTGGCTTTTGGTGGCAAATCGGGTACATTTATCGCGGTTTGACCATTTACCTTGATTCGGAAAGTGATGTGATCGGTTTCGGTTTCGGCTATTTTCTGTAAGTCGGTATTGTTGAGATGCCATGTTGCCGTCGTTTCTGTGACTTCATCAGCGATTAACGCTTGTTGCCCTTTGATATTCAGGAACACTTTCCCTGGTGAAAAGAGCGAGCCTGCAAATTGACCCTTTTCTATCAATAGTGTCGATTTATCTGCCTCCGCGCCCAGTTTTCCGATTTGAAAAGGGGTTTCGCCATCGGCCGTCTTCGCCAGATAGGCACCAGAAGTATCATTATCCAAATTGAGATAGCCGATTTGCACTTGATCTGTGGCAAGAAAAGCATAATCTGGTCTTAAAAAGGGGCAGGATACAAATTCTTTGCTGTCAGCAAAGACTGAAATTTTGACTTCCCCAGTTTCTAACACTCTCATTTCCGGCGTGACGAGGCCTGGTTTAGAACGGGCTATCGTTATTGTTCGCCTTGGATTGAGCTTGATTTGGGTCAACGGTGTGATTAATCCCACTGTCATCTCAATTTTTTCATCTAGCTTAGCTAATATTTTAGTATTCCTCAATTTGTATAACAACATGAGTCGATCACTGGTGTTCAAATTGAGGGCCGTATCTTCACCTGCGGGTACGAAAAATGTGGCTTTCTGCTGTCCAGAACCGCTGCCGGATTTGGGTTTGAGGGGTAAAGCGGGTTGCTTTCTTGTTGCTTTTGTAGTGATTGAGGTGTAACTACCACTGTTTGTCCAGTTTTCGTTTTGCGTGGGTATAAATCCACTGAGTCGATAGGCCTGTGTCTGACTGCTCACATTATGAGTCAATCCACCAGAACCTGTGGTGTTTTGAATCGTGATGACATTATTACCATTCGTTTGATCACGCTTGGTGACGGTATAGACGCTAGGATGATTATGAAATTGGTAAAGGTTTCCGACTTGGAAAGCGGCAACATTGCCAACGTGGATTGCGGTATCACCTACATGGTGGTAACGGGTGATAGCGGCCTTTGTGGTATCACTGCCAAAATGATTGTGTAAGCTAGGCGTGATCACGATATTGCCATCAAGCGTTTTTCCGGTTACCTGATAAATGTTTTCGGCAGTCTTAGTACCAATCTGATAATAAGCGCCTATTATCAGTTTGTCGATGCCAGTATGCACGTTAGCGATGCTATTTGTGCCCACATTGGCAGGATAACCGATATTAGCGAGTTGAGCAGATATGCCCCTTTGCCAGTCGCTAGCATCAACGACAAGGGCCCCATTATCCGTGGTTTCAAAGGCTTCTGGTTTGTATTTGTAAACCTTAACAGGTATGGCCGTGCCATCGACAGGCACTTCAAGGCCTTTATTGGCAATCTCGCTGAGTACATTTTCGCCTGTGCCTAATTGACGAAAACGGATTTGCATTTGACCTGCCATTGTGGGTTTGTTTTCCACGACTTCATATAAAGTACTGTGGGTATTCAATTGGAAGATATCACCGATAGAAAAGGGCACTTTGTTCTCAAGAATGACTTGACATTCTCCTGCTGCTAAGCTTGAACTGATATTGGCATCTGCCAGATTCTTGACGATAGAATCATCTATGCCTAACCAGGGTTCGCCATCAAACAGAGCCCCATTGGATAAGGTAAATGTGATTTCAAAATCTCTATCAATTTGACCATCTATGGTATAAATAGCGGCTGCAAAGGTGCCAACTGAAGGATTGTCGCCACTGGGTAATGTGCGTGATTCGCCAAATAATTCTGTCGCATACATAACACCATTGACTTGATCAGGTATTTTAATAACGGTTTCACTGTCAAAATCAAAGGCGGCCACAGGCCGCCGTGGCGTATAAGCAGTATCCAGTACGGCCGGTACCATACCATCACGGGCATTTTCAAAACTCAATGTCGTTTGTGATCCCATACCTATTGTGGTTGTAATAGCTAGTGTTAATATTTTATTGTGGTACATCTGTTTGCTCCCTTGAATTGATATGCTCTAAATTTTGAGATAGGTCGATTCATAAAATTTATGGTTTCAAGCATGGTTATGTCATAATAATGCCTACCAAGAACGGTGTTTCAGACAGGTTTACCAGATAAATGTATTCAAGAAATGCCTACCAACATGGCAATGAATGAGTTTTCGTAGGGTGGGTTAGCGATGCGCCCAGCGCATTGCTATCCCACCATCCTTGGTGTACCATTCAAATTAAAAATTGAAAATTTTGTAGGGGCGCATTCCCAAAAAAAGGTCATTCTCAATCAATCTTGGCCGTCGCAAAATAAATTTTGCACTCCAATTGCAAAATAAATTTTGCCAATCGCAAAATAAATTTTTGCCAATCGCAATCGGGCTTCAAGATTTATCTTGATGACGCTTTTTTTTAAAATGCGCCCAGGCAAGTGTCAAAATGCTTCTTAATTTGAGATTTAAATAATTTATTGAGGTACGCACTTTCAAAACGCTTCTCAATTTAAAACGCGATAAGTTAAACGGATGAAAAAATATCGCTAATGAAACACCGCAATTTTGCATTGTTACAATCTTGCGTGAATCGGGGTAAAGCCGATAGGTTGCACCCCTTTAGTTGGTGCCTACCATGAAAAAATCCGACTGAATCGGTTTGTTTTCAGAGTAGAGAAGACATTGTGATAGAGTTAGACTGCAGAATAACGAAATGAGCAATTCTGTGTTGAAATGATTTATAGCACCAAGGTTTATTCGTTTATCGGCCCGTCATTCGTTGTACTATATAGCCATACCTGTGACACGCAATTTTTATGCAAAGTCCAATTCCATTGGAGCAATTCATGTTATGTCTCACTCTACAAAAACAGTTCACTGGGCTTTAGTGATTCCGACTTACAAACGTGAAGCGGTATTACAACGTTGTTTATACTTTGCCGCTCGACAAACCTTGCAAGCGAAAGAAATCATCGTCGTTGATGCCAGCCCTGATTGGGCACAAACACGGGAGCAGGTTATGCAAACATTAGCTGTACAGTACCCAGGCATTGATTGGCAATATGTACAAGCAAAGCGGGCTTCTTCTGCGGCACAGCGTAATCAAGGTATTGCGCTGGCTACGGCTGATATCGTCTTTTTGATTGATGACGATTCTTTTATGTATTCCGATTGCGCTGAAGAGGTGTTACGCATTTATGTTCAAGATACGGCACATCAGGTTGCTGGCATTATGCCTAACTTGGAAGCTTTACCACCTGATAGTCAACCACCATCAAATGAAAATGCCGAACATCTCAACGCGCATTTGAATTTATCAACTCAACTTAAATTGATTCAAGTTAAATTACGAGGCTGGGCTAAACGCTTGATTAAAGACGATGATATTTTTATACCTTACGATTTGAGCTTTCCAAAATACACTTTACCGGAAACCCTGAAAGAAATGGCTGTGCATCCGGTGCCGATGATACATGGCGCACGTATGAGCTATCGCCGGGAGATTTTGGAAGAAGTGCGTTTTGAAGAAACGTTAGCGCGTTATGCTGTCAATGAGGATAATGATGTGTGTTATCGTGCTTCACGGCTGGGTATGTTATTACAAGCTTTAAAGGCCCGAATTTGCCATGAGCAGACTTCAGGAGGGCGATTGACGCGATTAACGACAACGGTTTTATGGGGATTAAATCAAGCGGTTTTACACCGTTTTCACAGTGTTGATATCGATCAGTTTAAAAAGCGGTTTGTCAAATTACTCTGGCAACGTTTATTGACTCAAACGATTAAAGATGTATTAGATCGTCGTTGGACACTGCCATCAACACGCGGTATTGTGTTTGTGCTACGCCATTACCAAGAGATTTTGTCCAAAACGCCAGACGAATTACGGGCTTGGTATCCACAATTTCAACACACTTTGATTAGTCGAGATGAGCAGGATAAAGTGAAGGGGTAATTGTTAATTGTTAATTGTTAATCGTTAATGGTCAATAAATATTTATTAATTACTGAATGATTTTAAGACTTATGATTTTTAACCTCTAACAATCTAAAGTGTGTATTTTGAAGCCTTTTTTGATATTTATGCTGTTGACTAAAATCCGCCAAAATCGTTTTGAGACGCACCGACGTGAGAAGTTAATTAAGTGATTGTTTTTTATCATTTTATTATTTTTACCTTTTCAAATGAAATTTTTAAATATATTCAAAAAATGGGATATTTTGACAAACTTATCTTATAGAATTGAGGCTTTTGGATAAAAAATTGGATAAAACGGTATTTATTAACAATTATTGTGTCTCAATTTAGAGCAAAATTAGGGGTATCCAGCCCCCTAGGAACAGTTAATTAAGTTATTAATTATTAAGGATATTTTTTTTTGCTCAATAGCGACATTTCGACAGGCTTTTTGTCTTTATAAAGTTTAGGGCACTGCTTAGGGCACATGCCCTGTGTGCCCTTCGCTGGGTGTGTCAGATGTCAGGGTTTAAGTTGCCTCGTGCCCTCAAAAAAGCCCTCAAAAAATAACGAATGCAAAAGTAATATTGAAAAATGAACATTTTACATGTCAATAAAGTTTTTGCGCGCAAAAACTTTGGCGTGAAAAACTGAACAGTCAATGTTCACACCATTTTTGAGTTTTACTGATGTTAACATCTATATATCTCAAAAAGTTGACTTTTTATTTTTCACTCACTAAAATTCAGAATTTCAAAAATTCTGTTCAGGTACTTGTAGGTATAATAGCTTACGAGGTAAACGGGAAGTCGGTGCAAATCCGACACTGCCCCCGCAACGGTAAATAAGGTTAGGTCAATCATTCATGTCACTGTGTTGATATAACATGGGAAGGCGATTGACTGAGGCGTATGCCTACTTATGAGTCCGGAGACCGACCTAAACAGCATGATGATACATATCGCGGAGGGCGATGAGCGTACAAGATCATTCGATTTATGACAGATATGATTTGTTTTTGAAACAGGTTGTCTCTAAAAATTGTACCCACCCCGCCTTCTTTGTTATAAATTGAACTCATTTCTATTTATTCCTTTATGCATATTTCAGAAGGTATTATCACCGGTTTGCCGGCTGTCGGATACACCATCGTTGCCGTTGGTTTAACGGCTGTTGGTGTCCAAAAAATGAAGGCTTTCATTGCTGAAAATCCAGAAAAAAAACCACTTTTGGCAATGGGGGGGGCGTTCATATTTCTTCTCTCTCTTATTCCCATTCCCGCATTTACTGGCACCTGTTCGCACCCGGCTGGTTCTCCGTTGGCAGCGATATTACTCGGCCCGTGGATCGCTTTGACACTGACTGCTATGTCGTTGTTTCTTCAGGCAGCCTTTTTTGCTCATGGTGGTTTTTCAACTTGGGGAGCCAATGTGATAACGCTCGGTGTCGGTGGCGCATTTTGTGGTTGGCTGGCATTCAAAGCTGCGCGTCAAGCTGGATTATCTCTGGTCGTTTCCGCAGCTTTAGGTGGACTTATCGGTGATATCATGACTTATGCGACTGCCGGTTTCAGCCTCAGCTTAGTGATGGCTTTTGGCCCAAATCCACAATTGTCATTTAGCCAGTACTTGGTTGCGATTTATGCCGCTTATCTGCCAACACAGGGGCCTATTGCTATTGGTGAAATGTTTCTGACTGGCTTATTAATTGGCTATGTTTTTAAACAGCGTCCAGAAATACTCCAAGAACTGAAAGTGGTTTTCACTAAAGCCGCTATTATTTTGGCTGTCTTTATCACACTGTCTATACCCTTCTCTGACCGTCTCTACGCTGAAGATTCCGTCTTGCCAAGTGTTTCATCCGAACAGCCTGCCATTACCGAAGAGGAAAGTGGCATGGCCGGTATGGATGAAGCTGTCAATGAAGCCATGGCCGAAGCTGCTGGTTTAGCCGCGCGTGATCCCTATATTAATCTGGAATCAATGGGTGATGTTTGGAATGCCGTCATGTTGTTAGCCGGTGCTATTTGCGGATTTATCTTCGGTAGATACTGGCACATGCTTGTTGGAGAGGACAAAAAGTCTTGAGTGCTGGACTTGATATCAGTAAGGTTTTTGACTCAGAAAAACAGCTTTTTTCCCAGCAAGGCCAAGGCTTTTTTCTCTTGGATGCGCGAATCAAGATTGGACTGTTGTTTGTCGTTATCGTCTTAAACGTTGGTGTGGCAATTAATACCCTCAGTGCAATCTTGCTGTTCATTGGTTTACCCCTTGTTTTATGGTCAAGACCGCCATTAGGTAGAACCCTGCTTTTTTTTATTGCACCATTTTTCCCAACCCTGATTGCAGCGATTGGTATTGCCATAACAAGTGGCATCACGCCAGTTCTAAAAATCGGGATGATCACTGTTTATGAAGAGGGCTTGATCCATAGTTTGGGTGTTATTCTACGAGTGTACTGCGATATAACGTGGCTGGTATTGACGTTTATAACCACCCCTTTTAACACTATTCTGAAAGCACTACGCTGGTATTATATGCCATCCATTTTGGTCGATACACTGGCTCTGATGTACCGATATTCATTCCTGTTATATGAAGAGTTTACCCGAATGAACACGGCTGCCATTTCACGAGGAGGCAAAAATGGTCAGTGGAATACGATAAAAACACTTTCTAGAATAACGGCACAGGTTTTTATGCGTACTTATGATCGTTCAGAAAAGATATTTTCTGCGATGGTTGCTAGAGGGGGCGAACAGTTCAATGCAGACAAATAAGATTTTGAAAAACGAAGTACTCAAATTTGAACAAGTGAGTATCCACTATGGGAGCGGTATCAAGGCACTTAATAATATTTCTTTGCGTTTTATTGAAGGTGAATCAGTTGTGATCTGTGGCCCTAATGGTTCAGGAAAAACGACGTTACTTAAAGCTGCAGCCGGATTGTTGTTAGCTAAGGAAGGTAGAGTATTCCTTGCCAATGAAGAACTGAACAAAAAAAATCGGAACAATGCTTTTAAAAAAATCGGTTTTTTGTTTCAAGATTCAGAAGATCAGCTTTTCTGCCCAACTGTGCGCGAAGATGTTGAATATGGTCCCATTAA
>QNEL01000115.1 GCA_003645185.1 Candidatus Parabeggiatoa sp. nov. 3
CAAGGGGAAATTAAACTATAAAAATAACCACAACCGGTTAAACCTCGCTGGCTGTCCAAATAAAACACAAGGGGAAATACAAAATTAAAAATAACGACTTCAAGCCAACCGGTTGAACCTCGCTGGCTGTCCAAATAAAAAACACAAGGGGAAATGTAAAATCTATAATAAAAACAACCACTTCAGGTTAACCGGTTGAACCTTGTTGGCTGTCCAAAGACACTTGGGGAAACTCAATATATAAAGAATTATAAAAGAATTATCAAATAATAATTAGGCTCATGTTGGAAATGGGGTGAAGTAGGGGAAATGTATCTGTATTATCAATCGGTTACATTACTTCACTGGGTTTCACATTAGCCAAAAGATTTTTTTTCCTAAATCAACACACTCACAACACAATAATTTAAAAAGTGACAACCTGTTTAAATCAGGCAGGTTGATCATAGCGTGTTGTCCAAAACAACATAAGGGGAAATATTAAGATGAATAGCGAAATGCTTAGTCATTATTCACTTTCATCTCCGCAAAAAGGAATCTGGTTTGATCAGATTCGTCATCCCGGCACGCCATTGTATAATGTCGGCGGCTTCGTGCGGATTGAAGGTTCGGTTAATCCTTGTTTGCTTGAAAAAGCAATTAATAGCGTCATTCAAGAAAACGATGCTCTACGCACCGTTCTCTATGAAGATACGCCTTTGCCTGTGCAAACCTTTCAGGAAAATGCACACGTTTCTGTGGAATTTAAGGATTTTTCAGAACAAGATGACGCTCATCAACAGGCCATCCAGTGGATGGAAAGCGAATTTGTCACGCCTTTCCAACTTTATGGGCGGCATTTGTTCAAATTTGCTTTAATCAAGGCCTCAAAGGATTGCTATTACTTCTTTGGTCAATTTCACCATCTGATTATAGATGGCTGGGGAATTTCTCTCGTTTTCCAACGCATTGCTCAACAATACGATGCGCTGGCCGCAGGTGCGGCCGCGACTGACGGACAGGCACGTTATTCTTATGTCAATTTCGTTCAAGCTGACCAAAAATATTTGGAATCGAATAGCTATCAACAGCATGAACAGTATTGGCAAACGAAATACCGTGAATTACCTGATCCACTCATTGCCCCTCGAATGAAAGTCAACGGTACCCCCATTCCAAGTCGTAGACAAACCTTGACTTTAAAATGGGATTTTTACCGTCGCTTAATCGCCTTCGCCAAGGATAATAAGGCCACCACCTTCCATTTAATGATTGGTGTGCTGTATTGTTATTTTATGAGAACCGGTGAGACAGAAGAGTTTGTCATTGGACTGCCTGTTCTAAATCGGAATAGTGCCGCTTTCAAGCGCACAGTGGGATTATTTACCGGTGTCACCCCAGCGCGGTTTAGTTTTGGAACGACACTCAATTTTATCGAACTGATGCAAGCCATCAGTCAGACACTTCGCAAAGATTATCGGCATCAGCGTTTTCCATTAGGGGAAATCAACAAGCAAACAAAACTTCTGAAGCAGGCTAGAAAACAACTCTTCGATATCAGCCTGTCTTATCAAAAGCACGATTATCTCAACACTTTCGCGGGCAACACCGCTAAGGTTTTTACCTTACCTAACGGTTTCGAGCAAAGTGCGCTGGCCATCGCTATCGAAGAATACCAAGATAATCAAGATGTTAGAGTGACGTTTGACTATAATCTGGCTATGTTTGATGACGCTGACATTAAACGTATCATCGCCCGTTTTGAATCGCTATTAGGCGAGGTACTCGCACGGCCAGAATTGCCGATTCAGGCATTAAACCTGATGCCAGAAGCAGAACGCCAGAAAGTGCTGGTTGAATTTAATAACACTGCTGCCTCTTATCCTGCTGATAAAACGATTGTCGATTTGTTTGAGCAACAAGTCGAAACCACACCGCATAACGTGGCTGTGGTATTTGAAGATCAACAACTCACCTATCAAGAACTCAATACCCGCGCCAATCAACTCGCCCACCATCTGCACACCTTGGGTGTCAAACCTGAAGTGCTTGTTGGCATTTGCGTTGAGCGTTCTTTAGACATGCTCATCGGATTACTGGGCATCCTGAAAGCTGGAGGCGCGTATATACCATTGGATCCCAATTATCCACAAGAGCGGCTGGCTTTTATGTTGGAAGATTCACAAGTAGCAGTGCTATTGACCCAACAGAAATTAATAGCCAAATTGCCCGCGCATCAAGCCCAAGTAATCTGTTTGGATACCGAACAGGCCATCTTTTCAAAGCCCAATACCTCAAATATGGTCAGTGGTGTTCAACCCTACAACTTAGCCTATGTGATTTACACATCAGGCTCGACGGGGAAACCTAAAGGTGTCCTTGTTGAACACCAAGGATTATGTAATCTTGCTCAAGCTCAAATTCAGCGTTTTAATGTTCAGCCAGACAGTCGTGTTCTCCAGTTCGTTTCCTTTAGCTTTGATGTTGCCACTGCGGATGTGGCTATGACTTTATGTGCAGGGGCAACTCTTTGCTTAGCACCCAACGATTCGGCTTCGCATATATCTAGTTTAATAGCCCTGTTGCGTGAGCAAGGCATAACACACGTTGAATTTTCCTCCGCTATTTTAGCCGCTCTTCCGTTTGAGGACCTTCCTCATTTACAGGCCCTGATTGTGGGGGGAGACACCTGTTTTGTGGATGTGGTAGCACAATGGTATCAAGGCAGACGCTTTTTTAATGCCTACGGGCCAACCGAGGCCACAGTTTGTGCGACTGTTTTTGAATATACGGCAGAACGAACGACTCTTCCCATTGGTCGCCCCCTAGATAATATCCAAGTCTACATTTTAGATAAACACCAAAACCCCGTGCCTCTAGGTGTGTCGGGTGAACTTTACATTGGTGGCATTGGTTTAGCACGGGGTTATCTCAACCGTCCTGAATTGACGGCCGAAAAATTTATTCCCAACCCCTTTATTGAGTTTGGAAGGGATGATGATAATCCAAAATCCGAACGCTTGTACAAAACCGGCGATTTAGCTCGTTATCTGCCTGACGGCAATCTTGAATTTTTAGGTCGTATAGATAACCAAGTCAAGATACGTTGTTTTCGCATCGAACTTGGCGAAATAGAAGCGATGTTGGCACGTCACCCCGCGGTGCAAGAAAACGTTGTCATCGTTCACGAAGAATCAAAAGACAAACGTTTAGTCGCCTATTTTGTGCCAAAGGCAGAACACGTTATTGAACCGACTGAATTACGCCGTTTTCTCACAGAAAGACTGCCCGATTACATGATACCAAAGGCCTTTGTGCCGTTGGAAGCGATGCCCTTAACCCCTAACGGTAAGGTTGATCGCCGAGCGCTTGCTCAGTTATCAATCAAGCATTCTCAGTTATCAGAAGACACTTTTGTCGCGCCACGTACCCCAGAAGAAGAACTGTTGGCAAGCATTTGGGCTGATATTTTGGGAGTAGAACGGGTAGGCATTCACGACAATTTCTTTGAATTGGGCGGAGACTCTATCCTCAGCATTCAAGTCGTCGCTAAAGCCAATCAAGCAGGGTTGCAACTCTCGCCCGGATCAACCTTTCAGCATCAAACTATCGCTGAGTTGGTTACTGTGGCAAACACTCCCTCGACTTGTCAAGCGAAACAAGGCTTAGTCACCGGCTTAGTACCACTGACACCCATCCACCATTGGTTCTTTGAACAGCATTCGCCTGAACCTCAGCATTACAATCAATCCGTGTTGCTTGAAGGCCCCCCCATTGTGAATACCGCCTTATTAGAGCAGATTGTGCAACAATTGCTCAGACATCACGACGCGCTCCGTCTGCGGTTTACAAGAGCTGAGTCTGGTTGGCAAGCCACACAGGTGAATCCAGAAGAAAAAATACCTTTTGAAGTCATCGATTTATCAAAATTGCCTACCCACACCCAACAATACGCTCTGGAAACGGCAGCGAATCAACAACAAGCCAGTCTGAATCTTTCAGAAGGCCCATTGATGCGCGTGGTTTTATTTATTATGGGTACAGAGCAACCCAGTCGTTTGCTCATCGTCATCCATCACCTCGCTATTGATGGCGTGTCATGGCGGATTTTGTTAGAGGATTTGCAAACCGCCTACCGTTGCCAAGGTGAAGTCATTCAGCTACCTGCTAAAACGATGTCTTTTCAAACGTGGTCTGATCGGCTGACGGAATATGCACAATCACCTACTGTCGTGGCTGAATTAGACCACTGGCTCTCTCACGCTGTGCCTACACCTTTGCCAGTAGACATTTCACCGTCTCAAACCGTGATGCCATCCCATCGTTCGGGCGATAACACGGTCGCTTCTACTGCCCATCTCAAAGTGTCTTTGACGGCCCTTGAAACACGCACCCTGTTGAACGAGGTACCACAAGCCTATAACACACTCATTAACGATGTTCTCCTGACCGCCTTAGTGCAAAGTTTTGCCCAGTGGACGAAACAACAAAGGCTGCTTATTGATTTAGAAGGGCATGGGCGCGAAGCGCTGTTTGAAGATGCGGATATTTCACGCACTGTCGGTTGGTTTACGAGTCTTTTCCCTGTTAGTTTAGACTTAGGCAAAACGGCCTCTCCCGGCGAAGCACTCAAATCCATCAAAGAACAACTGCGTCGTATTCCCAACCACGGGCTCGGCTACGGACTCTTGCGTTATTTGAACACAGAGACAAGCGAACACCTGAAAAAAAGGCCACAAGCAGAGGTGTGTTTTAACTACCTAGGTCAATTTGACCAACAGTTGTCAGGTGACACCCTGTTTAAAATCGCTAAAGAAGACAGTGGCCAAATGCATAGTCCATTAGGCAATCGTCAGTATCTACTTGAGATAAACGGGCTCATAACCGAGGGCCAATTACAATTGGATTGGACGTACAGTGAGCATTTCCACCATCGTGAAACCATTGAACGACTCGCCCAAGCGTTTATAGAGACATTGAAAAGCCTTATTGCCCATTGTCAGTCACCAAAAGCCGTGGGTTACAGTCCTTCGGATTTTCCCTTAGCTGATTTAAATCAAAATGAGCTTGACTTATTAACGACGAAACAGGGGAAAAATATTGGTTCGATTTACCCCTTGTCCCATACACAAGCGGGTATGCTTTTCCATAGCCTTTATGCACCAGAATCGGGGGTCTATTTTGAGCAATTGAGTTGCACACTCATTGGCGCACTCAATCCCACGGCCTTCCAACAAGCTTGGCAACAGGTTGTAGAACGGCACCCTGTTTTACGAAGCTTTTTTATTTGGGAAAATCGTCGCCAGCCACTTCAGGTTGTGTGCCGAAGTGTCAATTTACCTTGGCATCAACACGATTGGCGTAGCCTGACCGCGACAACACAGCAGTTGGAAACTTTTCTATCAAGTGATAGAGAGCAAGGTTTTGTACTCAACCAAGCCCCACTCATGCGTTGTGCCCTGATTCAATTGACAGAAAATACCCACCAGTTTGTCTGGAGTCATCATCACTTATTGATGGACGGCTGGTGCTTACCTCTCATTCTCAAAGAAGTCTTTGCCGATTATGAAGCCATAAGCCAAGGCTTATATTTACATTTAGAGACCCCCCGCCCTTATCAAGATTATATTGGCTGGCTACAACAGCAGGATAGGGCCCAAGCAGAGACATTTTGGCGGGAAAAACTCAACGGTTTTGTAGCCCCCACACCACTGTCAGTAGAAATCCCCAGCACGGTATCTGTTAACGAAAAAGGCCATAGACAACAAGAACTTAAATTGCCAAAGGAAACAACTGAGGCGTTGCAAACGCTGGCCCGGGAACAGCATCTCACGTTGAACACCTTAGTACAAGGAGCGTGGGCGCTGTTGTTGAGCCGCTATAGTGGCGAAGACGATATCGTTTTTGGTACCACTGTATCAGGCCGCCAAATGCCCTTAGTGGGTGTGGAAACGATGGTGGGGTTATTTATCAATACGTTGCCAGTACGAGTCCACTTTTCGGCAGACACAGCACTCATCCCTTGGCTACAAGAATTGCAGAGGCAACAGGTAGAAGCAGAACACTATTCATACACGCCGCTGGTTGACATTCAAAGTTGGAGTGACGTACCGCGTGGTACAACACTCTTTGACAGTATTTTGGTATTTGAAAATTACCCGGTCGATGAGTCTCTGCGAAAGCCAAGTAGTCACCTCACCATCAGCAATGTTCAAGTCTTTGAACAAACTAATTACCCACTGACTGTTATCTGTGTGCCGGGTCAAGAATTGTCTCTGAAAATCATTTACGATACTGCCCGTTTTGAGGCGGCCACTGTTGGCAGCATGGTAGGCCATTTTCAAACTCTGCTGGAAAGCATTGTTACTCATTCCGCACAACCAGTCTCTGAATTACCGCTGCTGACAAAAGCAGAGCAACATCAGTTACTCGTTGAATGGAATGACACGGCTGCTGTCTATCCTGATGAGCTGTGCATCCATCAATTGTTTGAGGCCCAAGTCGAAAAAACACCCGATGCCATTGCGGTGATATTTGAAGATCAACAATTGACCTATCAAGAACTCAATACTCGCGCCAATCAACTTGCCCACCAGCTGCAAACCTTGGGTGTCGGGCCCGAAGTGCTGGTGGGTATTTGCCTCGAACGTTCTTTCGAAATGATTGTCGGATTGCTAGGCATCCTCAAAGCGGGGGGGGCCTATGTGCCATTAGATCCCAGCTATCCCAAAGAACGTTTAGCCTTGATATTAGAAGATGCCAACGTGTCAGTGTTATTGACTCAAGAAGGGTTAATGGGAGAATTGCCTCAGCACAAAGGACAGATCATTTGTTTTGATAGTGATTGGAAAAGCTTTGATAATTCAAAAAGTCATAATAGTGTTATAGATGTAAAACCTGAGAATGCGGCCTATGTGATTTATACCTCGGGTTCGACGGGAAAACCCAAGGGAGTTGTCATTTCTCATCACGCTGTCGTCAACTTCTTAAGTGCGATGCAGCATTCACCAGGATTGACTCAGCAAGACATTTTGTTGGCTGTCACGACTATCTCTTTTGACATTGCGGTATTAGAACTTTATCTGCCATTAATGGTAGGTGCTAGGATAGTGTTGGTCAGCCGTGAAGTCGCATCTGACGGTGTCCGGTTATTAGAAAGATTAAACAACTCAAGTGCCAGCGTGATGCAAGCAACACCAGCAACTTGGCGCCTGCTTTTAAGGGCACTAGGTCAAAGTCATTTTTCTCTGAAGAAAATTTTTGTAGGCGGTGAAGCCTTACCTCGTCAACTGGCACATCAGTTGCTTGAAAAAGGGAATGAAGTTTGGAATTTATACGGGCCTACTGAAACGACTGTCTGGTCGGCGAGTTACCCAGTGGCAACTGCCCCAGTGGAGGGTTTGACGTGTGATACCCAAGAATCTATAGGTTGCCCTATTGCCAACACACAAATCTACATTTTAGACCACTACCGCCAACCCGTTCCTATAGGGGTACCAGGCGAATTACACATTGGTGGTGCAGGCCTTGCTAGAGGCTACCTTAATCGCCCAGAACTCACTGAAGAAAGATTCATCCCTAATCCTTTCAGTGATGATCCACAAGCACGTCTCTATAAAACGGGTGACTTAGCCCGTTATCTCCCAGACGGCAACATAGAATACTTGGGTCGCCTTGATCATCAGGTCAAAATTCGTGGCTTCCGCATTGAATTGGGCGAAATTGAAGCCCTGTTGAGTCAACACCCTAATGTGCAAGAAACCGCCATTATCGTAAAAGAATATCAACCTGGTGACAAGCGCCTAGTGGCTTATATCACATCTGATCTGATTCCTGATCGGATACCTTATCAAAGCGACTGTCTTGTTGAATGGGATGAGAAAAGCTTAGCACTTCGCACTGAGGATATTTCCAGTAGCGGTATTTGCCTACAACAAGATACAACCACTACCCTTAAGCCAGATCAGGAAATTCGCCTACGCTTACAGCTACCGAATGAATCTGAAGTGCGTTGGTTGCAGGGAAAAGTGGCCTGGTCACGGACCTCATGGGCAGGTATTGAGCTCATTCTCACGCCGGAAGAACAAACACGGCTTGCTCGGGGTGTAGAATTTTTGCTTGAAGAACAAGGGTTATTGAAAATTGTGCAACGCCTACTGGTTGGCAACCTGCGTCACTATCTTGAAGAAAAGTTGCCCAACTACATGGTGCCGGCCCATTTTGTCTTACTGACAGCCCTGCCTCTGACACCCAATGGCAAAGTCGATAGACGCGCCTTACCCGCGCCTGAATATCAAGCTTCCTCAGTCAAAAAAGATTTTCTGCCCCAAACGGAAATCGAAAACGAAATTGCGGCAGTTTGGCAAGAAGTTTTGCAAATCAAGAAAGTGGGGATTTATGACCATTTCTTTGAAATAGGCGGTCATTCCCTACTGATTGCCCAAGTGCAATCCAAATTACAGGACAGCTTGGGCCAACAGATTACCATGGTAGAACTGTTTGAACATCCCACCATCCATGCCTTGGCCGAACATTTAAGCGATAAAAAAGCGAAACCGCTGTCAACTCAACCAGAACCACAAAACAGGGTTCACACCCGTACCCTTTCTAATGAGATTGCGATTATCGGTATGGCCGGGCGTTTTCCGGGGGCAAACGATATTGAGGCCTTTTGGCAGAATCTGCAAGACGGGGTAGAATCCATTACTTTTTTCTCGGATGCGGAACTGAAAACTGCTGGAATCGATGCCGCAACACTGAATCAACCCCATTATGTCAAAGCCGGGGGCGTTCTCTCAGATGTTGAGCAATTTGATGCGGCCTTCTTTGACTTCAGTCCAAAAGAAGCAGAAATGACGGATCCGCAACACCGCCTGTTTTTAGAATGTGCTTGGCAAGCCATTGAACATGCTGGCATTGAGCCGGGAACCGACGAGTCTGCTATTGGGGTTTATGCGGGTGTGGGTATGAACACTTACCTCCTCAATAATCTTTCTCCAAACCCTCAATTCTCAGACTCGGTCGATCATTATCAACTGATGATTGGCAATGGTAACGATTTTCTGCCTACACGGGTATCCTATAAATTGAACTTAAAAGGGCCCAGTGTTAATGTTCAAACCGCCTGTTCGACTTCATTAGTGGCCGTTCACACAGCTTGCCAAAGTTTGCTGGATGGGGAATGCGATGTCGCTTTGGCGGGGGGTGTTTCAATTCGTGTGCCACATAAGGCTGGTTATTTGTATCAAGAGGGCATGATCATGTCTCCCGATGGCCACTGCCGCGCTTTTGATGCGAATGCCCAAGGCACGGTAGGGGGTAACGGTGCGGGTGTGGTGGTTTTGAAAAGACTGGAGGATGCCCTAGCGGATGGCGACTGTATCCATGCCATTATTAAAGGTTCCGCCATTAATAACGACGGTTCGGTGAAAGTGGGTTATACGGCCCCCAGTGTCGAGGGGCAAGCAGCCGTGATTGCGGAAGCGCAAGCGAACGCTGGCGTTAAAGCCGATACCATCAGCTATATCGAAACCCACGGCACCGGTACCAAGCTGGGTGATCCGATTGAAATGGCCGCACTAAACAAGGCCTTTCAGGCCCACACCCAGAAACAAGGCTTCTGTGCGATAGGTTCCGTGAAAACCAATATCGGTCATACCGATGCGGCGGCCGGGGTAGCCGGTTTGATCAAAACCGTGCAGGCGCTGAAACACCAGTGTTTGCCACCCAGTTTGCACTTTGAACACCCTAATCCGCAGATTGATTTTGCCAACAGTCCCTTTTACGTCAATAACACACGTTCTGAATGGCAGACGATCAATGGAACACCTCGCCGTGCAGGAGTGAGTTCATTTGGTATTGGGGGAACCAATGCCCATCTGGTTCTTGAAGAAGCGCCAACACCGCAATCATCAAGCGAATCTCGTTCTTGGCAACTGCTGGTGCTTTCCGCCAAAACGGAATCGGCACTTGAAACGGCAACCGGCAATCTGGCCACCTATTTAGAACAACATCCTGAAAACAATCTCGCTGATGTCGCTTATACGCTGAGCAAAGGTCGCAAGGCTTTCAGCCATCGACGCGTATTGATGGCTCAGAATACGGATGAAGCGGTTCGCGCACTGCATAGTCTCGATCCCACAAGCGTTTTTACCCACTCCCAAGCGTCAAAAGATCAGCCCGTCGTGTTTATGTTTTCCGGGCAAGGCAGCCAATATGTCAATATGGGGTTAGAACTGTATCAAACAGAGCCAAGCTTCCGTGAAGAGATTGATCGGTGTTCAGCCTACCTGAAACCTCATTTGGAACTGGATTTGCGCCAAATACTGTACCCCAGCGAAGAACACATTTTAGAAGCAGAACAACAACTTAAACAGACAGCGATTGCACAGCCAGCCTTGTTTGTGATTGACTATGCGCTTGCCAAATTATGGATGTCGTGGGGAGTGCAACCTGATGCGATGATCGGCCACAGCCTGGGGGAATATGTCGCAGCCTGTTTGTCGGGCGTGTTCTCACTGGAAGAAGCCTTATCGTTGGTGGCCGCCAGAGGGCAATTGATGCAGCAACTCCCCCAAGGCGCTATGCTTTCTGTCTCACTCTCAGAAGCAGAGGTGCAACCCTTATTAGGGCAAGAACTGGCTTTGGCTGCCATTAATGCCCCAGATCAGTGTGTGGTTTCTGGCATCACGGAGGCTGTTGAGGCATTAGAAAATCAGTTGACCCAAAAAGACATCGCCTGTCGCCGTCTCCAGACTTCCCATGCCTTTCATTCTCAAATGATGGCACCGATCTTGGCCTCATTCACAAAACTGGTCAAACAAGTCAGACTTTGTCCACCACAAATACCTTACCTGTCCAACGTGAGCGGTAATTGGATTACCGTAGAAGAAACGCTTGATCATAGCTACTGGGCTAACCATTTGCGACACACCGTGCATTTTGCTGAGGGCATGCAACAGCTCTTGAAAAACCCAAGGCAAATCTTACTGGAAATTGGGCCAGGACGAACCTTAACGACTTTAGCCAGACGACATCCCGAGAAAGCGACTGAACAAGTGGTGTTGTCCTCATTACGCCATCCGAAAGATCAGCAGTCGGATGAAGTATTTTTGTTGAATACCTTGGGTAAACTCTGGTTGGCAGGTAGACAGATCAATTGGTCTGGATTCTACGCCAATGAGCATCGTCATCGTCTGCCTTTGCCGACTTACCCCTTTGAACGTCAAGGTTACTGGATCGCGCCGCCGACACAAGATGCCCAGATACCTCAAGCAGTCTCAATAAACGAAAAAACGGATATTGCCAAAAAACCAGATATTGCCGATTGGTTTTACCTGCCATTCTGGAAGCCTTCCGTACTTTCTACACGGGAAAATGGAAACTTAGCATCATGCTTGGTATTTGAAGATGCGTGTGGTTTGGGTTCCAAACTTGTTAAAAAGTTAGAACAACAGGGTATTAATGTCATCACGGTCAAAGTCGGCGCGGCATTTACTAAGCAGAGTGATCACGACTATACCCTAAATCCCCAACTTGACTCTGATTACGATGCCTTGATAAAAGAACTCCACACAGGCAAGCAGATGCCACAAACGATTGTTCATTTATGGTGTGTCACAAACGCTCACCAAGAATCAACAATCGAAGGAGTTGACAAAGCGCAAGAACTAGGATTTTACAGTCTACTGTTTCTCGCCCAAGCCCTTGGAAAACAGAATGTGACTGATGAGATTCAAATCTCGGTGGTGTCAAATAATATGCAAGCCGTGACGGGTGAAGAAGCACTGCATCCAGAGAAGGCGACTGTACTTGGCCCGGTTAAGGTGATTGGGCAAGAATACCCTAATCTCAAGTGTCGTAGTATTGATATCGTGACTCAATCCCACGATCATTTGGAAGATAAATTGATAGATCAACTAGAGGCCGAACTGAGCACAAAAGCTGCTGACCAAGTCATTGCCTATCGTGGCCAGCATCGTTGGGTGCAAACCTTTGAGCCCGTTCGCTTGGAGAAACCTATCAACAAAACGCCACAACTAAGGGAAAAGGGAGTCTACCTCATTACTGGTGGACTGGGGGGTATTGGTTTGACGTTGGCAGAACATTTAGCGAAGACAGTACAAGCCAAACTGGTTTTGACAGGGCGTTCTGCTTTTCCGGCTAAAGCGGAATGGCATGATTGGTTGACGACTCACGATGAGCATGATGATGTTAGCCGCAAAATAAGAAAGGTGCAAGCACTCGAAGCCCAGGGGGCAGAAGTTTGGGTAGCCAGTGCGGATGTCGCTCTGTTGCCACAAATGCAAGCCGTAATAACGATGGCAGAGGAGCGATTTGGTCAACTCAATGGGGTGATCCATGCGGCGGGGATAATATCCCAGAATTCATTTAGCGTTATTGAACAGACGGGTAAAACTGATTGTGAACAGCAATTTCTACCTAAAGTACACGGTACCTTAGTATTAGAAAAGGTTTTGCAAGACAGAAAACTGGACTTTTGTTTATTGCTGTCTTCTTTATCCTCTGTTTTAGGGGGATTAGGATTTGTTGCCTATTCAGGCGCGAATCTCTTCATGGACGCTTTCGCTCATCAGCATAATCAGAACCCTAGTAGAGTACCGTGGATTAGCGTGAACTGGGATGGCTGGCGATTTGAAAACGATACAAAACCCAGTATTTCTGTTGGAGCGGCTTTAACTGAATTGGCAATCACGCCTGAAGAAGGTGTCAATGCTTTTCAACGTATCTTATCCGCCGGTAGTCAAGTCAATCAGTTTGTTGTTTCGACGGGTGACTTACCAGTGCGATTTGAACAATGGATCAAACGGGAAGCCAAAAAAAGGCGGGCGCATTCTCAAAAGGATGAGTCATCTTCACGCTACTCAAGACCGAATTTGCCAACGTCATTTGTAGCGCCCCGCACTCAGCTTGAACAAACCCTGGCTAATCTCTGGCAAAACATCTTAGGTATTGAACAGATAGGCATTCATGATGACTTTTTTGAGTTAGGCGGAGATTCCCTGATAGCGGTTCAACTGATTGCCAAGTTACGCGAAAACCTACAAATGGCGTTTTCCGCACATAGTCTCTTGAATGCGCCGACTATCGCAACTTTAGCGGAATTAATCGAACAGACGATTCCAATGCAGGAAGGAGCTAACACAACGCCACAACAAACGCTTCCATCCTCTTTGGTTGAAATTAAAACGGGCAATAGCTTGAAACCCCCTTTGTTCTTAGTGCATCCTGTTGGTGGACACGTCTACTTCTATCGTGATTTAGCACATCATTTAGGCTCAGAAAGGCCCGTTTATGGGATACAGGCACAAGGCGGGGATGGTGAAATGGAACCGCTGACCCAAGTTGAGGAGATGGCAACTCACTACATTGAAGCTATGCGTGTCCGCCAACCGGAAGGGCCTTATTTTATAGGGGGTTCTTCTTTTGGCGGCACGGTGGCTTTTGAGATGGCCCAACAACTCCATGCGCTAGGTCAAAAAGTGGCGTTGCTGACCATGATGGATACGCCGGGGCCTCATCAAATGCCTGCAAAACTTGAAACAGATGAAGAAATACTGGCTTATACGCTGAATGTGGGTGCGAATGCTTCTGTCTCCTTAGAGGAATTACGGAAACTTGAACCTGAGGAGCAACTGCGCTATTCTTTGGAAAAACAGAAGGAAATGAAGAATCCACTGCAGCCTGATTTAGATAGCACACAGGTTCGCCATTTGCTCCAGATTTTCAAGGCCAATGCCCAAGCCATGTCAAAGTACCAACCGCAAGCTTATCATGATCAAATTATTTTTTTCCGTGCTAAGGAGAAAGATGCCTATAATGCTAAAACGCCAGAACGCGCTTGGATCGATTTGGCTCAAAAAGGAGTTAAAGTATTTGACGTGCCGGGCAACCACTTTACCATGCACTCTCCACCCCATGTCCAAGTGATGGCAGAACAGTTGAGGCCCTACCTTGCTTAGTGCCGATTATTGCTCTCTTAAATCCTTTGGTGAGTGCCTAAGTACAGGACTTTTTTTTTGAGTTTAGGGAATTGTAGGGGGCAGGTAACATGTTTTTGTTGCCCACCAAATCGATTTCACATTTCACGCGCTTTGTTTAGCGAAGCTAAACTTTAGCGTGAAATAATGAATGTTTTTGCGTGATCCATGAGCTTGTCGAAGGGCGGCGCAAAAACTGTCCTTCTGTGTGCTACTCTAAGTACTGAACCATAAATTTTCAGGTATTTTAATAGAAGCAACCAGAAGAAGGCAACCACCGATGCACCTATCAGTTTTCTATAATGCCTGTAGAGACGCGATGCTTCGCGTCTCTGCATAGCAAAGAAACAAACTAGAGACGCGAGGCATCGCGTCTCTACAACGAACCAGATTTGCTATGCATAGACTAGAGACGCGAGGCATCGCGTCTCTACATACAATGAGTTAGATAAAACTGATTTTCAAGCAAAAGTTTTTGCGCGCAAAAACTTTTGCTTGAAAAGGTGGATCGGGGCAACCACAAGGGATTGCCCCTACGCGGTAAAATACCTGTTTATTTGTGCTTCAGTACTTATGCCCATGTGCAGTATAATATTATAGTTTTTACCGATTTAACGTAACTCATTGATTTATATAAAATTCAAATTTTAAGAAAACTCATCAAATCAATTCGCGCCAAAATATAGAAAGAAGGTTTTATGCCGTTATACTGTCCACCGTTATAATTTGCGCTTTTGCTGTTAGTCACCACCACCTGACTTGAGCTGTAAGACAACTGCTTTAGCTGTTGGCTGTGTCTGTAAAAAAGCGCAATTGATGACGAAGCTAAGTATAAATGGTGGGCAAGCGGGCGAGAATTAAGGGGAAAAAAAACGGATTTTTGGCGGCCCGCTTACCCACCCTACAAAGATTCATTAAAAAGGTTTTCGATCTACTGATTATACCCACTTACTCACCACGATACGCTTTAAGCAAAGCGGCACTGTCACCAAAGACATAACACCTTGAAATTTTACCCTCACGGAAAACAAATGTGCTAGCATAGTCGGCTTCATATAGCTTGCCGTGAGGTCTGATATGTGCCCGTTCATGACCAATAATGACGACCTTATTCCCTTGGACAACCGTTTCACAGTGTTCGTCTGATTCAATATCAAACAGTTTGTTGTGGTTTTCAAAAAACTGTTGAACGCCTTTCAAACCGTAAAATATTCCTCCCATCGGAAATTCTTCTTGTATGGATACTCGCCATTCCACATCATCTGTAAAATAGCTCAAAGCTTCTTGTATCTTGTCTTGCCTAAAAGCAGTCAACATTTCAATCACATTTTTTAGGTGTTCTTGCTCGTGTTGACCGATTGGGAGGTTTTCAGTTGTTCCTTCACTCATATTAGCGTTCTCCAAATGTCATAAAAAATAAAACTAATTATAACGGATGAAAGGGGAGGGCGAACACGCAAGGGCAGCCCCTACAACACCCGGCATAGGGGCGTAAACACATGAGAAGCCCCTACAACACCCGGCATAGGGGCGTAAACGCAAGGGAAGCCACATCTGCATAGGGGCGATAACTTCGGTTCGCCCCTACGCGAAATATTGTAGAGGCTGCCCTTGCGTGTTCGCCCTCCCTAAAATCCGTTATAACTCAAATTTGAAAGCAAAGTTAATTGTTATCAATTTCCATATCACGTCCAATTTGGGCTATCATTTCAGGGTTTGAGGAACGTAGGTAATAAATAATACCTATTCCCAAAACTATCCAGAATAGTACAACGTAGGGAGCGGCATTCAGTATACCGCCTTGGGGTTGAAGCGAACCATATAAAGCGGCACTTGGCACAATAATAGCGATAAATGGAATCATGACATGCTTAACAAGGGAGTAATCCTCGCCCATCACCCGTTTAAAGTAGAAGAGTCCGGCCACGGCCACACAAATATAAATCATTTCAATGGCAATACTCGCTATGCCAGCCATGAAACTAAAGCCAACTTCCCAGCTACCTCCTACCCCGCTCAAAATACCGGCGAAAATAAGCGCTATAATCAGAACTGCCCCATTCGCGATATGCGGTGTTTGATATTTTTTCTGGGTTCTGCCCAAAATGCGGGGTAAGGCACCGTCACGTCCCATGGCGTAAAGGACTCGGGCGACCGTATTCAGTACGGCCATGGATATAGCGATGGCATCGATAATTGCCATCGTGAACATGACCGGAACTGCCCAAGGCCCTAGATAACGAGCTGCCATCGTAAACAATACTGTTGGATCCTGCCCCCAAGCAGTCGCACCCGCTTTACCAAAACCAATGGCAAAAGCATAAGTCACGAAAACGTAAAAAATCATGGCCAAAACGACCGCGCCGATAATCGCTATGGGAATGGCCTGTTTATGTTTGGCTTCTTCCGCCAGAACCGCCGCCGATTCATACCCTATGTACATCCCCATACCGAAGATGAGCCCAATAGCAAGGTTTCCAAAGCCATTGGCGGAACTCGGCAAAAAGGGTTCAATACTATTACCTTCAGCGCCACCGCTCCATACAATCACTGCGGCAAAGATGAGAACGGCTAAAGTTGAAATAGCCACCAGCGCCAGTTGAAGGCGTGTGGACCAACGAATGTCAAAATAGCTGACCACAAATAGAAGAACAACCTCTGGAATCACAAAAGGTAGCCATTGAATAGGGAGTTCAAAGAAATCGCCTAAAAAACTAGAAATAAAACCGGCAATGCCAATGACTATTGCCACCATAGAGGCGAGAAGAGCAAATATATAAATCCAACCGCCCATGAAACCGAAAACAGGACCAAATGCCTTGCCTAGGTAGGTATAGAGGCTCCCTGCTGCCCGGTGACGCATGGCAAACAGCGCCACAACATAACCTACCGCGATACTGCCTATTCCGCCGATAAAGACGGCCAGCGGTGTCGCGAAACCGGCACCAGCAGCCACATAAGTTGTTACGAAAGCTATTACAAAAACTGGGCCAATATAGCCTACCGATTGTGCTGCCGCATCCAGCGATGTGATGATACCTGATCTCAATTTATAGACGGGTTCTGACATAATTATTGATCTCTCACAGTTATAGTACAACGAATTAGAAAATAAACGAATAAGCCTCAAAGCGTTAAGAATGCTCCAAGAATACACTAAGGAATCGTCACAAAATAAATTGGAGATTTATTGTTTGCTGAATTTCTTATGGGCGAACACGCAGGTTCGCCCCTACGACCCGATATGTTGTAGGGGCGAACCTGCGTGTTCGCCCTTTATCCACCTTGAAAATATATAAAACGGGAAGACACGACTATTTTTGCTTCAATACCAATAAAGTAATATCATCAAAAACCTTTTGTTTTCCAATATGTTGCCGTACATCAGCAATAACAGCTTGTTGTATTTCTGAGGCCGACAACTGCCAATGACGACTGATAACGGCGCAGAGCTTATCCACTTCATAGAGTTCCCCTTCTAGGTTTCGCGCCTCTGTTATCCCATCGGTGTAGAGTACCACACCATCCCCCGGTTGTAGTAAGATTTCTTTTACAGACAGAAAATCACTAATATCGTCTTCGATGCCCACCATAAAACCTAAATCAAATGTATCAATCCGTTCGACACAGCCACCGGCGCGGAACACTAAAACTTCTTCGTGTTGCCCCGTCACTTTTAAAATTCCCCCGCCTCCCCCTTTTTGTAAAAAAGGGTGCCGAGCGATTTCTTCTCCCTGTTGTTGTAAAGAAGCGGGCCCTGGGGGAAGGGCTTGATAATCTAATAAAGACAGGGTTAGGTTTTTATCCGTTTTCATCCGCCGCGTATTATTACAAATCGTGTGATTAAGGGTATTTAAAAACTGGGTGGCATCACTCAAACCACTGTCTAACAACGCACGCACTGCCGTTTGTACCATCAGCATTAATACGCCGCTTTCTAAACCATGCCCGGTGACATCGCCAATGCCAATTTTAACACGCCCCTCATGCACCAGTACATCGTAGTAATCGCCCCCCACTTCATCAGCCGGTTCCATAAAACCAGCAATATCTAAATTGGCAATTTCCGTCAATTCAGAGTCAGCGGGCAGTACCATCTGTTGCAATTGTTTGGCCACATCTAATTCGGCACCCATCCGCAGATTGTCTTCTTTCAGCATCTCATTCAGAGCCGTAATTTCTTCATTGGCTTCGGCCAGTTGGGCAGTACGTTGTTTCACCTTTTCTTCTAAGTGATTCGCATACTGGGCATTTTCCAGTGAAATCGCAATCTGGGTTGACAACAGGGTTAAGACAGCTAAACGCTCGGCGGTAAAGGCCCCAGTGGTTTGATTATTTTCTAAATAAAACAGGCCCGTCAGTTGATTTTTGTACATCATGGGAAAACATAACACCGATAACGGCCGCTTTTGCACAATATACGGATCGTTGGTAAATAAACCCTCATGGGTGGCATCGTTTAACACCTGCGGCATTTGAGTACGCGCCGTGTAGGTGACAATAGCTTGAGATAAGCATACC
>QNEL01000116.1 GCA_003645185.1 Candidatus Parabeggiatoa sp. nov. 3
ATATAATTCTCATGCACTAATATGCTTGAATTTATTATAACGAGAAAGTACATTTTCTCAGACAACCCACCAATATTAACAGAATATTATCAGTTAAAAAGCAATTACGCCATCGCTTTCACCCTAAGGTGTGTTTTCTCAGACAACACGCCATTTTTAAGTAAGAATGTGCTCTCAATTTAGGTATTGGGAGCGTTCAATGGGATAATGAAGGCGAACGAAGTTGTGTATTACACAATAAGCATCCAGTCGAGTTTTTAATACTCGAACTTCACGTTTTTTGTCAATTAAATAATTGATTTTAAAAGAAATAGTGTTTGATACCTTAAAAACTTAATCGTATTAAAAATCAATGACTTAGCGATTTCAAGCGTCAATCTGTGATTTTGCGACGGCATAATAACATAACATCAAAAACGTGAAGATCGAGTAATAGTGATTTATCTTTGGCGTATGTTATTATCATTAGGGAACTATTTGTTATGAATCAAATTGAATATGAAAACTATCACGACACCTCAAAAGCTTACGATAATACTCGTATCCCTATCGGTATTGAGATATATTTAGGTTGTTTTGCTGGAACGAACCGCCCTTTGCTTGAGCAAAACATCCTAGATGCTGGCTGTGGCACTGGAAACTATATTCAGGCACTCAAGGAAAAAGTAGGCCATTTGTATGGGTTGGAATTGAATGGGGGGATGTTGGCTCAGGCACGAGAGAAGTGCCAAAATGATGCTAACATTCAATTAGAGCAAGGCAGTTTACTTGAGCCCCTTCCCTATCACGATGATACTTTCGACGGCATGATGTCTAATCAAGTACTTCATCACTTGGTTGCCGCTTCAAGCCAAGAAAATTTTGAGCCAGTGCATAAACTGATAAAAGAAGCACAACGAATATTACGCCCCCAAGGTGTATTAGTCTTTAATACCAGTAGCCATCCGCAACTTTATGATGGTTTTTGGTGGGCAGATTTAATTCCAGAAGCGGTGGGTAGAATTGCTAAACGTTTTCCACCAATAGAAATCATGAACTCAATGCTGAAAGAAGTTGGCTTTGACAGGGTAGGTATTGTTGTTCCGGTGAATACTGTTCTTCAAGGTGAAAATTACCTTGATCCAATGGGCCCACTCAAAAAAGACTTTCGAGATGGGGATTCTACTTGGTCTTTGGCAACAAATGAGGAGCTTGAGCGGGCCTTTGAACGAGTACGAACCCTGAATCAGGAAGATAGCATGGTGCAGTATCTTGAAACGCGGGAGAATTTGCGTAAAAATATGGGTCAAACTACTTTTATTTTTGCCTATAAATAAGTAGGTACACATAAATCTTTTAATATTTTTCTCGTTCCCAAACTCTGTTTGGGAATGCATGCCGCGATGCTCTGCATCGCACAACATAATCCACAATCACCGACATTACAAGCAGCCCAAAATGTTAAAAAATTTTGTTTACCTACTTAACACGACTTTGAAGGTTACGAAAATGATGCTGTATAAAGGTATTACGATAAAAGCAATATTGCGTAACCCCTTTATTTTTCGAGATGAGGCCAGCGAACCTTCAAAGTCGTGTACTTAATCCTAAAAAAGCAACTCTTAACGCAGATTAATTTTTGGCATTAGGGTCGTTCTCTTAATGCAGATTAATTTATGGCATTGGGATCGTTGAATGGGATTAGGTAAAATGGGAAAAAAGAACAAAAAGGAAAGCTCAAATTCGAGTGCCTTTTGAGGAACGAATGGACACTTTTTGCGCTTACATTTCATTTTGCACCTTTCACCTAATTCCATTGGGCAAGCCTAGTGCCTAATTTTTTTCAAAGTGGAATAAATCATGCCAATCCCGACTAGGATACCTGTGGTGCTGATATCAATTGGTGGTTTGATACCGGATTATGTTCTGAATGCTGACAAATACCAGTTAGCGATACCTAATTTTCGCCGTTTGCTAGCAGAAGGAAGCTATGCTACTAGTGTTAAAGGAGTTATTCCCACTCTGACTTACCCAAGCAATACCACATTAGTTACTGGAGTACCACCGGCAATTCATGGAATCGTCAATAATGAATCCTTCGAACCTTTTAAGAAACACGAGAGTGTTTGGTACTGGTATGCTAGAGACATCAAGGTTCCCACGCTATGGGATGTCGCTCAAGAAAATAAATTAGTAACAGCCAGTATAGATTGGCCAGTTTCTGTGGGTGCTAATATTGATTACAATCTTCCACAATTTTGGTTGGAACACGACCCTAGTAGAATGGAAGAAGACAATATTAAAATGTGGCAGAAACTATCCTCACCACGGGATATACTTGATGAGGCAGAGAAATTCATTGGCTCCTTAGATTTTAGTTGGACTGTACACGGAGATAAAAACAGAACGAATTTGACCGTTTACCTTCTAAAACATAAGAGAGTGCAATTAATTACAGTTTACCTAAGTTCCTTAGATTTACAACAACATGCCGAAGGCCCTTATACGGAGAATGTTTTTACCGTATTAGAGTCCATAGACGAAATGTTAGGTCAAATCAGAATTGCCGCCGAAGAAATGGGAAATAGAAAGGCCTTTATTTGTGTTGTTTCTGATCATGGTTTTACGTCAATTAGAAAAGCTATCAGACTTAATGCGGCTTTCCAACAAGCTGATTTGATCACACTTAATGAGCTAGGAAAATTAGTATCATGGCGTGTTTTTGCTTGGCAAGCGCATGGTACAACGGCAGTGATGCTTAAAGATAAAAATGATAACGAAGCTTATCAAAAAGCTAAAATTGTGCTAGAAACCTTGGCAGCTGAACAATCCAATGGGATTGCTAAGATTTTGGATGCCCACGAAGCAAAAGAGCAAGGTATTTTTCCAAATGCTATTTTTGTAATGGGTGCCAAGATGGATTATCGTTTTATCGAAGATTTAGATGGCCCGATTATCACCAAAGAAAAAGAATTTCGTGGCACACATGGTCACTTTCCAGATAAATCAGGAAAAATGAATGCCGCTTTTTTTGCCGTGGGTCCGGGTATTGCCGCAAAACAAAATTTGGGTAAAATTAATTTGGTAGATATTGCTCCCACCGTAACTGCATTAATGGGCATGGAACTTCCAACAGCAGAAGGCCAGAATATTCTATAGTTTTTGTTATCAGTAAAAGACAAAACTGAGGCAAGACATGGCATTTTAGTTTGATAGTTTTTTACTGCTCAGGCAACGACTCCGTCGCTGCCATTTTCAGATACTAAATTATTGCAGATTGTAAAACGATAGTTATCGCTGGGATAGAAGGTACTAATTTCAAACATTATTATTTAAGAGGTAATTGTTAAATGTTTACTGAATTTTGGTTTCTTATTTTAGTTTTTTTTATGTTCGTGATAACTATAACTTATATTTTTTTATTTTAAAGGAAATGCAAGAAAATACACTGATGACAACACCAACAAATTCGCTTGAAACCGTTACAAACATCGCATTGGAAGAACGTACCTTGGCTATCAATTGGGCGGATGGTCATTTGAGCCTTTTTCACTATATCTGGCTACGGGACAATTGTCCATGTCCAGAATGCCGACATCCCAACGGTCAAAAATTACTTGAAACGATATCCATTCCCTCAGATATTTGCCCCAGTTCTATCCAAGCAATTGAGGATGGGCAAATAAAAATTGTTTGGGCTGATGGGCATGTGAGCCACTTTTCCCCTCGTTGGTTACGTACTCACTGTTACTCGGCTTCAGAACGAGCCAAACGCGCCAAAGAGCTGCCCTCACGCAAACTCTGGACTGCTGAGTTGATGGCTACATTGCCAGAAGCGTCATATTCTGATATCTCGACCAATGATAGTGCCTTACAAAAGTGGCTGACAATGATCAGAGACTATGGATTTGCGCTCCTGCATGATGTGCCAACCACCTCAGGTACAATTAAGCAAGTAGTTGAACTCTTTGGCTATATCCGAGAAACCAATTATGGGAAAATTTTCGATGTAAAATCGACAGCTAATCCCATTAATGTGGCCTATACAGACTTGGCTATCGGCCCTCACACGGATAATCCCTATCGCAATCCAGTACCGACACACCAACTGCTACACTGTCTCAGTTCTGACGCAGCCGGAGGTGATAGCATCTTAGTAGACAGTTTTCAGGTAGCAGAGCTACTGCGTTCACAAGAGCCCAACCAGTTTAAACACCTGTCTACACAGCCGGTTCTTTTCCATTTTCACGATAAAAACATCGAGCTTATGGCTGATACCCCGATTATTGGCCTAGACAGTCGGGGTGAGCTGGCTGCAGTGCGCTTTAATAATTATACCATTGCCCCACTTGATTTTGAGGCGGATTTGATTGAGCCATTTTATGAGGCTTACTGTACTTTTGGGCGTATGTTAAACAATCCAGATTTCCAAGTTCGCTTTAAATTGAAGCCTGGTGATCTTTATATTGTTGACAACGAGCGAGTGTTACATGCACGCACCAAATTTTTCAGTGCTAGCAATCGCCATTTGCAAGGTTGTTATGCTGATCGTGATGGTTTGTACAGCAGGTTGAATGTTTTGAATAGTTCTTTATAAGTACTGAACCATAAATTTTCAGGTATTTTAACAGAGCCTTATAGGGACAATTCCTTGTGGTTGCCCTTTGTGGTAAAATACCTGCTTATTTGTGCTTCAGTACTTAGCTTAGGATTTATACATTATTGTAGCGAGAGTTTATACTGGAGTGTTGGTGCAGAGTGTAGGGGCAATCCGTAGGGTTGCCCTTCTATTAAAATATCTGAAAATTCTTGGCGAAAGAACTTAAAAAATAGAATCCATTTTTAATGATGTTAAAGAAACGAGATGTTGGACGGTATTTGCAACCTAATGTACACATTTTTTATTTGATGAAATACAAACGTTTCCTATTGAATTTAGTGTCTGTTTTATTGTTGCTCATATTGGTGGAAAATGCGTTTGCTTCACAGTCAGACACATCGGCCATCAAATTTGGTGATTTACAATGGCAAACCATTCGCATTAATAATGCCATAGCGATGTTCATTATTGAGCATGGCTATGGTTATCCTGTAGAAAGTGTTATGCTTTCCACCCCCGTCATGCAAGCATCTCTGCCTAAAGGTGATATCGATGTTAGCATGGAAATGTGGCGTTATAACATTATTGATTGGTACAACGAAGTTATATCAAAAGGCACAGTTCTAGACTTAGGTACCCTATTTGAAACGGCGACGGAAGGTTGGTATGTGCCCCGCTATGTCGTTGAAGGTGACGCTGAACGTGGGATAATGCCGATGGCTCCAGATTTGGTATCGGTGTTTGATCTACCCAAGTACAAGTCCTTATTTAAAGACCCTGAAAACCCTGATAAAGGTCTGTTCTTGAACGCCATTATGGGTTGGAAAGCGTCTGAAATCAGCCGCGTAAAACTGCATGCCTACGGTTTAGCCGATGATTTCAACATAATGGAACCTGGCACAACGCCGGCACTTGACACAGCCATTGTCAGTGCTTACAAAAAAGGGCAGCCCATTTTGGCATACTATTGGGAACCCACTTGGTTGATGGGGGGTTATGATATGATTCAGCTCAAAGAGCCTGAACATACCAAGGCCTGTTGGGCACAAATACAAAAAATACTCGACAATGATTTACCCTTGTCAAAAGTGACTCAAAAAGCCGGTTGTGCTTTTCCCAACTACGCAATCACTAAAGGAGTCTATGCCGGTTTAAAAGAGAGAGCGCCAGAAATAGTGGCCTTTTTGGAGAAAATGAATGTAGGCACTGTTCCTCTGAATAAAACAGCGGCTTACATGGAAAAAGAAGAAGTAGAAGCAGAACAAGCGGCCCGTTGGTTTTTTGAAAACTATCCTGACAAATGGCGGAGTTGGCTACCTGAAAACATTGTGGTGCGCGTCGAAAAAACGCTGGCTCAACCAGAATTGGAAAAAGACTCACACCAACTCTCTGATTATTATAATTTTCCCACATTTATTAAAATTCCGCTGGCTCAATGGACTGATGATTTGGTGAAGTGGCTAATCGAAGAATGGGATGAGGCATTTGAAGTGATTGGAAACATACTTTTGAGGCCGCTACTCCTGTTAGAACGTCTTTTGGTGGGAATACCTTGGTTCTTAATCATCATTGCCATAACCGTTATTGCATGGCGTTGGGGCGGTTGGCAATTGAGCTTTTGGAGCGTCGGTGGACTGTTATTGATCGGTATGCTTGGACTGTGGGTACCTGCCATGAGTACTTTAGCTATTGTCATAGCGGCTACTTTATTGGCCGTTTTCATAGGGGTTCCAGTGGGTATTGCCATGAGTCAAAGTGATTGGTTTGAACGGATGACTCGCCCCATGCTGGATATGATGCAAACGATGCCGAGCTTTGTTTATCTTATTCCCACACTCATGTTATTCGGGCTTGGCAAAGTACCCGCTCTTATTTCTACCGTGGTTTATGCCATACCGCCGGTGACTCGTTTTACCAACTTAGGCATTCGGCAAGTACCCACACAGATGCTTGAAGCGGGACACGCCTTTGGTTCGACGACAGGGCAACTTTTGTTCAAAGTGCAATTACCGTTGGCAATGCCAACCATTATGGCAGGTGTCAATCAAACCGTTATGATGGCTTTGAGCATGGTAGTCATTTGTTCAATGATTGGTGCGGGTGGCTTGGGAAATGAAGTACTCATTGGCATCAACCAACTTAAAGTCGGTCGCGGTTTCACCGGTGGCATTGCTATTGTCATTTTGGCAATTATCATTGATCGACTCACACAAGCATTTGTCACTAAACAGCAACAAACACTTAAAAAGGGTTAAAAATTGGGCACCCTTCAAAAGTAATTGACAGTTTAGTGTGCTAAATTGAGTTGTTTCGGGAAATCCGCACGGCGAAATTCCAGAAACAACAAACTGTTAACTTTAACTATTTTTTAGAGGTAATTGAAGGGTGCCAAAAATTGATTGAAATGATTGAAATCTAAAAATGGAGATTCAAATGTCAGATAAACTTTATGATCTAAGTTTTAACTACTGGAACTCAGGGGTATTGAGAGCCGCTGTCAAGCTTGACTTATTTTCCTTGCTTGATAAAAAACCGCTTTCGCCTGATGAGGTGTCGCAACACCTTAAAGCCAAGAATCCTCGCTTTGTTCAGGCTTTTCTTGATGCCTGTGTGGTGTTGGAACTTCTGGACAAAGAAGGGGATAAGTTTAAAAACTCGGCTACGTCGAATGAATTCCTGGTTCCGGGCAAGCAGAAGTACCTTGGCGATCATATGCGCCATATTACCAACCACTGGAACACTTGGGGAAAGTTGGACACATTGGTGGTTGAAGGGCGCACCGAACTGCCCTTTGAAAATGGTTTCGTGGATACGCCCACCACCTATTGGACAGATTACATGATGGGACAACACAACCGCGTCATGATTGGGCAGGGAAAAAATTTGATTGAAAATGTCGAACTCCGTGGCAAACAAAAACTACTGGATTTAGGCTGTGGAACTGGAAGTTACAGCATCGCACTGTGTCAAGCCAATCCTCAGTTAAAAGCCGTTTTAATTGATCAAAAAGAGCCTTTAGAAATGGCTCGCCGACTGGTGGATGAAAGTAAGTTGTCCGATAGAATTACCATCATCGAAGGAGACATGAATACAGTTGAGCTAGACAACGACTATGATGCGGTGCTTATTTCTGGCGTGGTGCTTATTGTCTCTGAGGAAATGTGTCGCCAGGTATTTCGCCGTATTTATAATGCACTACGTCCGGGTGGATTGATCATCGTGCAGGATTACATGCAAATTGATCATAGCCCTAAGCGACACTTTTTAGATATGATGATGGATTTATATGTTCTTGTCGCATTTGCGCCAAATGCGGGTGATCGAAAAGGAGACGACGTTGCTTCTTGGCTCACCGAGGCAGGTTTTAACAATCCAAAACAGATTCCGTTGCCGACACATCTTGCATTGATTACTGCCGAAAAGCCAACGACTTAATCTACTCTATTTTTACTGTCCACCGTTTGATGCAAAAGTTTTGCGCGCAAAACTTTTGCCTCGTTCACAATTGTCGTTAATTGTAGAGGGAAATGGTGGGCTTTAAAAACACGTAGGGAGCCCTACAGTACTGCAATTGTCGTTAATTGTAGAGGGAAATGGTGGGATACAAAAACCCGTTACCCACCATTTCACGCAAAAGTTTGGTAGTCCCTACAAACCAATGGAGGTGTTCAAGCAGTGGGAATTGGGTAATTGATTGATAATAACGAATTGGGATGATTAAAAGCCACGGAATGACACAGAAAGCACGGAATTTTCCGTGTTTTTCCGTGTTTTTCCGTGGCAAAATCTACCTAAAGCAAATCACACAACTCATTGATTTGTAAGACCACCACTGGTTTGTAGGGACTACCAAAAGTTTTTTGGGCGCATTCCCAAAAAAAGGGTCATTATCAATCTTGGCGATCCGCAAAATAAATTTTGCACTTCAAGCGGGCAGCAAAATAACATGCATTCCCAGCGGGCCTTCAAAATTTATCGATATGACCCTTTTTTTAGGAATGCGCCCAGTTTTTTAAGCAAATACTTCTTAAGTGAAATACAGTCGTTAAAAAGAGGGAGGGTAAAAATGAATTATAGAGGGAAATGGTGGGCAACAAAAACCCGTTACCCACCCTACGTTGTTAAAAGGAGGGAGGTAAAAAATGAGTTATAGTGATTTCACAATTGAAACGCTTAAAGAACAATTATATATCGAGATGATTGAGGATTGTGCTCTGTTTTCTCAAACATCGAAGGGTGTTGTTCCGAATATTATTAACTGAATTATTACAACGATACGTTCCTCTGGCAATTACAATCAGTACCGAAAAGGCCCGTTCTGAGTTTATTATTGCGCCAATCTTGGCAGAATTTAAACTGCAATTCAAAGATCAAATGAGTTTATTTTCTGGATTCGAGTTGAATATTGATAAAACGAAAGGATTAAACGGACGGTGTGACTATATTCTTTCCAAATCAAAAGAGCAACTTACGCTCAGTGCGCCGGTTTTGATTCTGGTTGAAGCCAAAAATGATAAGATTATCGGCGGGATTCCACAATGTATTGCTGAGATGATTGCCGCTCGCCTCTATAATGAGCAAAGACATCAGGCAATAGATGCCATTTATGGTGTTGTGACGACTGGCAGTTTATGGCGATTTCTCAAATTGGTTAATAACACCGCTTATGTTGATATCATTGAATATCCTCTTCAAGAACTTGATAAGATTCTAGGCATCTTGACGGAAATTGTGACAGCGTAATACCAATGGCTTTTATAGATTTTAAATCGATCCAACAAGTACAAAAAACATTCAATATCAGATACGCGGAAGAAAATTATCTGGAATATGATGAGATAAGCCCTTCCAAAAGTTTTTTAGAAGACTATCATTTTAGCCGTCAAAATATTGATGTTTTTTCATCGGAAGCTTCTCGTTGTGAAAATGTGATCTATCCCATTATTCGTGATGTTTACAAACATCACGTTGCTCACTATTCATTGTGGAGTCATCACGCTTTATCTTATGATGAGGTATTAACGGGTATACCGGATTATATGATCACGTCAAAATCATCATTGGGAAAAACGATTTTAGGTTTACCGGTTGTTGTGGTTGTGGAAGCGAAGCAAAATAATTTTACCGAAGGCTGGGGGCAATGTTTAGCTGAATTATTAGCGTCACAGAAATTGAATGAGAACACAAAAATGCCGGTGTCTGGGATAGTAACCGATGGTGAAATGTGGCATTTTGGCAAACTGATTGAGGATGTATTTATAAAAAATGAGGGGGTTATAGCGATTAGTGATTTAGAGAAAATATTGGGTTCTCTAAATTATATTATTCGAGAAAGTGCTGGTTATATATGAGTACAACGGATCATCGGATATCACTCCTTGGTGAGAGGGATTGTTTCCATTTAGCGGGTATCAAAAAAGAAAAAGAGGGTTTTGAGAAAATGACTAACGCCTCAAAACACCTCATAATAAAGAAGTTTAATTCCCTGAACCTAACTAAGTACTACTCGGACTACATTGTCCGACATCCTGTCAATACAGCTTCCGTGGTTGCGTGGACTTAGAGTTTAAATGTTTCAATGGGCGATATTTTTTTGCCCAACATTTTGCGCCTCTTGCGCCTCTTGCGTTATATATACTTAGCATCGTCATAAGGTCGCGATTACTTTTACAGCTCAAGTCAGGTGGTGGTGACTAACCCCTTCGATTTTTCAAAAAAGCAAAAGCGCAAATTGTATTGTATAAAAAAATATAAACGCTAAAGACGCTAAAGACGCTAAAGACGCTAAAGATAATTTTTGGTAATGGTGGTGTCTTTTGCGCCTCTTGCGGCTCTTGCGTTAAAAACAAAAGACATTACAGGGATTGAGCACAGTTCAGCGAAGCGAATTACTGGGATAATCGAATTTTAGAGTCAAGCTCGTCAAAAATTAAATTCGTTTATCCCCGTAATTAGTTGTACTAGGGCGACTTTGCCCAACATCCTGTCAACCACCAATCAAGTACAGCTAATTACTGGGATAATCGAATTAGGCCAGTTTGAAATTTCAGTGCTTTGCGAAAAGAGGCAAGCATACTACATCATCTCGTTTCGTTTTGCAAACTCTTTATGCTAAGTAAGAGATTCAGGGCAACCACAACGAATTGCCCCGATAATAGGCACGATCAACTCTGATCTTGATCCCAAATCAAATGCAGTATTTCTGAATGACTCAGGTTTTCATTAACCGAACAAATTGGACACCCTTTTCGACTGGGTGGATTTTGACAATTATTGCATTGATGGATAACTTGGGCCGCTGTTTCTAAATCTTTTTCTAGCGCCTCATAGAATTTTTTTTGCTCATTGATGCTTTTGAGTATGGCTTGAACTAAAGGTAAAACATTTTCACTCGCTTGGGCACCCGTCAGACAGTGAGTACGTGTGATCGCAAGTTGCTTAATATAATTAATGGGTACGCCGAGTTTGGTTAATTTTAATATGATTCTCAGACGGATAATATCTTGTTGAGAATAAAACCGTGTCCCACCTTGAGTTCGGCGAGACACGATAAGCCCTTCTTCTTCATAAAATCTGAGGGTACGCGGCGTTGTGCCCAGCATTTGGGCCACTTCGCCGATTTTTTTGAATGATGCTGTACCGCTGTTGTTCACTTGTTCACAAGGTTCCTGTTATAACCCAACTAATTGAGCATGATAACCCTGTTCTAGCACTTTTTCTAGTAAAGTGTTTGGATTGGTTTGCGAACCATTGTAGGAAATCACTAACAGGTGTTCTTTTCCAGGGTTGAATCTTGGGGCAATCACACCTTGTACCTGCCGTATTGTCTCTTCCAAGCTTTTTCGTGCGTCAACATCTAACATTTCGTTGATGTGAACCATGATATCACTGATGTTCATCATTATTGACTCCTGAGTACAACGGATTAACGATATAAATGGATTGACTCATTAATAATTGTTTATTAGACATTATACCGATTTAATATTAAGTTTCGCGCCAAAAGTTTTGCGCGCAAAACTTTTGGCGCGAATTGATTTTATGAATTTTCTCAAACTGATAATTTTATATAAATCAATGAGTTACGTTAAATCGGTATAAACGTCTATTGATTACGTCAATTCCTAATTAAATATACCCTTTTAATTTTCTAGGGCGCATATTTATATTACGTTAACGTTAGATTGTCAAGCGCACATTTAAAAACGTGATAAAACGCTGATTGTACTGATTGTCATGATTGACGCTGATTTAATTGATATTAATTTTAATACAAAGTTCATTCGACATAGCTTTCGATCTGCAAATCAAATGCTTTATAACCGATATTTGAAATCAATACTGTATTGTATACAATAACTTATAACACTTTAATATCGGCAATCAGATCGGCAAACAGGGTACCTTTATTTCCAATTGCGAATGTTTAATTCTACTTTGTCACATTTAATTTATCTCACGCTTTTCGCTGCGGCGCAAAATTTTAAAATTAATTGATGCGCGCATTCTTTGCGCGAAGCGTGAATGCGAATTAAGAGTTAAAATCGGTGTCTTTTGTAAAAACAATGGGTTAGAAAACCAATGCTCAAGCATTTCACTTAAGAAGTTGCGCGCAACTTTTCGATGCGTAGTTTCGCTTCGCGAAACTTCTTAAGTGAAAGCGTGAAATACCTAAAATCACCAATTTTAACTATCTGATTTATAAAATAATTTTTCAACCCTTAATTCGCATCGTGAGAATGAAAATGAATTTGATAAAGTAGAAATAACAATTCACTTGTATTGTGTACCTATTTTATGTTTTGATCATGACTGTTTATATTTAATACTCAATGCCATCATTATGTCAAAAAAACAAGCATTAACAACAAGTTGTGAGTTTTTTCCGCCGCGCACTGATAAAGGTGTTTTAAAATTACACAAAGTGCGTGAACAATTGGAAGTCTTGAAGCCTGCCTATTTTTCGGTGACTTTTGGGGCCGGAGGTTCGACGCAGGAAAAAACGTTTGAGACGGTTGTTGAAATTCAAGAGCAATCCGATTTTGATGCGGCACCCCATTTGTCTTGTATTGGCAGTACCCGTGAGAATATTCTTAAATTATTGCAAGGGTATCAGGCGCACGGTATAAAACGGATTGTCGCTTTGCGGGGCGATCAACCCTCTGGATGGGCCGGGCCCTTAGGGGAATTTCGCTATGCGAATCAATTGGTTGAGTTTATTCGCGCTGAAACGGGATCACATTTTCAGATTGAAGTCGCTGCGTATCCAGAATGTCATCCACAAGCGCAGAGTACTAAGGCCGATTTGGATTTTTTTAAGCAGAAAGTGCAAGCCGGTGCGAATAGTGCCATTACGCAGTATTTTTATAATGCCGATGCCTATTTTCGTTTTGTAGACAGTTGTGCTGAGCGTGGTATTGATATACCTATTGTACCTGGCATTATGCCCATTAGTAATTTTGAACAATTGGCACGGTTTTCGGATACTTGTGGGGCAGAAATTCCGCGTTGGTTATACGGGCATTTGAAAGATTTAGAGGCTGATAAAGCGGCCTTGCAAGCCTTTGGGGTGGATGTTGTGACGAAATTATGTGAGCGTTTGTTAGCTGGCGGGGCACCAAGTTTGCATTTCTATACCCTGAATCAGGCCGGATTGATTTTGGAAATCGCGAAACGTTTAGATTTGTTTTAGACTGATAGTAAGTACCCGTCCATATATTAGTCAAAAATAAAGTGAATAAAAACAATCGTTTTCGTACTCAAAATACCCAAAAACTTGTGGATGGGTACTTACAACGGATGAACTTAAGTTTGATTATGGGCATCCCAAAAATAATTATCCGAGCCTACCATTTCACGCAGTAAAGAGTAAATAAGGGAATGGTGGGCTTTAAAAACCCGTTACCCACCCTACAAGAAAAATGGCTGAAATCAAAATAAGTTTGATGAAAAATCTATAGGAGCTGATAAATGGCAAAATTGCCGAGTTTATTATTAGTTGATGATGATCCACTGATTAGTGAATCGCTTGCTTTTGTTTTAAAAGACAGTTTTACCGTTTATGCCGTCGCGACTCGCGAGGAGGCGAAACGTTTGCTTTACACTTTGCCAGTTAAGCCTAATTTAGCTTTAATCGATCTGGGCTTGCCTCCGAATCCGCATAGCCCCGATGAAGGCTTTTTCTTGGTTTCAGAATTATTAACCTTTAATCCCGCTATTAAAATTCTCATTTTGTCTGGACAAGATAGTCTTGAGAATGTGCGACATGCTTTGACATTGGGTGCCGTTGATTTTATTCCTAAACCTTGTGACATGGATCTGCTCAAGGCGCGTTTGAAACATCAAGTGATGATTTTGGAAGCGGAGCGGCATAAGCCTCAAGCTAAACAAAAAGAATGTGGCTTGATTGGACAAAGCACGGCAATGGAAATGTTACGTGCCCAAATTAAACAATTTGCTAATTCTCCCTTTTCTGTTTTGATTCAAGGTGAATCAGGTACAGGTAAGGAATTAGTCGCGCAGTGTTTGCATAGTCAAAGTCAACGCGCTGATGCACCTTGTTTGATTGTCAATTGTGCCGCTTTTACCAGTGAATTGCTTGAAGCACAATTATTTGGACATGCGAAAGGCGCGTTTACGGGTGCCAATACCGCACGCTCTGGTTTTTTTGAGGAAGCGAATCAGGGTAGTTTGATATTAGATGAAATTGGTGAAATGCCGCTACAATTGCAATCTAAATTGTTGCGCGTGTTAGAAAATGGAGAATATTATCGGCTAGGCGAGACGAAGGTGCGGCAATCTAACGCACGTATTATTGCAGCCAGTAACCGCGATTTACGTGATGAAGTGATGAAGGGCGAATTTCGGGGCGATTTATATCACCGCTTAACGGTTTTGACGATTAAAGTACCCGCTTTACATGAACGTCATGATGATAAATTGTTGTTACTCAAACATTTTCAAGACTTTTATGCCGATATGGGCACTTTATTCCAATTGGATGATGAGGCTAAGACGTGCTGGAAGGCTTATCATTTTCCAGGTAATGTGCGTGAATTACGCAATATCGTGATTCGTATCGGCGCAAAATATGCCAATCAGTTGATCAATAAAAGCCAACTTCAGGAAGAGTTAGAAACCCCTCTGACAAGTGATCGCATCAAAGATATGGATTCCGATCAAGCGATTACTCAGCAATTGAGTCAAGGCAATTTTTCCTTGGATGCGGTGTTATTAGAATGGGAACGTCGTTATATTAATGCGGCCCTGAAGCTGAGCCAAGCTAATCTCAGTCAAGCTGCCCGTTTTTTAGGGATTAACCGCACTACCTTGTATAGCAAAATGCAACGTTTGAGCAAGAGTGGTATGGGAATCTAAATAAAATTTGAATGTCATGTATTATGACTATTTTGGTTTAAAGTATCCACCTTTTAAAATTACCCCCGATACGCAGCTTTTTTATTCTGGCGGTGATCGGGGCTTGGTGCTGGATGCCTTGATTTATGCCGTTGAAAGTGGTGAAGGCATCCTGAAAGTGGTTGGTGAAGTGGGCAGTGGTAAAACGATGCTGTGCAGAATGTTGGAACAAAAGTTGTCTAAACGAATCGAAGTCGTGTATATCGCGAATCCGCGTTTACCGCCTGAAATGATTTTACATGCGATTGCGCTTGAAATGCGTTTGTTGATTACGCCGGAAGATAATCGTCTACAAGTGATGCACTCTTTGCATCAGCATTTATTGGAGAAACAGGCCAATCATCAACAAGTCGTTGTTTTTATTGAAGAAGCGCAGGAAATGCCGCTGGAAACTTTAGAAGAAATTCGTTTACTCAGCAATTTAGAAACGTCACGCAGTAAGTTGTTGCAAATTGTATTATTTGGACAACCAGAATTAGATATCAAATTATCAACGCCTAATATTCGCCAGCTCAAGGAAAGAATTACGCATCGTTTTTATTTAAAGCCCTTTACAGGCGATAACATACGAGATTATTTGCATTTTCGGATGTATGCCGTTGGTTATCGCGGGCCCCCTGTTTTTTCACCGGCCGCTGTTCGTTTATTAACACAGGTTTCTAAAGGGTTGATACGGCGCATTAATATTTTAGCAGATAAAGCCTTATTGGCCGCTTTTGCGAACGAAGTACACCTTGTACGCCCTAAATATATTCGGATAGCAGCGCGTGATAGTGGTTTTGCTTATCCCTTCTTTTCTTATCGTATTGGCATGGGCGTATTGTTGCTTATTGCCTTGTCAGTTGGGTTCTTGTTTTCAAATTACCGGGAAGCGTTTTGGACAGCTTTGAGTAACCACTTAGAAGCGCCTCTCGCGCCAAATCCGATGATGACATCACCGCCGATTTCAGCGCAAATGACTTTAACAGTGACGACTGATTCCCTATTAGATCAGCGTTTGAAAGCGACTCAGGATTGGTTAGCTCAAGCAAATGGGCAACATTACACGATTCAAGTGATGCAAACCAAGGTAGGTAATACGGCCGATTTAGAAAAGCTGTTACGCAAACCGGCCATAAAACCGTTATTAGACAAATTATATCTGTACCGTATCAGCACGAAAGGCGAACTGTATTGGGAAATGGTGTATGGTGAATTTGTTGATAATGACAGTGCGGCAGCCGCAATTGCGGAATTGCCCAAAATATTGCAACGCAATAAACCGTTTTTAAGGAAAATTAATCAATTGATATCAATTAATATAGGTGATGGAAAGGCTAATCAGATAGAACGCTGATTAAACTGATGCTCATGATTAACACTGATTAAACAAATCATGACAAGAAATCGAATCAGGGTTTTATTAAAAAAAATCAGCGTTAATCATGATAAGAGGCAAAATCAGCGTTCTATCAAGCTTCAAAAGATTTGGGGGCTGTTTGTTGTAGCCATTGATGGGGCGTTGTATTAAGCCGCTGAATGAAGAAATGGAAAGATGGGCTTTTTTGAGGTGTAGAATGGTATGGAAATTTGCGCCCTCTTATAGATAGTAATCTAACAAATTAACAAAAATCGTGCGCTAGTCTATCGGAGTACCCAAAAATGTGCAATCAAAAAGTGATGAAACGACAGGGAAGTGAGTTGCAAATAGGATGGACAAAATGGCATTATCATCTAGTAAGGCTTGGCTTATTGAGGAAATTTTTGGCGGGAAAGGGAGTTTTATTGACTCTTTATACGATACTTGGATAGGGCGCATGATTATATTTTTATAACCTTCACCGAGTTGACTGCATTTGCGATGCCCCATAAAGGAGGGATTTATGAAGTGGTGTCAGATTCAAACTGATTATCCTGATCAGTTTGTTTTACTCAAAAACTATCGCACTGAACCTGTAGATGAGAATCATTTTCGCGTCACAGAAGGTGATGTGGTAGCGACTCACACTGATTTTCGTGAAATACAAAATAAGTATCAACAATATCGTATCAAAGGCGTAGATGTGATTTTTTGTTTACCTGGGATGGAAGATTTTATTGTGGAAAGCGCACCAATGATGGGATTTTTAAATGCAATTTATTGAACATGATGGTCTTATTTTTATTCCAATCATATTAGGATATAATTCCAAGAACTATCAAGTCACCGATTGTATATTGGACACGGGATCGGCAGGGACTGTTATTGATGTTGATATCATTGGATTTAATCCCAAAATACCAGGTATTTTGAAACGACTTCATGGTATAGGAGGACATCAGGATGTGGTGGCTCAACAGGTGGACTTCATTAAAATAGAAAATTTTGGAAAGGAAAATATTTTAGTGGAATTTGGCGATATTAAAAATTCTTATGGTATAAAGGGAATTTTAGGCACTAATTTATTACTATTTATGAACATTTATTTAAACTTTAATCAACAAGAAATTGAGTTTTTTTAATGAATGAAGCGAGAATCGGCTGGGTATTTTTCTCGTGCCGAGGCTGAACCTCGGCATTGACATCTTGGCTTTTGGGATGATTTATCGGGAGGTGAAGGCTGGGATTTGTTTGGGGTAGCCGTTGTAGCCATTGATGGGAGTGTTGTATTTGCCATCTGGCAAATGGAAAACGGGGCTTTTTTTAGATGCGATTTAGGGAGATTGGAGAGTGTGTACTCGCAACCGGTTGGAAGTTGCGGGCTTTGGATTGCCAAAACAACACAGTTCAAACGTATTGCAAAGCGTAATGAGCAAGATGCGAACAAAATTCGCATTGGATAATACGTGCGACGTTGGTTGAGTGAGCTTGCTACACTCGCTTTTCTAGCAAAATTGATTTTACTCTGACACCAATTATTCCAATTATTCCCGCCATTTAGTTATTAACTTCTGTAAATACCCAATTTAACGTATCAAATACAGCTTGTAATTCTCTGGTAGCTGATATTTGACTAGGAACTTTTATAAAGATATTATCTTCCAACTTACTAAATTGCCCTATTTTTCCTGTAGTTACAACGCCATAACATACATTGGCACCTTTAATATTCGCCGCAATCATTTCTGCTAAAGCCTGTGTCCATCCTTGATCCCAATCTTGTTTTTTTGCCTCTATAATACACAGCGGTGGTAATGCCATACCACCGCAATCTGTAGCAGGTGCTATTAAGTAATCTGGTTCTCCCACTAAACCTTTTTCTTTGTCTACATTGAAAGGTTCTTCTATCCAGAGGTTTAAAGGCTTATTATTTTCTTCTACTATATTTAACATAGGAGTAATTACCTTATTACTTATGGTAGCCTCATTCCTAAAACTCAAACTATTAAATAACCTTCTTTCAATGTTATTTAATAGTAATTCAGATATTTCTATACTTTTACTCTTAATTATAGAACCATCTTTTACCTTAATACTGAAAATACCTGCG
>QNEL01000117.1 GCA_003645185.1 Candidatus Parabeggiatoa sp. nov. 3
CTGATTATAACGGATTTTGGGGAGGGCGAACACGCAGGTTCGCCCCTACAAGATGCGTAGGGGCGAACCTGCGTGTTCGCCCTTTCTTGCGACGTTCAAAGCCCCATTATTTCTAGGTGTCCCCAAAATTCGTTACAATCAGGTTATTATTAATTATTGCCCCCTAAGTGATAAGTAATAACTGATAACTGATAACTGATAATTGAAATGAGCATACCCAAATATTTGGTAGACGAATCCTGCGATCAAATCGCACAATGCAGCAGGAACTTGGCCATGATATTCGAGAATTTTCAATTGATTATATTTGCGTGAAATGCAGTTTGTTTAAGTGGATTGAAGGACTGAATGCCCTCAAAAAAATCAGAAAAATAACGCAAAAGACGCTTCAGTCCGCAATTTCACGCGCGTAGTGAAGCTTCGCGCACCGAAGGTTCACTTCGCTAAACTTTTGCCTAAAAAAGATTTTTATAAGATATCTTTAGCGGACTGAAGCGTCTTTAGCGTCTTTAACGTTTATTTTTTCACGCAAAAATTTTGCTGCACAAAACTTTTGCGTGAAAACCTATTTTTTTTTTAGTAACAGCCAAAAGCCTCGGTGGGCAACCAAAATACAAAGCCCACCCTACAAATGACAACAGGACAACTATGTCATCAAAACAGGGCAAAATAATTGAAGAAGTAGAATATCATCAAAAAACCGGCGTAGAACTTGAAATACTTGAAGAAGAAGAGGAAATCATTTCAATTCCTTGGAATCCCAAGCTCATTCGAGTTGATGCTAAAACGTATTCATTACGAAATATTCTTGACATGATTGATGACGGCGATTTAGAACTCGCTCCAGATTTCCAGCGGCGCAATGTTTGGAATCATAAGCAACGTTCAAGACTGATTGAATCACTACTACTGCGTATTCCCCTACCCGGATTTTACTTTTCCGCCGATGAAGAGGGAAAAATGCAGGTTGTAGATGGATTACAAAGGCTATCGGCTATTTACGACTTTGTAAAACGTCCCAAAAATCACAAATGTTTTTATAAACTTGATAAACTCGAATATCTTCAGGAACAACTGGGTGGGAAATCATTTCAAGATATTGAAGGCACTCAATGGGCTAGGCGTATTTACAACATACAAATTAGGGCCAATGTCATTGATCCACAAACACCTGACAAAGTGAAATTTGATATTTTCAAACGAATCAATACCGGTGGTAGCCCACTGAATGCCCAAGAAATTCGTCATTGTATGAGCAAAGAACGCTCACGATCCTTTTTAAAACGACTGGCGAAAACTGAGGTATTCAACAAAGTCACAAACTTAACAGAACATGTCAGAATGGTTGATCGAGAAGTCATTTTACGCTTCTGTGCATTTCGCATCATCGACAGCATAGAAAAAGACTACGCACCCATGGAAACAATGGATGCCTTTCTAACTGAAATTAGCCGGAAAATAGACACCGAACTGACAGACGAACAATTAGAGCAACTCGCCAAAAATTTCGAAAAAGCGATGTTCAATGCATACCAACTCTTTGGTGAGCATGCATTCAGAAAATGGCCTGAGGGCAACAACAAAGTCTGCCCCATCAACCGTGCCCTTTTTGAAACTTGGGGAAATGCATTAGCAGATTATGACTGGGAAACCCTTCAACCGCATACAACCGCTATCGTCAAAATGGCGAGAGAAATGATGCTCAATGACAACGACTTTCTATCCGCCATCAGTGTCTCAACCAGTAGCCCTAGTAAAGTCAACCGACGCTTTGAAAAAGTTAAACAAATTATCACGGATGTTGGCTTGTAAAATGACAAGTAGGGGCAATCCCTTGTGGTTGCCCCTTAAACGGGTGATTTCTCATTAAATCTGTAGGGGCAATACCAAAGGAATAGCCCCTAAGTACTGAACCATAAATTTTCAGGTATTTAAAAAAAACAGAAAGGGGTTGTAAAATACCTGTTTATTTGTGCTTCAGTACTTACTTAATTCTTTTTGTGCTGATATATTGATTCAGCGTAAAGTAAAACACACTACCCACACCCACTTCACTTTCAACCCCCACCTTTCCGCCAAGCTTTTCAACAATGCGTTCAACAATGGATAAGCCCAGCCCATGTCCTTCTGACGTTTTATGAAGCCGTGTAAACGGCGTAAACAATTTATTCATCGCCTCTTGAGTTAAACCCTGCCCATTATCACGCACCCAAAAACGAATAACCTCACCCTCTAGCCTTGCACCCAGTTCTAAACGCGGCGACTCTCCCCCGTATTTTAAACCATTGCTTAAATAGTTTACCCAAACCTCTTCCAACCACGCTGCATAACCCAACGCAACAGGCCATTCTTTAGGCATAATAATCTCGCCTTCATATTGTTGTAACATAGAGCTTAACCGTTGTTGTACTCGATAAATAATCTCGCCCATATCTAAAGGTACTAATTTGACAGCTTGTTTTGAGACACTTGCTAACAGCAACAACGCATTAATAATCTCTATCATTTTCTGGCTCGATTTAAAAATGTGTTGCAAACATTGACATCCTTGCTTACTCAAACTCTCAGAAAATTCGTTTTGCAATAAATCTGACATGCCAATCAAGTGACTGAGTGGATTTTTTAAATCGTGGGCGACAGTATAAGAAAAGGCATCAAGTTCCGCATTTTTAGCTTCCAATTCCGCATTTTTGGCTTCCAATTCCAGATTTTTGGTTTCCAATTCCACATTTTTAACTTCGAGTTGTTGTTGTAAATGGCGAAGGGTAATATGGGTATTAATGCGTGCCAACACTTCTTCTTGATGAATAGGCTTAGTAATGTAATCCACGGCACCTAATTCAAATCCTTTCACTTTATCTACCGTATCAGACAATGCCGTCATAAAAATAATAGGAATCTCTTGAGTTTTGACATCCGCTTTCAGTCGCTGACACGTTTCAAAACCATCTATCCCTGGCATCATCACATCTAACAAAATTAAATCAGGGCGCTCATATTCAATCAGCTCAAGGGCTGCTTCTCCATCTCGTGCCACTAACACTTCAAAATCGTTAGTATCTAAAAAATGGAACAATGTACTCACGTTATCAGGAATATCATCTACAATCAGGATAGTAGGAAAGTCTTGCATAATAAAATTCTCCGTTATCAAACTATAGGAGTTCAGATAAATATTTTGGCCCAAACCTGACAGGTTTTGAAAACCTGTCAGGTTTTTCTATACGAGTTAACTAACTTTTTCAGTTTAGACATTTCAAACTGTTTTGCCAATGCTCTAACCCTATCTGCAAACGGTGATAATTTTGCATCTTTTTGCTCTATTTCAGTAACATTTGCGATAATTTTCTTAATGTTACCACTCATAACCCATTTAAATAAGGCCGAGGCTTGTTCAGATGAGGGCCCAATAAGGGGAAAATTTTGCGCCATCTCTTCTTGAGAAGACAGGGGTGACAACGTCTCGCTGCTTTCATACAACCATTCTAGTGGCAAATACTTTTGCAACAGCATCAATAAACGATCTGTGCGAATCGGTTTCGGTAAAAAATCATTACATCCCATCTCCAAACTCTTTCGTTGCTGATGTTCAAAAACATTGGCCGAGGCTGCAATAATGAAAACGTTTTTTAAACGGGTTGATTTACGAATATCGCGTGTTAATTCAAAACCATCTTTTAGCGGCATCACCAAATCCGTGATAATCACATCAGGCACATTTTCCAAAGTTAAGGCCAAAGCTTGCGCCCCATTTGCCGCTTCTAAAACCTTAAAATTCAAATCTGTCAGAAATTTAACTAAAAAAGTGCGGCTTTGCCATTCATCATCCACAACTAAAATTGTGAATTGTGCATCAGGCTTTTTCAATTTATCGTTAGTCTGAAAAATGGGCAATCGGCCCTTCATCTCTTCACCCGCAGCCTTGACTTCATAACCAACAATAATCGCTTTTGGAGTAGAATGACTTTCCACAAACCCTTGAACCTCTGGCAATGGTATCTCAAACCAAAAAATGCTACCGATGCCCACTAAAGTTTCAACTTGTAACTGTCCACCCATCATTTCCACCAACTGCTTGCTAATCGCTAACCCCAACCCCGTGCCTTCCTGCTGCTGACTTTGATCACCAATTTGTTGAAAAGGTAAGAAAACCATCTCTAAATGATCGGTGGGAATACCAATACCCGTGTCTTCCACTTCAAAGCGAATCCTGCCATTGTAGTAAATCGCTTTAAAAGTCACACTGCCTTTCTCAGTAAATTTGATTGCATTGCTCAACAAATTGAGCAAAACTTGCCGTAATCTTTTTTCATCTGTTCGCACTGCGGTTGGCAATTTATAGAGTATTTCATATAAAAAGACAATCCCTTTTTGTTCAGCCCGCATTTTCATTAAATCAGCAATGCTCTGCACAAATTCAAGAAAATGAAAATCAACCGGCATCATTTCTAATTTACCCGCTTCAATTTTCGATAAATCCAAAATATCGTTAATCAGTGTCAATAAATGTTCACCACTACGATGGATGATGTGTACACCTTCTTTTTGCGAGTCGGTTAACGTTTTATCACGATTTAAAATTTGCGTATAGCCCAAAATACCATTCAGCGGAGTGCGTAACTCGTGGCTCATATTAGCGAGAAAAGCACTTTTCGCATGGTTAGCAATTTCTGCCGCTCTTTTCGCCTCCTCAGCCGCTTTCTTAGCCTGCTGTAATTTCGCTTCAGCGCGTTTTCGTTCAGTGATATCACGCACAATAGCAACAAAAAAGGATTCACCCCCTTTTAAAGTAGGCATCACCTCCTTTTTCCCTTTCAAAAGCGTATTGATTCCCCATGAAAAAGCCGTTTCCTCTTTTGAAAAAGGCACATTAACCGGAATTTGAATATACTGAAAAAAAGCCTCAACTTGAAGCAAAGTCGTATTTTTATGCTGATGTATCGTTTCAAGCATCAATGACGGCCGCAAACCTTTCAATAAAGGCGCTAAAAATTGACGGGCCTGCTCTTCAGTCAAATAAGGGTTAATATCTAATACCGTCATTTGCAACAGTTCTTCTTGGGTATACCCAACTTGATTGATAGCCCCTTGATTCACATAAAAAAATTTGAAACTGTGTGCCTTAAACATAAACACACAATCGAGCGTCATATCCAAGGTTTTTTTGAATTTTTTAAGTTCAAAATTAGCCGCTTCTAATTGCGCTTCAGTTTTTTTACGCTCTGTGATGTCGCGTGAAATAGCCACAATTTCTTGCACTTCTTGATTGGATAAGTCATAGACAATTTGACTCGTTGTTTCAAACCATAAATACTCGCCATTTTTTTTGCGAATTCTGTAACTCACCGGATAGCCTATCTGTGAAGCTAGAAAAGTCGAACGCGCTTTAAGTTGAAATTCTGTCAAATCATCTGGATGAAAAAATTCATAAGCAGAATGTCCAATCAATTCATCCGGCTCATAACCAAGCAACACACGACAAGCAGGTGACACATATAGAAAAATGCCCGTTATATTATGCCTTGAAATCATATCAGTAGCATGTTCCGCAATAAGTCTGTAACGCTCTTCGCTATCGCGCAGTGCTTTTTCAGCTAATTTGCGTTCTGTAATATCCATAACGATACCTTGATAATGTGTAATTGTGTCATCAGTCGCTCGTCTAATCCAAGTTCGATCATCAAGCCAACGCACTTCCCCATTTTTTGTAATAATTCGATAAACCTGATTAAAATCCTTCACATCCGTTTGACTATATTGACTCACCTCAAAAGCGACACGATTTAAATCATCGGGATGAACAATCGTAGTAAACAGCACACGTCCACTGTGAAAATCATCAACACTATATCCAAATTGTTGAACATTATCAGAAACAAATTCCACTGACCACTGTTCATCCGCTTTCCACAGAAAAATCACAACAGGACTTTTATTAACAATCTCTTCCAATTCTTTTAAAGCCGCAAAAGACTCGCGCAATTGGCTTGCCATCGTATTAAAAGATTGAGCGAGGTGGCCTAATTCATCGGCACGTTCTACCGGTAAACGCTGCGTACAGAAGCCACGAGAAAGTTGTTGAGCGGCCTGATTCAAAACCTCAATCGGGCGAACAATCCATTTCGCCGTACTTGAGCCAACCCAAACCGCTATAAAAATCGCTAAGATAGATAACCAGATAATGATTGTCGTATTAGCATTAATATCTGCCATGAAATCCTTTTCTGACACGATAACAACAATCAACCAATCACAATCCGCTGAAAGCGGTGTGACTCGTATAAATTGCCGCTGTTGATTAAAATAAAAAGTCAATTGCTTGGGATCATCAATTTGAGAAAGATTGCCAAAACGTTCAATCAAATATTGTACACTAGCCTGAATCAATGAAATCTGATTGTTTTGGCTGGAATACAAGGCAACAGGGTTATCGGCCTGATCAAACAAACTGTCGGCCGAAACAAGTTCAGAGCGTTTTATGAGAATCTGTTGTCCAGAGAGATATTGGGTTAAATTATTCAAAAAATGCGTAAACTGTTTTTGAGTCAAAACCTGCTCAATCTTGAACTGATCTAAACGGCCGTTTTGATTAACTAAATCAGGCATTTCTAACACATATTGAGAAACATGAATTTGGATATGCTCAATGGCTTCACTTTGTAACTGGATGACCAGTTTTTCAACAGCCAGTTGCCCGTTACGAAATGAAAAATAGCCTATCAATCCCACTATTATAATAAGTTGAACAATAAAAGGCACAATCAAAACGGTTCGTAGAGAAAATTTCCCCGATAATTTAGAAGCAAAAAGGTTGATATATTTTAGTAACATAAAAAGTGTGTTGTTTTAACTTTTATAATTATAGCGTTCCATAAAACTTATTTTTTAATAGCCAATAGCTGTCAAATTTTATAATAGCTATAGCGTTTCCCGATTGGGTTCAATACAAACTTTTTTTTGATATCTATTTTGGAACCCCAGGTGGAACCTGGGGCTATTCACATTTTCAGGCTAAAATTTCGCGGAGCGAAATTTTAGCCTGAAAACCCCTTCGGGGTTGCGCGTTTTAAGTTTTTTTTGTACTTCATGCAATCGGGAAACGCTATATCTTATGACAATGCTAAGTAAGTAGGTACGCATAAATCTTTTAACATTTTCTGTAGGGCTCCCTGCGTGTTTTTGCTGCCCACCACTACAAAATGTTAATAAACTTTTGCGTACCTACTTATATATTAACAACGCCTAATAGTTCACAATCAGCTAAAAATTGTGAATCATTGGCAGCGACTTGTTGTGAGTCATAAAGTATGACATGTTACTTCCTATTTTTGGTGCATCACCTTTATTTGATGTATGTCAATTTCTAAATCCCATCGTAAAAACACCACCAACAGAAAATAAGATACCCCGTTTTTCCATTACACAACAGGATGACTCATTTTCGATGTCACTCCAGACAAAATAATAGTTTAACACGAAAAACGAAAATGCAAGCCTTTTTTTAAATTTTTTAATCCTCCTTTTATAACGTGAGTTCGATTTTCAATCAATTATAAATAGAGAATTAAATCAATAGGTTATGTTTAAGTGGCGGAATGCCATTTTTTAAACCGGACATTTCAGAAGGTATTCGCCAGATAATGTGCTACAGATCCAACCGCCTTATCGTTTAAGTGTTTGTCAATTTATCGTACCCAAAGCTTCGCTGAATGTGATGCTCATAAAGACGTTTTGAAATGTGCGCCCCCTGCGTGTTCGCGTGTTCGCCTTCCTGCGTGTTCCCTCCCAAAAATCTGTTATAATTAGAAACAGTCATTTTCAAAACTTGAATGATTTAATACACCATTGTCTATCAATTCAGAGGGAAAAATACACGCCATGAAATATCCCAATCTTGATTGTCAACTCTATTTTTCACGCAAAAGTTTTTGCGTGAAAAATAATTTAGAACACCACTTACAAGCCACCGAACACGAAGCGCGTTGGCAAGTCGATTGGCAATTGGGCTCATTTAAGCCGCTATTGGATGACTTTTCTCAAGAAATCAACAAATTGCACAACCATCAAGATACAGAATTTACAGAATTTAAGCAGAATTTAAGAATTAACAGAATAAAAACAAAAGCAACAAATTTAATAACACCAACAAACCCATTCTGTAAATTCTATCATTCTGTAAATTCTATCATTCTGTAAATTCTGATTCAGAGTTTAAGATGGACGATCCGCCTGACTCTGGTTTGTATTTGGCGAACACGGATCGTTTGACGGTGACAGACTTAATCTTGGGCACCGTCGATTTAACCCAAACCCAAATGGTGGTATTATTCGCGTGTCAGACGGGCATTACCGATTTCCGAAAAGCCCCGAATGAAGTCGTCTGTTTTTCGGGGGCATTTATGCAAGCTGGGGTGCCGGCGATTATCAGCACCTTATGGCCGGTGGAATAAATCCCTACGATGTTGTTATTACAGCGGTTTTATCAGATTTATCGGCAAGACAATCGGCCCCCGGCTATTGCATTACAACAAGCCCAATACTGGCTAGGCGATGCCACCGCGAAAACGTTGATGGATTTTTGCAATCAAGTCACCGACTCTCTACCAGCGGATAAACAATTAAAATATCAACTATTAGCTGATCGTTATGAATATCAGGAGTCTGATAATCAGCCTTACGCGCATCCGTTTTATTGGGCCGGGTTTGTGTTTTCGGGGGCGGGGTTGTAGGGATGGTGGGCAAGCGGGCGATAGGGTTGAATTCATGGGGACTGCGAAAGGAGCCCTACGAGAAATTGAAGGCGCTATTGAATCAATCCATTGTACGGAGAAAACAACATGAGCGCACGAGCAGAAGTCGATTTGATCAATCGCAATAACAAATCATACCGCTTTTGGATTTATCGGGATGGATATCCAGACGGTGTGGTTTCAAATTTACCGGACGACGAAATGGAGTTTGAAGATGTCAGGCGAAAGCTCTATCTTGGAGATGACTATGATAGTATGCCTGATTTCTATTATGTGATTTCATTGGCGGATCGCACGATTGAAGTCTACGATGCTGATTATTCTGAAACGGATTGGCAACGCGGGGAATTAATTTTTCGGGGTACCTTTGCTGAAGCGAAGCAAAAATTTTTAAGTGAAGATAAGATGTAGACTGGGCAAGCGGTTAGTATCAGTACAACGGATGTGGGAAATAAACGGATTGATTTCGGGCCTATTCTATTTTTGAGAGAATACGACACCCATAACACCATAATCATCTCATAACCCAAATGGATATCGACTTCATCCGTTGAATCCTTGCACTCCAAAGCCGCAAAATAAATTTTGCACTCCAACGCAAAATAAATTTTGCACTCCAACGCAAAATAAATTTTGCTTTTAGCTGTCAAATTAAAAAAAAGTGCATTGGGCGCATTTCACCGGCTTCACGCATGACGGTGTAATATTGGGCCGGATCGCATGGCCCGGATGTGTTAAATTCACGCATAAAACGGGTATCCTTTGTGGGTGTCGTAGGGGCGAACCTGCGTGTTCGCCCTCACGTTATGCTTACTCATTCGCTAATGTCGCCGATTGTGTCGCTAAGTTGGAACGTTGGACACTTTTTTCATCAGTCAAGGGATTACTGCCTTCTTGAACATAAACAGCGTAGAAGGTATATTTTCCGCCTATGCCGGGAATGAGTTCAAATTCTAACATGCGCGTGGTTGTGTTGGTGCTTTCCAAGGTTTCCTTGAAAGCTTGTGGTTTTGTGGAAAAGGGCAGTAGCGGTAAAGGCGTTCTGAAGTAGAAATCTCCGCTGGGAATTTGAACGGCAATCCAGAGATCAACCCGATTGAAACGGTTGGTTTTGACTTCTTCTATTAAGTCGATGGTGATGGTTTCTCCAACGGCATAGCTGTCGTTTAAACCGGTAAACGCGACGCGAACAAAATCTTGTCCTAAATCTTCTTCGGTTACTGTCAGTGATAGGGCCATGCTACCTGTTAGGCCTTCTTCATCTGTGACGGTTAATGTGATCTCGTAATCGTTGGCTGTGTCAATGGTTGGCTTGATTTTGACTCCTGTCATGCTGCCAATAAATTGACCATTACCTGAGTGGGCTGTCCATTCGTACTTGACGAGTTGCTTGCCTTCGGGATCAAAGGATTCACTGGCATCTAATTCCAGCGTAAATGGAACCTGTCCAGAAGCGGGTAGGTCAAATATCGCCTCTGGCGGGCTTCCGCCTGATTCGGTTACGCGCACTTTCTGCCAAAATTCTGGGCTCTTTCGTCCATTATTATCCTCAACAATCAGCGTAATTTGATATTCGCCGGGCTCGTTAAAAGTCATTTCTGTTTGTTGACCGGTTGCTTCTTGTCCATTTGAAGCACGCCATTCATAACGGATAATCTCACCATCTGGATCAAAAGATTCACTCGCATCCAGTGTGACGGTTAAAGGTGCTTTGCCTTCCCTTGGGTAAAAACGAAAGCGGGCTACGGGTGGCTTGCTGCCAACGGTGAGGGTTTGAACGGCGACATTGGGACTGATTTCGCCTTTGTCATCGGTGACGACTAAGCTAACAACATAAATCCCAGCTTCTACAAATGTCATGCTGCTGCTTGCTCCAAAAGCCCTTTGTCCATCAGAAGCTATCCATTCATAGTTCACGATTGAACCGTCTGGATCGAAAGATTGGACACCGTTTAAGGTGACGGTGAGTGGCGCGTTACCTTCGGTGGGTGTGACAAGCTGTTTTGCAGTGGGGGGCTGATTTTTGGCGATCACATTGACGCTTTGTTGTGTTGTGTTCGTCAAACCGGTATTGTCTGTGACGGTCAAAGTAATGTTGTAGTTCCCGCCTTGGTTGAAGATCAAATTGGCGCTTGATCCAAATGTGGTTTGACCATTTGAAACTGTCCATTTGTAGTCGATGATATTGCCATCAGGATCATAAGAGTTGCTGCCATTGGCGGTTACCTGTAATGGAGCTTGGCCCGATATCGGGTTGAGAAACATTTGGGCAACGGGCGGTTGTGCTGTGTCGACGATTATGGTGTCAGAAGCGGTGGCGGTTAGTCCACTGTTGTCAGTCACGGTTAGGGTAATGTTATAGGTGCCTCCGTTGTCAAAAGTCATTTGAGTTCGACAACCTGAAACGGATGATTTGCCGGGGATTTGCCACTGACAGTTGACAATGTTGCCATCGGAATCAAAAGAGCTATTGCCATCTAGCATGACGGTTAGGGGCGCAGTTCCGTTTGTCGGATTGATGTTCAGATTGGCTATCGGGGGAATTTGTGCTTCAACGATAACCGTCTCGCTGGCTGTCGCGGTTAAGCCTTCGTTATCGGTGACGGTTAGGGTAATGTTATAGGTGCCGGCGTTGTCGAAAATCATTTGGGCAGTGCAGCCGGAAACGGCAGGTTTGCCGGGGACTTGCCATTCGCATTTGACAATGCTGCCATCAGAATCAAAAGAGCTATTGCCATTCAGTGTGACGGTTAGGGGTGCTATTCCGTTTGTGGGATTCACGCTCAATTGTGCTATGGGTGGAATGCGTGCTGGTTCTTCTACTGTCACGGTATCTGAAGCGGTTCCGATCATGCCATCATTGTCAGTGACTTTCAGGGTAATGCTATAGGTTCCTGCGTTCTTAAAAGTCATTTGTGCTTGGCTACAATCATGAATGGTTTGACCATTGGAAGCTTGCCATTCACAGTTGACAATGCTGCCATCTGGATCAGAAGAACCCGTGTTATAGAGGTTTACCGTGAGGGGTGCGATTCCCGTTTTGGGATTGAGACTCATTTGTGCAGTTGGCGGTAATTGAATTTGAATTTCAGGCTCTGTGACGTTGACTGTTGTTTCAGCCGTATTAGTCAAACCTTGGTTGTCTGTGACAATGAGTGTGATGTGATATGTTCCGACTGTGTTAAAAGTCATTTGTGCGTTGCAGCCATGACTGTTTTGGCCATTAGAGGCTTGCCATTCACAATTCGTGATACTACCGTCTGGATCATAAGAACCACTATTATTGAGGTTCACCGTGAGGGGCGCGGGCCCTGATTTCGGTTCAACAAACAGTTGGGCAACGGGGGGTTGGTTGGCTGTTTCAGGCGGTGGCGTGGCAGTTGATGAGTTTACTTTCACCATTTGACTTGTCATCGCCTCCGAACCGGCGTTATCCTTTACAACCAAGAGGATTTCATATTCCCCCTGATCCTTGAAAGTAAATGACACTTTTTCCCCGCTGGCAAAAACCTGTCCATCAGGCTTTAGCCATTCATATCGGGTGATCTCGCCATCTGGATCGAAGGATGGACTGGCATCAAATGTGACGCTAAGCGGTGCTGTGCCTTGTGTCGGTGAAAACATGAAATCAGCTTTAGGGGGTTGATTAGTAGCTGGGGAAGGGCCTGAAGCCGATGATTCGACTTTGACTCTCTGGCTAGTCATACTGATTGCATCCTTGTTATCGGTGACAATCAATTTGATTTCATACTCCCCAGGATCCTTGAAGGTAAACGTCGTTTTTGCCCCTGTCCCAAAAATCTTTCCGTCAGGCAGCTGCCATTCATATTGGGTGATCTCGCCATCTGGATCAGATGAAAGGCTACCGTTAAAGGTGACAGTCAGCGGTGCTAGGCCTTGGGCAGGTGATACCGTGAACTCGGCTTTAGGGGGTTGATTGTCGCCATCATCGGGCGGTGGCTGACAGGTTGTCGAGCCGGGTGGACAGGGTTGGGCGGTTTGTGCCATGATCGTTGCTGGCAACAAACAGCTCAATGAGCTTGCCAGTAAAACGATTTGTATGCCGCTTGCAAAACGATTTTGCAAGGGTTTTCTACAATGTGACATTGTCATAGATTGTCTCCTGATTTTAGTTTAAAAGAGGGGAATGGTGGGCTTTTAAAAACCGTTACAGGCCCCCTACAAAACTGATTGGGATAATTTATTTTTGGATATTTGGATATGCCTTATATCAGTCGGCCATCAACGTTTTATTAATTACTGATTAGCCAGCGTTGTCTTTTTGATAGCAAGAAAGTCGTTAGGGCGAACATGTCGTTAGGGCGAACACGTAGTTGGTTTGAACACGTAGGTTTGCCCTTTTGAAAATGTTTACGTTCCAACTTTAGCTTGTAAAAACTTTTTGATTAATTTGATATAGGTTGATATGTGATAGTATAGCATTCTATTTATTCTACTCGTGTTTACCTTGCGAACTGAGTTACTGAAACTGTCAAAAGGGGATAAATAGTGGCTTCTTTCGACTGAATTGAATTAATTTAAACTTAGATATCATTCAATATCAAGGATAGCAAGATGTTGATAAGTACTGAACCATAAATTTTCAGGTATTTAAAAAAAAGGAGAAAGGGGGCAACCACAAGGGATTGCCCCTACGGGCGGCTTGTAGGGGCAATCCCTTGCTCATGCCCTTTGCGGTATAAATACCTGTTTATTTGTGCTTCAGTACTTAAATGATGTGTTCTTTGATAATGGTTCATTGATAAAAGGAAGGTTTTATAGTGAGATTGAATTTAAAATACTTTGCGCTTGGGGTTGGTTTGATTGAGTTAGTCAATACTCCTGTCTCAATGGCCGATGATCTTGAATCACTTGGGGTTACTATCAGTGGTTTGGTTCAGGTTGAATCGCGTTATTTTCGAGATTATGAGAAGACTGAGACGAGTGAAATGGCGCTGGATGAAGCGGGATTGGTGATCGATGTTCAGAGGCATAAGTGGGTTAGTGCTCATTTGGCCTTTATTTATGAACAGGAATCGACACCGTTAGAAGTAGATGAGGCCTTTATTACTCTCGGCAATTTTGAAGAGTATCCGGTTTCCCTCACGGTGGGCGAACTGTATGTGCCTTTTGGTCATTTGGAGACGAATATGGTGACCGATCCTTTGACTTTGGAGTTGGCGGAAACGCGGGCTAGGACGAGTCAGTTGGGTTTTAAGACGGGGCCTTTTTATGGATCAGTCTACGCTTTTAATGGGTTGACAGATGATAAGCACAACACTATGGATCATTATGGGGGTAATTTGGGTTTGGCTGATGATGTGGGGGGCATCAGTTATGATTTAGGGGTGACTTACATCAACGATATTGATGATACGGCGGCTGTGAGTGAGCATTTGGATTTAGAAGCTTCGGCTGTTGATTATGATCATGTGGGGGGCTTGAGTGCTTACTTGGTTGTTGGTATGCAGCCTATCAGTTTGATAGCTGAATATGTGACGGCTTTGGATGAATTTAAAGCTGAGCATATCGCTTTTAATGGCAGCGGTGCAAAACCGCAAGGTTGGAATATCGAGGCGGCTTATAACTTTAATGTGATGGCTAAGGATATGACGTTCGCTTTGGGTTATCAAGGAACTGATGAGTCTGTGGCTTTGGGTTTACCTGAGCAACGCTATTTAGGCACGATTTCGGCAACTATTTTTGATCAGACTCGCTTGTCTTTGGAATATGCGCGTGATGTGGATTACAATGTCAGTGAGGGGGGAACGGGGAATGGGGCGGATAGTGTGATTTTGCAATTGGCGGTTGAGTTTTAGAACATAATAAGGGCGTGAATCAAACCTGACAGGTTTTAAAAACCTGTCAGGTTTAGTCGCCGATTTTATTTCAGGCATATTCACTAAGCCTCATTTTCTAAAGGAACGGCGGTTGGAACGATGATTGAAGTATTTGAACGCATCCACACAACACTTGAAACCACTAATAAGTCTAATAGACAATAAAAAGCCCCTGCACTGACTGGGGGATTTGTACTCGTTAATCCTAGCCACGGTACCTGAAAAACCCATGCCCAATTTCCAAGCATGGTGCCATAGATTTCCAAGAGCAGAGATAAGACAAACATTGTCGCATAGAGTTTCTTGGCCTTTCCAAAAATAAGACAGAACAAAAAAGTCAAAAATAAAATCCCGCCCATCGTATCAAATCCCATCACAAAAGCGAAAATGATGTAAGGCGCTGTGACAGTGGGTACCCACCAAATGAGCTTATCGGGTAATTTAGGCGCTAATAATAGGCCCAGTGTAAACAGCAGGGCATGGCCTGGGAGCACAAATAAGGGGATATTGTGTAAACGATATTCATAAAGGCCCCAAACGAGAGAAAGAAACATTTCACCTGCGGTTGCGTACACCACACATAAAATTAAACTCACGCGCTCAGTCTGATTACCGCTTTTTAATAACCAGAGAAAAAATAACCAAATCAATACATTGGTAAAGGTTTGGCCCCAAAATTCAATGGTTTGATCAATGAATAATCCCACACCCAATAATAAAACGATAATGACTGATTTCATTTTTACGGCAAAAGCATGTTGATCACAGATAACAGATCACAGTTCACTGATTGGATTGGTGGAGAGATATTTGAGTGAGGAGATTTAGAAGGATTGGATAATAAGGAGAGGGAAGTGGCCTGAAAAAAAACAGACCATTAAAAAAGTGGTCGGGGTGAGAGGATTCGAACCTCCGACCCTTGCCTCCCGAAGACAATGCTCTACCAGGCTGAGCTACACCCCGACTTTTATTCAATAACTACGATTTATAGAAAAATGGGCCAATGCCATAAGCGCATCAGTATAAGGTGATGCGGGTAATTTTGTCAAGGCCGACATTGCCATTTCCGCCTCCTTGCGAGCGACGCGAGCAGTATACCCTATCGCGTCTGTAGATTCAATAGCCTCAATGACTGGTGTAATCCATTCTTTGCCCCCTTCGGCAATCGCTTTACGTAATACGTGTTGTTGTGAGGCTGTGCCATGCTTGAGGGCATAAATCAATGGCAAAGTGGGTTTGCCTTCAGCGAGATCATCGCCAACATTTTTACCCATCTCATCCGAAGTCGCGCTATAGTCTAACACATCATCAATCAATTGAAATGCCGTACCTAAATGCGCGCCATACATCGCCATAGCTTGCTCATAAGCATTTGATTGTTCACTGATAACCGCGCCTAATTGCGCGGCGGCTTCAAATAATTTCGCCGTTTTGGAACGAATCACTTGTAAATATTCAGCTTCTGTTGTGTCTGGTTCATGGCAGTTCAATAATTGTAAGACTTCCCCTTCTGCAATAACATTCGTTGCATTAGACAAAATTTCCATGACGTGCATATTTTTCACATCAACCATCATTTGAAATGCCCGCGAATAGAGAAAATCACCTACTAATACACTGGTTTCATTACCCCAAACACTATTAGCCGTTTCTTGCCCACGTCGTAATTGAGAGGCATCCACCACATCATCATGTAGTAAAGTGGCCGTGTGAATAAACTCAATAATGGCTGCTAAATCAATATGATACGTTCCTTGATAGGCAAAAGCACGGGCCGTTAATAGTAATAACATCGGGCGCAAGCGTTTACCACCGCTATTAATAATATAGTGTCCAACTTGATTAACTAATGCAACATCAGAATGCAATCGTTTTTGAATTAAAGCATTGACTGCCTGCATATCATGGTTGGTTAAAGTTTGGATAGCCGCAATATCCATCATATCAGTTATCAGTTATCAGTTATCAGTTATCAGTTCCACATTTCACGCTTAAGTTTCGCGGAGCGAAACTTAAGCGTGAAATAAAGTTTTTGCGCGCAAAAACTTTTGCGTGGAAATCAGTTATCAATTCTACATTTCACATTTCACGCAAAAGTTGCGCGCAACTTTTGCGTGAAATTAAGTTTCGCGGAGCGAAACTTAAGCGTGAAATAAAGTTTTTGCACACCAAAACTTTTGCGTGGAATTGAAGATCAGCGAAGCTAAATCAATTATCAGTTAGTTATCAAAACCTTGATAACAATTATCAAGGCTAAGCTAACCGATTATCGAATAAACTCTAGCCTACCAGAAAATTAAGGAAATGGGTAATGGGTGAACGGATTTTTGTTATGTAGGGGCAATCCCTTGTGGTTGCCCCCCTTCAATCAAATAATGCCTAATTTTATGTAGGGGCAATCCCTCGTGGTTGCCCCCTGTTGCCCCCTCGTGCTTACCCTCATTCGTAGGGCTCTAATATATTAATTCTCTTGACACCATAACAATAAAATAATGCCTAATTAATAAAAGCTTAAAAGGCTTCTAATTCTGCCAATTCAGCCAGTATTAAATTTTGATAGTGTTTTTCCAAAACGGGGCAAGCTTTAATAGCTGCAATCACTTGCTCTTGTGCCTCTTCATTAATAAAGCCTTTAAGTCGTCGCGCATCACGATGCACTTGCATGATGAGATCATCCAATGAAAAATTTGTGCAGACGTTTCTGCAATCGACATAAGAATCATGTGCTAGAAAAAAATGTTCGCTGGCTTTTAATAAAACTTGACACGATTTTAAATGGGCTCGACTCCTCACATAAGGATGTATTTGAGAATTAACCATAAAAAGTAAAGGGCTAGGTTCAATACCGACTAAAAGTAGATGTTTATTTTTAGCGGGTGTCGTAAATTGACAAAATAAACGAAGTACCTGCCCTGGCAGGATATTATCCCGAATGTATTGCTCCTGTCGTGTTGTCATAAAAACCTCTATTCATTATGGACTTTGGACAAAAGAATTTTATCAAGCTTCAAAATTCATAATGACTCATTGTAGAGACGCGATGCCTCGCGTCAAAGCCTCGCGTCAAAGCCTCGCGTCAAAGCCTCGCGTCTGCCTCGCTCGAAGCCTCGTGTTAAAGTTTTGGATTTGCTACGCATCGCGTCTCTACATAGCAGCCTCTTCGAGCATCGCGCGAGCGTTTCTACAATGAGTTTGAGAAAATTGATAGGTAAGTGACAATTACCCTAGAAGTTGAAAATCTTTTCATCCAAAATCAAAATAAAAGCTGTTTTAATAGATTCTTTTGCTCTGTTTTAAATTACGGGTATTCAAAACGGATAAGCAATTTAAGTGATGAACATAAGAATAACTATTGTAATCAGAAAAATTTAAGCAAAAAAAAAGCCGTGAGTATCTCAATAAAAGCATTACTCACAGCTTATTTAAAAAAATTTGTAATCTTTTGAATGGGTTTTTGGCTTTGAAAATCAAAAGCCAATTTTTTTATTTACCTCAAAGAGGTGTTGACTAAATGATTCTCGCCTTCAACCTTCTGTCTCCAGACAGTTTTAAACAAGAAGGAGTATTTGAAAATGTTGTGCTGTAGGTGTTTAAAAACATAGTGATATCAATACAACGAAAGAGTCTTAAAATAGTTTTATACTGTTTTGAAATCAAAGTCAAGTTCAAGCGGATTTTCCCTTAGCCTTTTGTAACAAGATACTTTCACATTCCATTTAATATTATTACTGTTATGTCAGAAAAAAGAATAAAAATAAGTAGTTGATTTTGTTAAATATTTTTGAATGTCCCGTTGTTCAGTTTTAGAGGTCAATATGGGTGAAATGAGTGTTCAATTGTTCCATTTTAAA
>QNEL01000118.1 GCA_003645185.1 Candidatus Parabeggiatoa sp. nov. 3
CCTACATTGCAAATTAATATTAAATTGGTGGGCAACATAAAGACGTAAGGAGCCCTACATTGCAAATTAATATTAAATTGGTGGGCAACATAAAGACGTAAGGAGCCCTACATTGCGAATTAATATTAAATTGGTGGGCAACATAAAGACGTAAGGAGCCCTACATTGCAAATTAATATTAAATTGGTGGGCAACATAAAGACGTAAGGAGCCCTACATTGCAAATTAATATTAAATTGGTGGGCAACCACGTTACCCATCCTACATCGCGTTTTTGCAAAGCACATTAGCGACTGATATGATAATCAATCCTTGTAGTTCAGATAATTAATAATTAATATGACTTTACGACAGAAAACGTTATGGTTAGTGGGCGGTGCTTTAGTCGGCCTTTTGGTGTTATTACTGAGCGTGTCTTCGACTATTTTGTTAAAAGGTTTTACGGATTTAGAAGCTGAAGGGGTTGAAAAAAATTTGACTCGTTTAAATAAGCTCTTGTCTCAGGAATTGGATAATTTATCGGTTGAAGCCCGCGATTATGCGGCTTGGGATGATACTTATGCTTATATGAAAACACGCGTTCAAGCTTATATTACTTCCAATTTTGTGGAGAAGACTTTTGAATCTCTTAATCTGCGTTTTTTAGCTTTGCTAGATAGCGATGCCGATATGGTGTTCGGGCTGGCTTATGATGCTAATCTTGGGCTGCTTGAACAGCTTGATGCTCATTTGCTGAATCACTTGGGTTCTGAAGGCGTGGTTAAGAGGGGCGATAAAGTGAGGGGTTTGTTGTTGTTACCTGATGAGGTGATGTGGGTTGCCGGTTATCCGATTTTAACCAGTGAGGAGGAGGGGCCGAGTCGTGGAACGTTGATTATGGGACGGCCTTTGGATGAGGCGGCTGTGCGACGCTTGAGCGAGTTAACTTTTTTATCAGTTAGTTTGCAACGGCTTGATAATCATGGATTACCAGATGATTTTGCGAAAGCTTATCCGGCATTTGAGCGTCAAAAGACGGTGGTACAGATTTTGGATTCTGATCGTATTGCGGCTTATTTGTTGGTTAACGATATCTATGATGAACCGGCGCTGTTATTACGGGTGATGATGCCGAGGGAGATTTATCAACAGGCTTTGACTGGCTTACGTTATATCAGTGCTTTTATCTTGGGGTTTGCGCTGATTTTTGCAGGCCTGATTCCCTGGTTATTTGATCGTTTGGTTTTAAGACGGTTGGCGAGTTTAACTTATGAAGTGAGGCTTTTGGATACCACTGACGAACTTTCAACAGTGACGGTGAGGGGAAATGATGAGTTGGCTGAGTTAGCTAGGGCAATTAATAATAAGCTTAAAACGTTGCAAACTTTCTATGCAAAGGTGTCTGAAAACGAGGCATGTCTGGCTAAAGCGCAACGTATTGCCTGTATCGGTAACTGGCGTTGGGATATTGTTAACCCGCATTTTGAGTGTTCGGATGAAGGATATCGAATTTTAGGCTTTCAGCGACAGTCGGTAGTATCCGATTATGCCTTCTTTTTAAACTGTGTTCATCCGGCAGATCGGGAGGCCGTTTCTAGCGCGATTCAACAGGCTATACGTGAGGGTGAATCTTATAGTGTTGAACATCGCATTGTGCAGGAATCCGGTAGAATACGTTTTATTCAGGCTTTGGGCGAAACAGTGAGGGATAATAGCGGTAAAATTGTCCAAGTATTTTGTGTATTGCAAGATATCACTGAACGTAAGCTGGCTCAGGAAAAAACCTTGAGCTTATTAGAGGAAAATCAACGGGCTCAGACAGAAACTTTACGCTTGTTGGAAGGTAATAAAAATACACTGGTTGAAACCTTACACTTGTTGGATGAAAATCGTTTCCTGATTTCTCGTTCTATGGCTATTCAAGAAGATGAACGTAGGAAGTTGGCGAGGGAGTTACATGATGAATTTGGTCAATATCTCACTGCTATTCAAGCGGATGCTGAGGCAATAGTGGAATTGGCACAGCAAGATATTGGCATCAATCATTTGAAAAACATTGTGCTGAGTGCGGAGGCGATTTTGTCTGTTTCTTCACATGTCTACGATGTTGTTCATACGCTGATGCGACAGTTACGCCCAAGTGGTTTGGATGAATTAGGTTTAGTGGAAACATTGGGAGATTATGTGGCAACTTGGGAGGTGCGTCATCAAACACCTTGTCATTTTATCGCAAAAGGTGATTTGCTTCATTTAGGTGAAACGATTAATATTCACCTTTATCGCGTTGTGCAGGAATGTTTGACGAATATCGCGAAATATGCACAAGCGTCTCATGTGTCTATTCGATTGCACAGCGATAAGGTGACTGAAACCTTGACGCTTTGCGTTCAAGACGAGGGTTGTGGTTTGAATCCGACTCAGCAGAAACGTGGATTAGGCTTGATCGGAATGCGTGAACGGGCTCAAGCTTTAGATGGAAAATGGCAGTTAGACAGTACACAGGGAAAAGGGGTTAAAATCACTTTCACGATTCCGATTGGGGAAACTTATTTACAAAAACAGAGTAAATGGATATGAATACGATTCAAGTTTTATTAGTTGATGATCATGAAGTCGTGCGGGCGGGCTATCGTCGCCTGTTAGAAAACACGCTGGACATTAAAATCCTTGCCGAAGCGAGCAGTGGTGAGGAAGCTTACAGCAGTTATGTGAAGCAGAAACCGGATGTGGTTATCATGGATTTATCTATGCCGGGGATTGGGGGATTGGAAGCGATTAGAAAAATCCGCTATTACGATAATACGGCACGCATTTTAGTTTTCAGTGTACACGAAAATGAAATCTTTTTAACCCGCACCTTGGATGAAGGCGTATTGGGTTATATTACTAAGCGCAGTGCGGCGAAAGTGATGGTTGAAGCCGTGCGACACGTTGCTCAAGGTAAAGCGTTTATTGGGCAAGAGATGCAATCTTATTTAGTGGCTCATAAGAAATCTACGGGCGATAATCCTTTATTTGATCAATTGTCACCACGCGAATTTGAAGTCTTTTTGTTATTAGCTGAAGGCAAAACCGTTAACGACATTGCCGAGATACTGAATTTGAGTTCTAAAACCGTTGGGCATCATTATACTCATCTTAAAAGGAAATTGAATGTTTCCAATATTTCAGAAGTAACACGATTGGCTATTCGCGGCGGATTGTTAGAAGCCTGATTATCAATGGTTAATTGTTAATGGTTAATTGTTAATTATTAATTGTTAATGCAAAGTTTAGGATGTAGGGGCGAACCTATGTGTTCGCCCTTGGTTTAAGGAGGGTGTGATTAAAAGTACATGGCTTTTTTATTTTAAAAATAAAAGCTTAAAACGCTAAGGCCCCGAAGGGGTTGAATGTGAATTCGAGGTTCAAGTTTTTCTTCAAAAAACTTGAACCTCGAATAGGCTTTCACGCAAAAGTTTTTGCGCGCAAAAACGGTATTTAGCTTCGCTGACCTCCGGTTCACATTTAGCTTCGCTGGCCTTCGGCTCACGCTCAAGTACAGCGAAGCGAAACTTGAGCGTGAAATAAAGTTGCGCGCAACTTTTGCGTGAACCTTCGGTGTGCTACGCTAAATGTGAAAAGGTTCCACCTGGGGTTCCTGGCCATGCCGTTTTAATCACACCCGTTTAAGGAATTGCAGTATAAGAAACAGACCCGTTTATGTTATTATAAGAATATCATTAATTTTTAACGCATTATGTGATTATGCCTGTTAAAAGGATTAACGTATCGGCGCCACATCAAGGGCTTTTTGATTTTACTCAACAAGTTGCCAGTGTTGTTCGTGAAACGGGCATCACTGAAGGCTTATGTACGCTATTTGTTCAGCATACGTCAGCCAGTTTAGTGATTCAAGAAAATGCCGATCCCTCAGCAAAAAAAGATTTAGAATGTTGGCTTAATCGCCTAGTACCAGAAAGGGATTCATTGTATACCCACACACTTGAAGGCGCTGACGATATGCCGGCCCATATTAAATCGGCCTTAACGGCAACCAGTTTGGGCATTCCCATTTACAATGGACAATTAGCACTGGGCACATGGCAAGGTATTTATTTATGGGAACATCGCCGCCACGGTGGACAACGCACCATTGTGATTCATATTGGCCATTAATATAATTGTGAATTGTAATATATAAACCTTTTTATAAGAGCGATAATTGATAACTGATAACTTACACCGTTTGTAGGCAATATCTTGTTCTACAACTGATGTGAGGTAATAATTGATAACTGATAACTGATAACTGATAACTGTAAAATGTGGTTTAAAAATTTACATCTTTTTCGTTTTTTACATCCTGTCACACTCTCAGCTGATGAGTTAAATGAACAACTGACTAAATCCGCTTTTCAGCCTTGTGGCAAAATGGATATGGAAACTATGGGCTGGGTGCCGCCTTTGGGTCGTGAGAATGAATCCTTAGTACATGCGGTTAATAATTGCATCATCTTCACGGCGCGTAAGGAGGAGAAAATTCTGCCTGCCTCCGTGGTGCGCGAATTTGTCAATGAAAAAGTTGAGGAAATCGAAACTCAACAAATGCGTAAAGTGCGAAAACGCGAAAAAGATGAAATTCGTGAAGAAGTGCTGCATGATTTGATACCGCGAGCCTTTACCCGTTCAACTTATTTGTCTGCTTACATTGATGTCACACAAGGTTGGCTGCTGATTGATACGCCGAGTCATAAACGGGCTGATGAATTGACCAGCTTTTTACGTCAAACGGTGGGTAGTTTGCCCGTGGTTGCCCCTAAAATGCAACAAAAAATAGACAATGTGATGACGCAATGGCTGATTAATCAAAACCATTGTCCAGCCGACATTGAGTTAGCTGATGCTTGTGTTTTGACGGATCAGGAAGGGGCAGTGGTGAATTGCAAACGTCAAGATTTACTGGCAGAAGAAATGCACGGGCACTTGACGGCAGGAAAATTCGTGAAACGTTTAGCGTTAGAGTGGAATGATCGTTTCGCTTTTATTCTTGATGATGAATTAGTGATCAGACGTGTGCAATTATTGGATTTGGTACAAGCGCAACTCAATGATGCTGAGAGCGAAACGCCAACTCAACGTTTTGATGCTGATTTCGCCATCATGACTTTAGAATTGGCAGCTCTGATTAAAAGGTTATTGAAAATTTTTGGTGGAGAAGATGAAGCTGCTTATGCCAAGATGCGTTAAGAAGGCGTTTTGATTTGTGAAGTGGAGATAAGTACTGAAGCACAAATAAACCGGTATTTTACAACCAAGGGCCCCTTTCTGTTTTGTTAAATAAACCGGTATTTTACAACCAAGGGCAACCACAAAGGATTGCCCCTACATGACATTGTGTAGGGGCAATCCCTTGTGGTTGCCCCCTTTCTGTTTTTTTTAATAAAGTTTTTGCGCGCAAAAACTTTTGCGTGGAACACTGATTTTTGTGAAACTTATGTTTGAATGGGATCCGAATAAAGAGGCTAAAAATATCAGGAAACACGGCATTTCTTTTGAGGAAGCTGCTTTGATATTTGATGATCCGATGTCCATAACCGTTATTGATGAGGAACATTCAATTGATGAGGAAAGATACATCACTATAGGATTATCAACATACGGCAGATTATTAATGGTGGCTCATACGGATCGTCAAGGAAAAAGTCTCTTATCAGCGCACGTAAAGCCACTAAAAATGAGGATAAATTTTATGCACAATCTTGGTGACAATGATGATTACGATTTGCATGACGAATACGATTTATCATCGATGAGAATTGTGGCAAAGGGCAGATATGCACCTCAAAGGCGCTTTGGAAAAAATGTGGTTTTGCTTGCCCCAGATGTGATTGAAGCATTCTCAACTGATGATGCCGTTAATGAAGCTCAGCGTCTTTCTATACAAATTGCGAAGATTCAGAACCAATCAAAATTACCGAAAAATATCGCCGCTAGGTAGCGTTTTAAGGTTTATTTTTGCGAATAATGCTTTGTAATATCTATAGAATAGAACGCCGATTGCCCTGATGAGGCTATTAAACAACGAGCATCATGACAAGAGGGAAAATCAGCGTTCTATCCTATGACTAAAAATGATCCGTGATGACAACCTCTTCCATCGGTAATTGACCAGAACGTGGCCAACTTTCCTTAATTGTTTTGCCAATGGCAACAAACATCGTAATGACGTGATCTTCTGGCAAGTTGATCAGTTTGCCTACCGCATCAAAATCAAAACCATCCATGGGACATGAATCATAACCCATTGATTTCGCTGTTAACATTAACGTTTGAGCGGCGATGCCGCAAGAACGCATGGCTTCGTCGCGTTGAACTTGTTCTCGCCCTCGATAGTATTGATCAAGGGAAGGTAGCATAAACGCTTGTACTTCTTGAGGCGCATTTTGCCAATAACGGGCTGGTTGCTTTTCCCAAGCTTTGAGATCAGCACAGAGAATAACCAGTAACGAGGCATCAGTCACTTGAGCTTGATCCCAAGCAGTAGCGCGGATTTGCTTTCTCAGTTCAGGATCGCGTACCAGCACAAAACGCCAGTTTTGAATGTTAAAGGCTGTCGGAGAAAGCTGGGCTAATGACATCAATTGCTTCACTTCTTCCTCTGTCATGCGATGCTCAGGATCATAATGCTTGACAGCGCGACGTGTTTCAATGGCAGTGAAAGTATCCATATTGTTTCCTTTTGGTTAATGTGAAAGTATAAAGTTGTGGCGTTAAACAACCCCTTCGGTATTGAAAGTGAATAGCACCTTCGACAGGCTCAGGAACCAAGCTCAGGGCACGGTGAAACCGCCATGAGATATCTTCGCGCCTTGAGATTGAGCATGATAGGTGGTTATCGGGTTATAAAGATTCATTTATGGCAATATTCGCCCCCGTGATATAAAAACCCTTTTTGTTAATGTGAGCAATCGCTTCATCTGTATCTAAGGCAATTCGATATTCGCCTTGAGATATTTCAAGACTTTTAGTTAAAGAAAATCGTTCTGCCGCAAGCAAAACGTTATTCGGTAAAATGTCAAGTCCCGTTTTTTCCTTCACCAATACATACCACCGTTTGGGTTCTATCTTTGAGCCAATGGCTTTATAAATATCGACTTTCATTTATTAATTCCTCTCTTAAAGACTTCTAAATGATTTTAACGGCTTGAAAATAGACTTGTGAAGCATATCCACTGACATCAGGTGTCGGCGTGCTTGAAGATACCCATGTTAACATATGAGTAAACATAGCATAGAGATTGTTGTCTTTTGAGTCGAAATAAGCCCAATGTGTGTCCGATGGAATCGGCTTTTTTATCTCAAATTCTGGAAATGCGTTGATTCGCCAAACGATTCCTTTCCCGAGGACAATTATCATTTCAACCAATTCATCTGGGGTTGTTTTAAGTGTCGAAACCAGATCAGATAACCATTTTGCAACAGTAATCATTTGTTGAGGGCCATGATATGCAACCACATAAGAAATAATTGCTTTTTGAGAACCAGATGTTGAACGACTTAAAGCTTTGTGTATTATGCTGGCGCGACAGGCTTGCTCTAAATGCTTCTGGACGAGATCAGTTTTTACCTCAATAGTTGCTTTGACTCCCTCAGCCAAAAATGCCATATTATTTTTGGAATACACGATTTTAGGAATATCTCTTCGATAAATGACTAAATCGACTTGTGGACGATAATTGTCTGGTTCGGGGTTAGGCTTTGAATCTGCATTAATAATTTCTCCTTGACCCATTTCTAGAATGGTTGGGAGGTGATTTTCCAAATATTCTTGAATGAACCATTCTCGTGGGCCACCCCGTAAATTAGGATGACCGGCATTTTTAGCTATTTCACTTTGAGCTATGAGTACCTTTTCAATTGCATTTAGGTGAGAGACTATCATAAATTTTTATTGCAAGTGAGATTGTTCTTAAAAAAAATGTGGAGACGCTGCACTTTAGGCACCCGACGATATTGGGTAGTCTCTACAAACCAGTGACCGTTTTTTTGATAACTCATTGATTTTTAATACATCGATTGGTTTATAGGGACTACCACTCAAGTGAGCGCCGTCACTGTACCATATTCAAAAAATTCATATTCAAGAAAACCGTTTAAGCATAGATAAATTGCTGCTACGCTGCTCAAAGTTCGCTATTTTGTCACGCAAAGCACCAATCAGTTTCTGATTCAATGGGGTATGTCTTTCGTCTTCTACTGTACCTTCAAGCACTTCTGCAAGTTTTCCTGCATTATTCAGCATTAATTCAAATGCGACTCGCCCTCCAAAGGGCCCGGGTAAGCGCATAAATAAAACTAATCCTTCTGTCGTCAAATCATCCATTTGGTGAGGATTAAAGGTGCCCGGTTCCATCAGATTAGCAATACTAAATATGGCTTGTTGTACTTTAAGTTCACCAATTCCGTAGTGATGAAAAATTTTCATCTTGCCATATTGTAAACCTAAATCCTCAAACACCGTCAAAATATCTCTTCCGGTAAACACGGATTGACGTTGTGCTACCACATACAACACTATAATCATTTCCGATTTTTTATCTTCCCTTTTTACGGAAGGAGCGGGAGGTGTTTGCACAACAGTTTCTTCCTGTTTCTCTGAAACAGCAGAAAGTGTTTCTGTCTGTAAAAGACTATCCGTCTCCAATTCGTCAAGTTCCTCTATTTTTGGGCCCAGAATCGCTTCTTTTTCCGGTAGAAGTGTGTTCTGCGTTTTAATCGCCTCCTCTATTTCGGGTATTGGCGCTAATTCATCAAGAATGGGATCATCAAACAACGGATCGGGCTTACCGTTAGAGGATAAAGGTTGTAAATGATTGTCAAAATAATTATCAGCATATAAATCGTTTTCTGGGCGAGCAGCCATGTCGATTTTTCGGCGACTGCGACGACTGCCTTTACGTTTCCAAATCAGTAGGCTACCCAAAACGAGAATCGCAAAAGCAATTAAACTTAAGATAAGGAAAAGGTTGTTCATAAACTTTTTTAGACGACAAGGATTGTTTATAATCTATACGAGGATATAACTACAAGGATTGTTTATAAAAAAGGATAAGATCGTGGTTAACCCCAATTTTTTATCCTTTATATATAACTACAAGATATAACTACAAGATATAACTACAAGGATTGTTTATAAAAAAGGATAAGATCGTGGTTAACCCCAAGTTTTTATCCTTTCTTATAACTAATCCTTGTAGTTATTAAGTCTTTACCATATCGACTGCCATGTCAATATCAACAGCGACTAACCGAGAAACACCTGCCTCTTGCATGGTGACACCGATCAGTTGATCAGCAATTTCCATCGTGATCTTATTATGACTAATAAAGATAAATTGTACACGTTCTGACATCGCTTTGACTAATGTACAAAAACGGCCCACATTGCTATCGTCTAGCGGCGCGTCAACTTCATCAAGCATACAAAAGGGGGCAGGATTGAGTTCAAAAATCGCAAAAACTAACGCAATAGCCGTTAACGCTTTTTCGCCACCTGACAATAAGTGTATGTGCGTATTACGTTTTCCAGGTGGGCGGGCCATAATCGCAACACCGGCCTTCAAAATATCATCGCCAACTAATTGTAAACTGGCTTCGCCACCACCGAATAATCGCGGGAACATGGTTTGTAAAAAGTTATTCACTTGATCAAGCGTTTGCTTAAAGCGTATTCGCGTCTCTTTGTCAATTGTCTTGATCGCATTTTCTAATGAAATCAATGCCTTATTTAAATCATCAGTTTGATTGTCAAGATATTGTTTTCGTTCATTTTGTTCTTCAAACTCTTCTAAAGCGGCCATATTGACGGAACCGAGACGTTCTAATTTACGCTCCACAGCCTCAATTTGGGCTTGCCAACTCTCTTCATCAGCATATTCGGGCAAATCGCCAACCAAGGCGACGGGGCTAAAATCTGTTTCCGCCAATTGTTCCTCAAGCGTTTGTCGGCGTACTTCATTGCCTTGACACGTCATACGCGCCTTTTCAATTGCCGTGCGTAATTCATTGCAGTGTGTTTCAAGGCGTTGGCGCTCACCTTCATAATCATTTAAAGCCGCTTCCAAATGCTCTACCGTTTGTTTAGCTTGAATCACGCCCTCTTCCGCTTCCGTTCGTTTATGTTGTTGCTCCGTTAATTCAGTTTGCCACCGTTCAATCGGCTTAGTCTGTTTATCCAAATTGTGTTGTAATTCAGAACGTTGTTCAGCCAATTTTTCCAATTGGCTTTGCAAACGCGCTATGCTTTGCAATAAACGCGCATGATCAGTACGCAGCGATTCCACCCGTACCTCAACTTTATGGCGTTCATCTTTAGCCGTTTGCCAAGTTTGACTCGTTTGGGCCACCGTTTCTTGCGATAAATCGCGCTGACGCGCCAACTCCTCTCGTTCATCGGCCAACTGCCCCATCTCTTCCAAAGCCGCATGTAATTTATCGCGCGTTGCCGTTAAAGCTTCATTATCGTTTTGGATTTGCGTTGTCAATTCAGCACGTTCATTCGCAATCCGTTCCAATTGCGCTTTGATATGTTCAAGACGCGCCTGTTTACCGCTATGCTGCGATTGTAACTGAGACAACTGTTGGCGAATTTCATTCACCTGCAACTGCGCTTGCTCACGACTGTTTTCACCCTCATGTAAAGCAATACGTTTTTCTTCTAGGCTTTGCGAAAGACTTTGCACCGTTTGTTCTAATACGCCCAATTGGGCCGTGATATCATCAATCTCTTGCTTGCGCGCCAACACGCCAGCATTTTCATCCATGCCTTGCTGACTGTCCAACCAATTGGGGCCCAACCAAATGCCCATTGAAGTCATGATCGATTCATGCGCCGCTAATTCAGTCCGTAAACGATAGGCTTCACTGAGCGTTTCAACACTCCATACCCCCGTTAATAACGTGGTTAAAGGCCAAGGGGCTTGTACTTTATCCAACAACAGCTTAGCCCCTTTTTTTGAAAGCGATCCATTTTCCGCAATCTCCTTTGATTTCCGCTTCCCCGTATCAAATACAGCCAATACCCCTTGCGGCGGCTTTTCCAAAGCCTGCTCAAGGGCCGCCATATCGGCCACACACAAGGCCTGTAAACGCGCACCTAAAACGATTTCCACTGCCCTTTCCCAACCCGATTCGACTTGTAAAGACGCGGCTAAACGGGGGGCATCATGTAATCCTTGTGCTTGTAACCAGGCCTCCTTCTCCGCATCGTTTTGGCCCAAAGCCGCCTCTTGCAACGTTTCCAGCGAAGCCAAACGCCCACTGAGTTTATGGACATCTGATTGATGCGCTTGCAATTGAGCAGACTGCTCTTGCGTCACATCACGTAATTTGAGTACCGCCTCATAATGCGTTTTAAGCGTCGCCTCGGCCTCATCTAAAGTCGTTTGAACTTGCGCGATTTCCTTTTCCAATTCAACAACCATCCGCTCCAAGGCCTTAATATCTATATCTTTTCCTTCTTCATCCAAACGCACCAAGCGAAGCTTATTTTGATCCAACTGTTGCTCCAGATTTTGCATCCGAGTGCGTTCAACTTGGGCACGTTGCGTCGGCTCAGCCGAACGCTGATTAAACTCATCCCAAGCATATTGCAAATCTCGCAACTGATCTTCCGCCTCATGCAAAGCCTGCACGGCCAACTTTTCAGCCTCTAACGCCGTTGCCAAAGCCGTCTCGTTTTCCTGTATATCGCTATCCAAGTTAGCCACTTGTTGCTCATCGGCACCAAGATTCTCTCGCCTTTCGGCCTGCGTATCATCCAATTGAGCCAAATCCCCTTGCAATTGCTCACACCGCTCATTAGCATGTTGAAGAGACTGCTCCAACCGGCCGATTTCCGATTCAATGCCATAAAATTTAGCCTGAGCCTCATTTAACGTATTTTGAGCAATCGTCTGCGCCTCACGCTGCTGTTTATGCGTCGAATCAAAATTCTGCAAAGCCAAAACATCTTTTTCTAATAAACCACCTTGCTCCTCAATATACTGTTGTTGCTCCTGCACAGCCGAATCAAGCGCATACCAACGTATCGCTTGCAATTGCGCCCGCAACAACTCTTCAGACTTTTTAAGTTCTTGAAATTTTTCAGCTTGTTTAGCCTGCTTTTTCAGCTTATCCAATTGTTTACCTAATTCATTACGCACATCATCAAGCCGCGCCATATTTTCGCGCGTATGATTCATCCGCAGCTCAGTATCCTTACGACGCTCTTTATATTTAGAAATCCCCGCCGCCTCTTCCATAAACACGCGCAATTCATCCGGTTTAGCCTCAATCAAACGCGAAATCATGCCTTGTTCAATAATGGCATAACTGCGCGGCCCCAAACCCGTGCCTAAAAAAATATCCGTAATATCCTTACGTCGGCAACGGACACTATTCAAAAAATACGTCGATTGCCCATTACGAGACAATTGTCTTTTAACCGCAATTTCAGAATGTTCAGGATATTGAGGCACATTAACCTCTTCAAAAACCAATTCAATTGAAGCCTGATCAATGGGTTTACGTGTACGCGAGCCATTAAAAATCACATCACTCATCGCCGAACCACGTAATTGCTTAGCCGAACTTTCGCCCATCACCCAGCGAACCGCATCAATCACATTAGATTTACCACAACCATTAGGGCCAACCACCCCCACCCGATTACTCGGAAACGACAAAGTCGTATGATCAACAAAAGATTTAAAACCAGTCAGTTTCAGTTTGCTTAGACGCATTGTGTGTCAGTTATCAGTTATCAGTTATCAGTTATCAGTTATCAATAAACAATTATTAATTATCATTTTATACTCAAGCATGATGGTTTGTCATTCGAGTTTTTGACTTGATATTCTCTGTAGCACTTTGTGCTATTCTGTGTTCCCAACTATAGTTATTGAGGCCATAAGAAGGAACTTAAATTTAATGAATATCTATAGCGTTTTCCTTTTGCGTGAACCTTCGGTGCGCTACGCTAAATACTCTCATTTGTAGGGGCAAGCCCTTGTGGTTGCCTTTTTTTGTATTTGAACACAATCGAAAAATGCTATAACTTGATTCTCTTTTGTAATGAGGCCATAAATTAGTGCCTTCTATGCCTTCAATAACTCTAATAGAGATAGTGGTTATAATCTTGTTTTTGTCACTGAAGTAACTCAAATGACTTCTTCTCAATCGCTGGATGATATTATTGCTAATCTAACAAAAATTGCTGTACCACATTATAAATCAAAGGAAAATTAAAATGGCTTATGGTACTTTCAAGTCAGTTGAAGAAGTGGCTACAAAATTTGATATTGAAGTCGCAGATACAACGCTATTTATTGGCGAAAAAACCTTAGAAATTTCAGAACTGTTATTTTCTATTATCGAAAATAATTTAAGAGATAAAATAAATTATGTCTCTGAGTATGCCATTTGTGAAACCATTATTCGTCCTATTCTGGATATAGTGGCACAAAATTATCCGCTCAAAGTCTGGTCACATATCCCTTATAATGTGGACAAAGAAAAAGGACTAGTGGGAGAACCGGATTATTTAATCGCGCCAAAAAACAAATATGGTGGTATGGTAAATCCAGCTTTGTGTGTTATCGAGGCGAAAAAAGATAATTTTGATGAAGGGTGGACACAGGCTTTAGCAGAAATGGTCGCTTCTTCTTTACTTGAGGCAAAAACGTGTTATGCCGTAGTGACCACAGGTACAGTTTGGCAATTTGGAAAATTAAAAAACAATATTTTTATTATAGATCCAACATTCGTATCTGCACCAACCGATTTACAGCGACTTTTTAATATCATTAATTGGGTATTTAATGAAATCGCCTAAAATGAAGGCCATGAAATTTAAATGCCCTCAAAAAAACCGTTAATTCCGTTAATCCGTTGTACTAAAGAGGTTATCATTATGATTTGGTCAGAACTACGTCAAGCTTATCATAACCAATGGCTTATCATTGAGGCGTTAGAAGCACACACAACCCCCGACACCCAACGGCATCTTGACCATATCGCCATCGTTGAAATGTGTAAAAGTGGCGGTGATGCAATGCAAAGCTATCGTCGTCTTCATCAACAATATCCGATTCGTGAATTTTATTTTGTCAATACAGGGCGTGAAACTTTAGATATCTGTGAACGTAAATATCCAAAAAAATTCTTAATTAATCATTAGGATACCCTAAAACTTTAGCCACCTTATCCAAAATCTAACCAAATCGTTGGAAAAAAAAGGAAGGTTATTCATGGATACACTGGACATCAAACTACCTTATTCAGATTGGGTACTCGTTTTTGACTCTATCCGCCATTACATAAAATACATAGATAATCTGAAGAATCCAAGTGATGAAATTTCTGAAGACGAGCTTGCTGATTTTTACACGGATGGAGAAAACCTCAAAAACCTAGAAAAGCAAATTTCTCAAACATTTGAGAAACAATTTGGAAAATATTAATCTAAACGAGATAACTGCTGATGCTATCACACTGGTAACTATTCATGCCGCAACGCGCCAACAAATTAAGTTCCGTCTAAAAACGGGGAGATTTATCCATGAATAATGCTAAAATGACTTATTTTAAAGAAGATGTTCTTTATCTGGCTATTTCAGAAGGATAAGAAACTGGGAGTATTGAACTATCCCAATGTTTTTTTGTCGAACTCAATGACAAAGGTGAATTGATTGGTATAGAAATCCTAGAAGCGAGTAAGTTTATTCGGGACTATATTCTCGAAACCGCTCAAGTTAAATTACTGAGTTTGCCAGTAGCAATGCCTTAATGAAGGGCCAGTGAAAAAGTACCACAAATGGCGAAATAAACAGATAAACCCCTTTTAAAAATACGTTTATTTCGCTAATCCGTTGTACTCAATCCAAGCCACTGAAACTCACTAACTCAAATACTGACTATCATTTTGAATTATCTTAAAAATGGTAATTCTACCAATTGGCTTTCTAAGAAGTACTAATGATGAAAGTATTATTGTAAAATTGTCATTTGTGTTATTCTATCAGTTCTAATTCAAACAAATAAACTTGGAGAAATATAAAATGCGCTTTTTATCTCAACGTGGATTTACACTCATTGAACTTATTATCGTACTGGTTATCATAGCGGGTGGCATTTGGCTCTATTTTGCTATTTGGGGGGATGACGTTGCTAGTAATATACCGCAACTTCAAGTCGTAAAGCCCAAACCCCAAAAAGAACCATCCGTAGTTTCTGAAGGCTGGAAAATGAAGAATGCTCGTCATATTGCTGTTAATGACAAGAGATGGAGTACACCTCTTTTGTATGAAATTTCACTTAAACTGTTTGTAGAAAATGGTGTTTTAAATTACCGTCGTTTAATGGTCATCATTGGCATGACGGAGACTGATTATTATGATTTTCAATGTGGTTTTTTCTTAACATATTTTAAAGATTACATAAATGCATATGATCTAGCCGATAAGATGAATATACCCTATGATTCAGGTAGTTATAAGTATGAGTTTAAAAATTTATGTGAATATAATGAACTAAAAATTACCAGTGACTATATTTTTAAGTTTGAGAAGCAATCGACTCATATTTTTGATAAAAGTATCTTCAATACAACAATTGCTGACGCTGACATGACTAATTCAGGATTTGGCTTATGGCTATATAACGTAGGACAACACGAACCTTTATTCAAAGCCGTTAAATTGCTCCTAGAACAATACCATGATCTTGCCGAAAGACTAACGGTTCTTCACGAAGGGCGAGCCAAAATTATCAGGGAATATGGCAAGGGTAGTAATGTCAAAGCACTTGATAGTGACATCAAAAAACTATCTGCCCTTGGTTGGGAATTGACTAAAGTCACAAAACGGTTTTTTGTCGCCATTAAACCCAGAATGGTTAAACTGGAAGTGGCAGCCACTCGTCAACAAGCCCTTGCCGGGTTAAGAACTTTTGAAAATGAAATTGATTCAGCACAAACGACTTCTTCTCAATCGTTGGATGATATTATTGCCAATATTGATCAAGCGGTGAGAAAACTTGAAAGGGCTATTAATCAATAACTACAACTACAGGGGATTGTATAGAAAAAAGGATAAAAGCATTGGCGGTTTAAAATCCTTTCTTATAGGCAATCCTTGTAGTTATTGTTACTCTATATTCTTGCCATTGGCGTAAAACAGAAAAATCAGTTATTCATTGGTTTCGATATAATTGAATTATGAACATGACATCTATTCAAGAAGTTTCAACGCAATTTTCAACTTATTTAGAGGCTTGCAAGGAAAAGCCGGTTGTCATTGCACAAAATGAACAGCCAGTTGCCGTATTACTTTGTGTGACTGATCAGGAAGAATTAGAACGGCTAATCTTGTCTTATTCCCCGCCATTCCAGAGCATTCTAAATTCTGCTAAACAGAGAATTAGAGAAGGGCAAGGTATTGGACATGAAGCGTTTTGGGAAGAAGTGGGAAAGGACATTCATTAATGAGTGACTAAAACTATGAAAACGCGCTACATACATTTGCTCATTTTACTTTTCATCACCATTGCAAAGTCAGCCGCTATGCCTATACCGGCTGATTTAAAGCCAATTTTCGTACAACACAACCCCCAACAAATAGACGTAGCGGCACTCTTAGCCCTAAATCACCAACGCTATCGTCAAGACATTTACTATGGTATGGATATCCTTCTTCAAGATGCCAACCAAAATGAATATTTCCTCAGTACCCCGCGTGCCAAAAATCACTTACTGGCTCAGTTTCTTGACAACAAGAACGCATTAAGTTATCTATTCACGGCAAGCCATTGCACCCAACAAACCTGTACGAGCCAAACCAAAGGCAGTTCCTTTGCTACTTTTCAATTTCAAGGCAATGATGTTTCAGACATCCGCCCCCAAAATCCTATTCATGCCAAATGTGATTATGAAGGCACTTACCGACGTAAATATCCTGACAAAACCAAAATCGAATTTGTGTTCAAGCCATGTCAAATTGTCACCTTAAACGATAAACCACAGCCTATCCTGTTGGATGAAACCAATAGCAAAGAAAATAAAGAAGAAAAAACGCTATTATCAAACATTTCTGGAGAAACCTTTGGAAAATGGCAATATTGGTTGAGTGCAATAGTGGCTATAGCAGTAGTGGGGTTAATTTTTTGGATTGTTTTACCGAGTTTAATGCTTTTTTGGCACTGGATATCGCCACAAATGCCACGTATCGTAGCGGGCATCATCATCGGAGTCGTGACAACCGCCATCACACAGTATTTTTGGGGTACCGAACCCGCTGCACTCTCTGGCATTGTGGTAGCGATTGTAGTTGCATGGTTATTAGCAGAACAAGTGTAGTCAATTGCAAAACTCTGCCTTATGTACGTGACAGAGTCTCAAAATTCACCGATAAATTTAACGTATTTTGAGCAATCGCCTACGCCTCACGCTGCTGCTTATGCGTCGAATCAAAATCCTGCAAAGCCAAAACCTCTTTCTCTAATAAAACCCTTTGCTCCTCAATATACTGTTGTTGCGTCTGCACAGCCGAATCAAGCGCATACCAACGTATCGCTTGCAATTGCGCCCGCAACAACTGTTCAGACTTTTTAAGTTCTTGAAATTTTTCAGCTTGTTTAGCCTACTTTTTCAACTTATCCAATTGTTTATCTAATTCATTACGCACATCATCAAGCCGCGCCTTATGTTCGTGCGTATGATTCATCCGCTGTTCCGTTTCCTTACGACACTCCTTATATTTAGAAATCCCCGCCGCTTCTTCCATAAACACGCGCAATTCATCAGGTTTAGCCTCAATCAAACGCGAAATCATGCCTTGTTCAATAATGGCATAACTGCGCGGCCCCAAACCCGTGCCTAAAAAAATATCCGTAATATCCTTACGTCGGCAACGGACACTATTGAGATTATCAGTTTCACGCAAAAGTTGCGCGCAACTTTTGCGTGAAAATCAGTTATAAATAATTAAAAAATCAGCGCCAATCATGATAGGAAGCAGAATCAGCGTTCGCTCTAAACCCACATTGCTGCACGATCCAATTACAGTGAGATCATCTGCTGTACTGGCGTGTGTTTATACTCTGTGGCATTCTGAAAACGAAGTGTTTATAGTTAGTACAACGGATTAGCGGAATAAGCGGATTAATTCAAAGGCACCAATCAACTAATCCGTTTATACCGTTAATCCACTTAGCGCGGAAACAAACTGAACTTTTTTTAAGATAAATGGTGGGCAACAAAAACCCGTTACCCACCCTACATTGATCTATTGGGGCCGGCAACAAAAACCCGTTACCCACCCTACATTGATCTATTGGGGCCGGCAACAAAAACCCGTTACCCACCCTACATTGA
>QNEL01000119.1 GCA_003645185.1 Candidatus Parabeggiatoa sp. nov. 3
AAGTTGGAGAGTAAAAAGTTAGTCGAAAAATTGAGAGAAAACAGATTGAATCATAAGAGTGATGAAGCGTAAGTAATTGGGTGATGGTGGGCAGCAAAAAGACGCTACCCACCCTACGAGGAAGGGTACTTTCATTAAATGTTACCAACAAAACGGTTAGGGATAACTATTTTCTTAATGCTTTTATCAACGAGAACATGCTTATTAACCCAAACTGTCAAATGGTTAAATTTTTCCGGAAGAGCATAGTCATAAAAAACCAAGGTTTTTGTCAGAGGTTGAAAATCAATTCCATAACGGTAGTTTTACCGGAACCATTAACACCTGCTAAACAAATTAAATCTTGTGGTTCACCATGATGAGTAAAATCTATTAAGGTATTTTTGAATACCCCACTATTATGAATATATAATCTTAAAAGTTTCATTATGTTTACTAAATTGATACTTAAAATGATGGCAACAATCTTTATCCACCCTAGATTTATTTAATTTAATGGTGGGCAACAAAAACCCGTTACCCACCCTACAATTCCCTAAACTCATTAAAAAAAGTTAAGTTTATCACCTTGTTGATTATCGTTCCTCTACTCACCTACGTTCGCTATAATGATTATTGGGCTTTATATTGCTCTTTTTGTTCAAGCAATGTCATTTGTGTAGGCTTTTTCGGTTTATTTGGATAAAGAGATTCAACGGACTTCTCAAAATCGCTAAGGGCGTTCTCGTGGTTGTGCAAGAACCAATGTTTATGATTTTCAAGATACGCATTTTTAACAGACTTATTAGATAAGTTAATAGGGATACGTTCCATTCTTGGGTCAACACTATCGAATCCGGCAAACTCCTTCTGCACTCTTTTTCGCGACATTTTTGCGTAGTCAGGGTTCAATTCAATCCCGATACCGGCTCGATTAAGTTGTTGACATACCCTGAGTGTGGTTCCACTACCTAGAAATGGGTCGAGAATTCGTGCTCCTTCATTGCTTGAAGCTAATATCATTCGCTCCATTAGCCCTTCTGGTTTTTGAGTTGGGTGATTCTGTCGATTCTCATTACAATAGTGAACGTGCGAAAATTCCCAAACATCACCTGGGTTTGCTCCCCGCATGTTGTTACGTTCACGGTAATATTTTTGGGGTACGCGAATATCATCCAAATTAAAAATAAAATCTTTTGTTTTCGTGAACATTAGAATATCGTCGTGACGAGGAGAAAAGCCCCTCGTTTTACCCATCCCTTGCGTATAGTGCCACACGATCCAGCTATTGAAGAACATCTCAAACTCTCTATCTAAGAGTTCGTAAAGATAGGAAATAAACCGAAATCCCATAAAAACATAAATCGTTCCATTGTTTTTTAGGAGTCTATGAGCTTGTTTAATCCAGTCTTTTGAGAATGCTAAATATTCTTCAAAGCCCTTAATATCATGATTGTTTCCATAGTCCTTTCCCAAATTATAAGGGGGATCGGCAATGACAAGATCGAAAGCCTCAGAGTCGAGCTTTCGCATTTCAGCAATGGCATCTCCTAAAATTATTTTTTGTTCAATCATCGGACTTTATCAGCCCCCATTTTTATTGGCCAATTCAAACCATTGCTCAAATGAGCGCCGAGCAGACTGAAGATATTTTCGGTCGAGTAAAATAGGGAAAATACCACATTTATTCTTGAGGGCACATTCCCAAAAAAAAGGTCATTTTACAAGAATGCCTGTCATTTTGCTGCCCGCTTGGAATGCCTGTCATTTTGTGGCCCGCTTTTAGTGAATGTCATTTTGCGGCCCGCTTTTAGTGAATGTTATTTTGCGGATCGCCAAAATTGATAATGACCCTTTTTTTGGGAATGCGCCCATTCTTGAAGTAACCTTGGCTCTCAAAAATGGAGAAAAAGAATACTGCCGTCGTGATAATGGGATTGATTCTTCTGAATCGTTCAGGGCTTTTGCCATCAATTGCCCCGACATTCAAATCTGTTATTGTAGGAGCAATCTTTTGTGGTTGGCCCTGGGGTGTTAAATTTGAGCCAATTTCTTGGTTTATTTTTCACCCTATTTTTATTCCATCGGCTGGGATGGTGGGCAAGCGGGCGGTGAAATCTGGGTTTATTATTGAGTTCATTGTCGCTAAGCGATCCCACCCTACAAATCTGGGTGAAGAAAAAGTCATCAAAATCCCTGAAATTTAACACCCCAGGTTGGCCCTGATGTTAGGGATTGATAAAAAATCAATCCCATTCAACGAAGCCACTAACCTGTACTACAGTTTATTTATCCGTCGGTTTATTTATCTCCATTAGGTTTATCTGCCTCGTCACCTCTTTCCTGTTGATATTGTGTGACTAAGTCCGTTTTGAGTTGGATGCCGCGCCGTGAGGTCATCTTCTTCCTTGATGTTTTTGGGGTGGCCTGTGTAGGCTCACTGGGAGCGGGCTCCGTACTTGGAACGGCCTCTGTTGTGATCTCAGACGGTTCGCTTTCACGAGGTGCTGTTGGTGCGGCTGTCGTTGACGGCTCTGGTGTGCTATCGGCTGTTTCAGGAATCGCTTGCGATTCAACCGGTTTGGCACTGGGCGGTGCTGATGGTTGTGGTGCCGGTTCACTGGCTGCCGTTTCCGTGCGCGGTGCTTCTGGTGCTACCTTGGTTTCAACGACCTGTTCTGCACTGGGTGTCGTTACCACGGGGGCTTCAGTAGGCGCTCTTTCCTGACTAGGCTGTGCCGTCGTTTCTGGAGTCGTTACTGGGCTCACTGCGGGTGTTGCCGGACTACTACTGGGAGGGGTTGCCTTGCGAGCATTGCCGGGCATTTCAGACGATATTTTCCGCCCTAAATTACCGAATGCACTGAAAATCAAAATGAAGACGGCGCGGATCATATAAAACACCATCTTCACTGCGCCAATAATCCCCATAATCACATTAACAATGCTCAGAATCAGACCAATGATAGCCATCCAAAGACGTAACCATAAGGGTATTGCTGGCGGCGGAGGAGGTGGCGCTTCATCTTCCGATGGGGCAATTGAACACTCAGAATATCCAGTGCCGCTTGAACACAGTGCTTTTGGCCCAATGCTGATACAACCCAAGGGTATGACGACTAATGTGAGTAAGGTGGATACCATCACTCCAAACAGTAAGGAGATGGCCATGCCTTGAAAGATTGGGTCGAATAGGATGACAAACGAGCCCGCTACTAATGCAAAGGCGGTTATCAAGATGGGCCGAGTACGGGTTTTACAAGCCAGAATGACGGCATCTTGTATTTCGGTACCCCGTTCTATTTCCTGGATAGAGTAATCTACCAATAGAATGGAGTTACGCACTATGATACCGGCTAATGCAATCCAGCCTATCATTGAGGTGGCCGTAAACTCGGCATCTAACCACCAATGACCGGGAATAATGCCTAGTAGGGTCAGCGGAATGGGTACCATTATGATGGCAGGTACAATAAAGTTACCAAATAACCAGACAACTAAGATATAAATTAATACCATGGCACCCGCAAACGCTAATCCCATATCTCGGAATGTTTCATAAGTGACTGTCCATTCGCCTGTCCATTCAAAACCAGATTCTCCAAGGGCCGAAGGTGGACTAATATATCGTTCACAGAAGGAGAAGGCATATAAATCCATACAACCCTTATCAACTAGATTGACACCATCAGGGGTTTCATAGTCTTTTAACAGACTTTCAATTTCAAGCATTCCATAGATGGGTGCGCTGAGACGGTAGTCTTGTTGTTGTTCATCATAAACCCCTACCGATTCACCAACGACATATTCAACTGGCCTTAAGTCTTTTTGGTAATAAATGGGATCTTGCTTGGCTTCGACAAATTTGCCTAATTCAGCGAGCGGTACTATCTCTCCCGTTTGGGTTGGAATCGGTAAGTCGTATAAGCGGCTTAATTGGGAACGCTCTGTGAGGGGGACTTGAATCACAATGTAAGTCGGTTCTAGCACGTTACCTTGTTTGATATCACCTAGCTTGAAGCCGCCTAAGGCCATTTTTAAATTTTGGTTGATGGTATCCACTGAAATACCGCGACGTACCGCTTTTTCGGTATTCACTTCAAAGCGCCAAATCTGATGCGGTTCTGACATGTAATTATCAACATCATCCAAGATGGAGGCCTGTTCAAAGATTGTTGTCATTTTAGCGGCAACGGAACGGCGCGTCTCATCATCGGGCCCATAAATTTCCGCTACGATAGATTGCAACACTGGGGGGCCTGGTGGCATTTCGACGACAGCAATTTTGGCTGGACTGTTGAGTTCTTTCAATAGTGCTTTTAATTCCTGTCTTGCGGCGACGGCAATTTCATGGCTGCTACGATGGGGTTCAGAGTAGCAATCGCGTGTTTCTTGTTCCCATAAACTGAGGCCACATTTTTTCTTCTCAAGTTGCAGATGAATGTCAGCTTGCCAAGGTCGTTTTCTTAAGTAGTAATGACGCACCATCCCATTGAAATCAAAGGGTTGTGACGTGCCGACATAAGTTTGTAAGGCAATGACTTCCGGAAATGTTTTTGGATCGCGCAGTCTTTCAGCTAATTGGTAAGTCAAATTAGCGGTCACGGGTAAAGCGGTACCTTCTGGCATATCAATAAAGACATTAAATTCCGGCTTATTGTCCAGTGGCAACATTTTGACTTCAACGGCTTGATAGTAAAACATTGAACAGGCTGCAAAAAATGAGAATATCAGGGTCAGCAAAAATCCCCAGCCAAGGATGCGACTTGTAAATAGGGGGGGCAAAATTTTTCTAAACATCCATTCCAATCTTTGATTGGTTTTGTGTTCCCGATGTTCTGCTTTTTGTAGCGCCTCTATTGAGGGTTTGAAAAGCATGGCAAACCAAGGGGTGAATACAAAGGCGGCAAACAAGGAGAAGAGCATGGCTACTGAACCTAATGCGGAAATCGGTGCCATATAGGGGCCCATCATGCCCGACACAAATCCCATTGGCAATAAGGCGGCTACTACGGTAAAAGTGGCTAAAATGGTGGGATTGCCTACTTCGCGCACAGCATCGATAGCAGTATAGGTATCTGTTTCACCTTGATACAACCAACGGCGATAGATATTTTCTATAACGACAATGGCATCATCAACTAAAATACCGATAGAAAAGATCAAGGCAAATAAGCTGACGCGATCAATGGTATAGCCTAAAATCCAAGCCGAAAAAACGGTAATCAAAATCACTACAGGAATCACTAATGTGACGACGAGAGAGGGACGCCATCCTAAAAAAAAGAAAATCAAGACGGTTACAGCTCCAGTGGCAATGAATAATTTTTTAATTAAATTATTGACTTTATCATTAGCGCTTTGCCCATAATTGCGGGTGACTTCGACATGCACATTGTCTGGGATAACATGCGTTTTTCTCAGTGTATCGACATAAGCCAAAATATCTTTAGCGACCTGAACCCCATTGGTCTCAATTTTTTTAGAAATGGCAATGGTAACGGCAGGGGCACCATCAACACTCGGTACAGTTACATCTTGAGATAGCCATAAGCTGTCATGTTTTTCGTAGGCGGCTCCTGAAAAATAGTTAACGATTTGATAAGGTTCTCGCTCTGGGCCTTGAATAACCGAAGCCACATCGCGGACATAAACTGGCGCACCTTTATAGGTACCAACAACCAGGTTTTTAACTTCATCAGCACTGGTTAAAAATTTACCGGAGTACACTGTAAAATGGGTATTACCGGATTCCACAATGCCCGCTTTGGTTTCGCTGTTAGCCGTTTTAATAGTCTGAGCCACTTGTCCAATTGAGATACCAAAACCAGAAAGCACTTCTGGTTTGACTTCAATCAAGACTTGCTCTGCACGTCCCCCGACAATAAAACTTTGCCCCGTGTTGGGAATGCCTTTGATGCGTTGCATCACATCTAAAGCGAGTGTGCGTAAAGCACCATCATCCAAATTGTCGGACCATAAAGTTAATGTGACAACAGGCACATCATCTATCCCTTTTGGTTTCACAATTGGGGGGAAGACACCCGGTGGGATCTTATCCATATTGGATTGCAATTTATCATGGACTTTAAAAACGGAGTGTTCTAACTCCTCACCCACTTCAAATTGCACGGTCACCATACCTTGTCCCCGTTCCGCAGCTGAATACACATGTTCAACAGCCGGAATTTCACTCATAATACGTTGCAGCGGATCAATGGCGATACTGGTGACTTGTTGCGCCGAGGCACCTGGATATTGAACAAAAATATCCACCATAGGCACAGAGATTTGTGGGTCTTCCTGACGGGGTGTGAAAAACAGGCCCAGTATGCCCATAAATAACATAGCGAAGAAGAACAGGGGTGACAGGGGGGAATGAATAAAAGTTTGTGCTGTTTTCCCCGCTAAACCCAAAGATTCTTGTGGCGGATTGTCTCTTGGAGAATATTGGTCAGTCATGCGGTTTTAGAAATGTAGAATTGAAAGATTGAGCTTTGAAAAATAGCAAAGGCCTTTTGCTAACAAGGAGTTTTTCCATAATGCTTGTTCAGTACCACTTGATCACCTTCCCTCAAGCCACTGAGGACAGTCACAAAATTACCTAGACGTGGATCCGTACCAGTAATGATACTGGGGTTAATTTCTTGGCCCAGCCGCACGACACGCCGTTCATATTTGTTATTATTCAGGACACAAACCCTCGGTAAACTCCCACGCTGTTTTACCGCACTTTTGGGAATCAAAAGTAATTCTTGTCTACCGGCTTTCACATCGGGTATATCGACTTGAACATATTGACCTGGACCGACATATTGGCCCTGTTCGCTCTCTCTATCTATAGGCAGATCAAACTTGACTTTAACGGTATGGCGTTGCTCATCCGCAGTGGGAAAAATTTGTGCCACTATCACAACCACAACTTCATCAAGCACATCTAAGCTGGCAGAAACGGGTTTACCCACTTTTAAGCCAGGCACTAAACGGGCAGGCACATTGACTTCAATTTGTAAATCTTGAGTGGCAAATTTTAATAGACGTTGCCCCATCATCACGGTATCACCCATTTCTACCCATTTTTGGACAATGATGCCTTTAAACGGCGCTCGACTTTGCGCGTCAAGCAATTTGGCATCAATTTGTTCAATCTGCGATCTGGCTTGCAATACAGCACTTTGTGCTTGTTGCATCTGGCTGTCAGAATTATAGATTTGAGCATGACGATCAAACCGACTGTCACTTTGTCCAAGTAAATCACTGAATGGCTTGGTAATAAACTGATCAAACAGATGTGGCAGACCCATTCCGCCCGGGGCTTGGTTAGAATCAGGTGATCGCCACTGACGTTCAAATTGCATACCGGCATTACGTCGTATTGCGTCGGCACTCAGCCATTCTGCGTAAGCGGAACGCCGCTTTGCGAGCAATTGCCTATCATCCAATGCAACTAAAATTTTGTTTGCGTCAAACTTGTTACCTTCTTCACCTGCAACCATTTCTACTCTTCCTGGTAATTGGGCTGTAAAGGTGACTTCTTTTTCAGCAACGACAACGCCGCTTAAAGTCACGGGTGGGGTGATGTCGTAACTCCGTACTTGATAAATCTGATTCTCAGCCGCACGCACGTAGCAATAACACGATAACATGCCAACAGCGGCTGTTATTGATAAAATTCGTTTTAACATATTAATCTCAATTCAAAACAAAGGGATTATTCAATATCAATGAATCAATAATCAATAACAACATGATCCGTTAAATATACCTAATTTTGCTATGGAAATTAGTCATCAAAACATTGATATTCTTAATAATTTAGTGAATCAGGCCAATAGATTATCGAACAAATCTATATCAATTCTCAATTCTCAATTCTCAATGATCACATCAGTTCTTAAAGCTAACAGATTATCAAATAAACTATAGGTATCAAAAAACGACTACCCTTTCTAAAAATCATGAACTGAAAAACGATAATTGTAGCGAAAGCCATTCATTGAATGACTTTTGCCTGAAATGTTCTATTGGGAGCAAAGACTTATCAAATCTGACAAACAGGGATTGTTATGTCTTTAAGACATAACAATCCCCTCAAAAAATCAGGTGTCAACTACACCCATTCCAACCTCAACTAATCCTTATTAGCCTAGACTTCCACCCGTCCCATGACTGTAAAACTTTTCACAAACGGGCCTGCCATGCGTGGATCTTTAATCATAGCGGCATAATCGCCGGTTTTGAATTTCAGCTTACCACCCACGTAGGCTGCCCCTAAGCTGGCCATGCCTAAGCCTTTCTCAAGCCACTTCTTCCAATTCTCTTCCTTGGCACGTAAATCCCAGTTCATCTCTTCTCCATTATACGCGCCGGCTGCGGTGGCCTTGCCATTTTCGACAGTCAGAATGCCTCTGGGAGTGTCTTCACCAGCAAATCCATAACCAATCTTGGAGCTAAAATTAATTTTAGCGAGTGCGTCAGAGATTTCCGGCTCATTATTCCATGCTTCCATGTAGTTTTTCATCCAAGCATCTGAAAACAAATCAGCCATATATTTTTCCTCTTTATGTCAGTGAATTGAGAACGTGATATCACGTCAATTGCTACCTGATTTGTGAACAAAATAATCACAGTTCAGTTCGCGTTTCATTCAAGCGGGTTGTTGCAATTAGAACGGTTTCCAGTAACAAAGCCCTATTGTCCACGCGCGTTAATTCCCGGTTAGCCCACGGTACGCTTTCAGTTATCAGTTATCACTGTTCAATTATCAGTTATCAAAACCTTGATATCCTATTATCAAGGCTAGGCTAACAGATTATCGAACAAACTGTATTATAGACTAAACAAAAGTTTGGTCATGCCTACAACTCAATCAATAGAGACACTAGCTCATGTATTTTTTAAACCTATTAAATCTATTAAATCTTGAATTTCTCGTGAATTAATATAAAATTCAATAGGTTATGTTTTTTATTGTCAAGTTCACGCCTTATATAAGATATATCATAAATTGGTTTCAAGTCTTTAAAAATCCTGATAAAATGGGTAAATCATTCCTTAAATCATCACCATATAAAATCAATGATATACATCAGATTTTGAGCCAAAAATATAATAAACAAAAGTTAAAAACTTGTGATATTGGTTTAAAATTTTCGACGGCATCTTTGAATATAAGTATATTATAATATGTTTATGATATACATAACTTATAAATTAGTCAATTAATAAAATCATTGTTTCTTATCCCTCTGATTTTTTTAAAAGTTTACAAAAAATAGTCATTTAATAATTTATGGACTTATTCACAAACTCAAATCGGTTTAGTTTATTCATAAGGGTAATCTGTGGATGTTCGCTGTTTTCACAGATGAAAGTCTTATGCTTAAATCGTTTTGAGCTTTTTTTTGACTCATTAATATTTATAAATCAACACGTTATAAAAAATTCCAAGGTTTTATAAAAAATTCGGGTTATAATCATCTTTTTTTGCATATAATCTTTTTACAAATTAACAATTCGCTATTAACTATAAACATTTAAAAAAACACTCACGCGCAGCCTACAATGGGTGACAAGTGTTGCTGTATAAATTTTATGTGATAGAGGGTACGGTTATTAATCTCTAAATTAACCTCATTGAAAAAAGATAACTATAAATCAATAATTTAGCTTAATATTACCTCAAATTCATTGTTAATTGCAAGTTATTTGGTAATCTATTGGGTGTACGAAAACATCACAACAAGTCGAGTCAATCTGAACGATTTATAATTACGAGGTTCAAGTTTTTGCGCGCAAAAACTTGAACCTCGAATGCTCTATTCCTAATTCATAATCAGTTGACCGTTTGAACACTTTTAGTGTCGGCTTTAAAAGCTAATCACATTTATTGAAATGTTATGAACTGTTATGATCAAGACTGTGTAGTCCGTCAACCGCGCCTTGTGAACAAAATCGTGATAAACAACTTGATTTTTTGATAACAACTTGATTTTTAAATCATTTTACATTTCACATTTCACGCAGCGAAGTACAGCGCAACGTAGCGCGTGAAATAAAGTTTTTGCGCACAAAAACTTCTTAAGGCAACCCTTTTTCGCTTGAGAAACTGAAGGCGCAGCAAGCATCGCCAAAATCCGTCAAATTGGTGTCGAGATTTAAAGTAAATCCATACACAATATATGTTATTTTTTTGGTAAGCTTCTATAGAGTTGAATTTATTAATACTATCAACAAGCACACATTTTGTTAAGAGCGTGTTTTTAAAGTCCCAAAATCAATTTCACGCGTATCGGGCTAAAGTTTAGCTTCGCTGTACAACGCGCTGAAAAGTTGTTTTTGCGCGCAAAAACGTCTTAAGTGAAATTCTGTCTTATGTCATGTCACTCATTGATTTCAAAAGAACCGTTTTTTAAGGCCTTCTTATATAAATCAATTACTTAGGTGTTTGCTTACAGAATAAATCACTTATAAAACCAAGTATTGCTTAAAAAACAATGATGTTAAGTCCATTTTTAAACACGCTCTAAGCACAAGGATTTTAAACATTTAGGAACGTTTCTTATTGAATCATACATGCTATAAAAAATCAGGAGCCATTATCTTATGAGTTTCATTACTATTGGTAACGCTTTAGGTTGTACGATTAATTCTCACCGTCGAGGGTGGGATGGGAGTATTTGTAAAAATGCGGAAACTTGGAATTGTTCTGCAAAACAACAGTTTCGCACCGACTATTGTCAACAAGGCGATCCGCGTTGTTACCACATCCATATTTTTGAAGAAGAAAATCCCTATTGCTTAATTGATGATTTGGGCATCGGGTGGTTGCTCGAACCGTACCCTGAAGTCTTGAATAACCAGGTTTTACTGTTTTGGGGTAAACGTTTTCAAGAACCGCGTGGTATCAGTGACATCAACGCGAGGCCCAAAGACTATGTCTTTGGGGCCTACAGGGTGCGTAATGTTTCTCCACAAAAAATCAATGAATTTAAAACGCTGTGGAAAATAGAACCCTATCCAGATGGTTGGACGCGCTTTCAGCAACCCTACATCTTAACCGTGTACTACAAAAGTATTATTGGTGGGGTTTATCTCAAAGAAGTCAATCGCGTTGCTGTCGAAAATATGTTTGAAAAAGCGGCAGAACAAGCTCACAACCCTCACCCTAACTGGCAAAGTCCTCAAGATGCCGAACGGTTTGAACATTTCTATGCCCATTTGCATGAATGGTTTGAAACCGCACGGGAAGATGCGGGTAAGTTACAACAAAATATGGTGCGAACCTACACCAGTAGGAGTACCATACCATCTCCCATGCCCAAAAGTCCTTTTGAAGGTCTCAAAAACTTAGAAGTTAAGAAAGCTTCTTCAATCGTCACCTCCAGTAAACCGGCTAAAAATGGGATATCAATTTATCCGCTACTGGAAAAAGAGATTGCCAAAGAAAAAATCAAAACGAATTATAGCAAGGAAATTTTAGATGCTGTGATGGCCGTTTCACTGACTAAAAATATTCTCTTGCTAACTGGCAGTCCAGGTGTCGGTAAAAGCAGTTTAGCGATTGACTTGGTAGAAGATCAAGAACGCAAGATAATTGTCCCTGTTGGCTCCACTTGGCGTGGTCGTGAAGACTTACTGGGGTACGTCAATCCTATCAGCAATGATTTTGAACCGACTGATTTTACTCGTTTTTTATGTAAAGCAGAATCAGCTTGGCGAAAAAATGATAAGCGCACTTATCTGATTATTTTTGAAGAATTTAATCTGAGCCAACCAGAGTATTGGTTTGCCGATATTCTGGTGCGTTCACAATATCCAGATGATCAAGACAAACTGAGAATGATTGAACTGGGGGGTAAAGGTATCCGGGGCATTAATACGACTAGCAGTAAAGTGTTTGTTTCTCCAGCCCTGCGTTTTGTGGCGACGCTTAATAACGATCATACGACTTTATCGTTATCACCACGAGTTTTAGATCGGGCTTCTATCATTGAGTTGACTTTAGAACCGAGAACGACATTAGGCCGTGCAAAACTCGAATTAGAGGAAAAACAAATCATGTCTATAGAGGAACTTGATGCGCTGCTCAAGTATAAAAACGCTATGTTTTCCTTACGCGCAGCGGATTCCTTAAAGCGTTGCTTGGAAAATTTGCCCGTCCTTGATCTCAATAGCAGTTGGGATGCTTTAGATATCATTCTTTTACAACAAGTGCTGACTAAGGTTAGATTGATGGTGGGCGATCCGGCCAATGACAACCTGATACAAGGTTTAGAAGAATGGAGTGAGGGTTATGGTAAATATCTTCGCAAATGTGCCAGCCTCATTAATGGTTGGACAGAGGCCTTAAAAGATGGGCGAGATGTGATACAGGCGTAATATTAATGGTTAATGGTTAATGTTAAACTAAAAACGTGTAGGGTGGGTAACGTCTTTTGGTTGCCCACCATCTTCGCTACGACGCGGATTGCCCCTACCCTACCGTTGAGGGCTTGCGCGGGGGATTTGGGGGCAACCACAAGGGATTGCCCCTACGGTTTATTTATTATAATGAAGGCTAAGAAACCAAAAACGGCCTTGTGTATTATAAAAACGCGCCGTTTCGTATTGCTTATCAAGCACATTTTCGACATGAAGACGAAAAGCCCAATACTTATTTAAACGATGTTCATAGTTAGTATTTAGAATACCGTAACCGCTTAAGCGTTGCGTATTGGCCGCATCCTCATAGCGATAACTTTGGGCTAATACCCCAATCCCTAAACGCGCAGGGCCTCGTCTTTCCGCTAATTCCATACTGAATGTTTTTTCAGCACGACGCGGTAACAGATGATCTGTTGTTTCATCTTCTGGCTTTAGCCAAGACAGATTCGTATTCCATTCCCATCCTTTCTTGTGCCATCTCAAAGAAGCATCGAGTCCCTTGATTTTCGCTTGATTGATATTATCCGCAAAATAATTGCCCGTTGCCGCATCAAACTGGGTCGCAATCAGCTTGTCAATCTGAGTTTGATAAGCATTCAATGACCACCGGTAATGAGCTTGCTTACCCTTTAAACCGATTTCAGTACTCTTCGATTCCTCTGGGGAAAGCTTCGGATTACCAAAATTAGGATAATACAACTCATTAAAAGAAGGCGCTTTGAAAGCGGTGCCGTAACTGGCAATAAAGCGCGTATTTCGACTCAGCGCATAACTCAAGCCAATATTCCCTGTCGTGTGATCACCAAATTGTTCATTATCATCTCTGCGGAATCCCACATTCAGATCAACCGCGTCAAATTGGGTTTGAAACGCCGCAAAAAAACCTTGATTATCAAGAGAATCCAGGTTGTAAATCGTGCTGCTCTCAACGTCATCTTTCTGATAATCCATGCCCAAAGTCAGTATCCTGTCATTTGAGAAGAAGAAATCATTTTGAAAAGAACCCGTGAGACGATCCGTATGAAAATAACTTTCAGCCGACTTATTCCCAAAATGATCGGCCTCATCACGGCTCTTGCCAACCTTCAAATTCATCTGCCATTGCGAACCTACAAAATAATCCGCTTTGAAGCCCAACACTTCTTGAACAAAATCTGCCTCATTATCCATAGATGAATCGTATTGACTATTGCCCCTCGCCTGTAACGCATGAACTTCCACACTACCCTGTTTTCCAAAGCGATGACCCAACTTAGCACTGAAAGCCGTATTGTCATAGCCATCATCATCCGGCTCAATGGTAAAACAACCGCTACTTGTACTTCCCTGGCAAGCATTAAAGCCATCTGTTTGTAAACGATCAGCATACAGACTATACCAAGTATCCTGCTGAGAGCCCGATATCCCAGCCATGATTTTACCCGTACTGTCATCACCCCAGCCGATACTCGCTTCAGTCCGTAATGGGCCCTTGCCGCGACGGGTAAAAATCTGTATCACCCCCCCAATCGCCTCAGAACCGTATAAACTGGAACGTGGGCCACGCACGATTTCAATACGTTCAACCTGTGACAAGGGTAAATGCTCAAAGGGTACACCGCTGGTTGTCGCCGATCCGATTTTAACACCATCTACCAACACCAAAATATGGTCAGATTCCGTACCACGCATAAACAGAGAAGTTGTTTGACCTAAACCGCCATTCGTGGAAACATCTAAGCCTGGCACCGTGCGTAATATTTCTGGAACACTTAAGGCTTGACTGTTATCAATATCATCGCGAGTAATCACCGTAACAGAGGCCAGCGATTCGTCCACCGTCTGCGCGGTGCGCGTTGCCGTCACAACCACTTCAGGCAAGGTTGTATTCACAGCGTTAGCTTTCAGACATAAAACCAATAAGAGGCCAAAAGAAAGGAGAGTTTTCAAGAAAGGTTCCTCCAGATATGAATTAACTAAAAAAGCGGAGGAAAGATTGACATACAGGCACAGCCACCCATCTGTCTGCCGCCCTCCGCGACACACATTAAAATATCAAAATCTGTTTAGTGCCGGTTTCCTGACTTATAAGTAGGCAGAAGCCTCAATCAACCGCCTTCCCACCTCAAACGCAGTGACTTTATAGATTGATCTTAACTTATTAACAGTTGCGGGGGCAGTGTCGGTATTTCACCGACTTCCCGTTTACTAAACAGCCATGTCGGGGCAATTTTTTGTGGTTGCCCCCTTTACGCCTTTGCGCCTTTGCGCCTTTGCGCCTTTGCGCCTTTGCACCTTTGCGCCTTTGCACCTTTGCGCCTTTGCGCCTTTGCGTGAAATTGATTTTACACAGCACATCCTTTAATGTCGTTATCTCAATATCGACATAAGATTAAACATGATGCTCATGATGATGATGATCATGATGCCCAGGTTCCACACGTTCCAAAGTCTTCGCCAAATAAGCCGCAACAGCACTATCCGGTTCCGTTTCGTGAGTAACCTGGGCTTCAATGCCTTTTGCTTTAAGGCGTTGTACTAATCCCATACCCATACCACCCGTGATAAACACTTGCACATCGTCTAAGGGATGCGGTTCATGAGGTGAACTCTCATGGAAAGATTGCTCTTTTGACAGTTCGAGCAAGGTTTTATCCTTAACCTCATTATCAACAACATCATAAATCCAAAATTTGCGACACCGCCCGGCATGACCCGTTATTTCGCGCTTGTTTTGGCTAGTCACAGCAATTTTCATAATTATTTATGCTCCTTTGTGTTTCAGAATCAATTGGTTATTTAGCCACAAGAGGCTTGACACGCAAGGGTTGACACGCCGGTTACTCTACAATTACATTTATTTTATAGGGGATACCGACAGTGTTCGCCCTTTTTTTGACGGGTTGACAACACGTAAAAGGGTTCACACGCAAGAGGGTTGACACACAGGTCAACCCCTAAAATAACATTTATTTTGTATGGTATACAGACAGTGTACGCCCTTTTTTGACGGGTTGACAACACGCAAATGGTTCACACGCAAGAGGGTTGACACTGGGTCAACCCCTACAACGAGATTCATTTTTTCTTTAAACATTTTCCGCTAATGATTTATCAGGATATTCCGCAAAAACATCGCGCACACGCTGCGATTTCAGAAGAGAAACAATCAACACCGCGTCAATATAAAGAAACATCAAGCTGACTTCATTAAACTTATTCAGCTCAAATACCACATACAAGATAATAGACGTGATTTCTAACACAAGGCTAGATAATAAAAAAAGACGGCCTCGTTTCCATATCCAGCGTATGATAGTCAATTGCCTTTTAGGCGCACGTATCAGCATCACTATCAGCAACGGGATAACCGGAAAACTTGATAACAACAAAGCAATGGTGAAGTGTTGATGTGCAAATTTCACCAAAAAAGGTATCGCTGAAATCATTGGCAAAACAAAAATCAATATTTGCTTGAGCAAATAAATACTCGTCAATACCAACATCAAGGGGATTTTTAAGACATTGTATTGATTATAATCATCAAAGCTGTATTTCATAACACTCGATAGTCAATAAGCAAACTGGTTAATTTAAAAACAACCGATAAGCCGGATTATCGGCCTCATTCCAATAAGCATAACCCAAATCATCCAAAAAAGCTTGAAATGTCTTTGTGTGTTCATCAGGCACTTGTATACCAATCAACACGCGCCCGTATGCGGAACCATGATTGCGATAATGAAACAAACTGATATTCCAACGTTGCCCCATGCGGCTTAAAAAACGCAATAACGCCCCTGGGCGTTCTGGAAATTCAAAACGATAAAGGCGCTCATTTTCGATATGCTGAGTACGTCCACCCACGGTATGACGAATATGGGTTTTCGCCATATCATTATCAGTCAGATCAATAACAGCATACCCTTTGTCACGCAATTTAATCATTAACCGATCTTTTTTGGCAAAACCCTCTTTTAAACGCAGTCCAACAAACAGATGGGCCTCATTCTCATCAGCATAACGGTAATTAAACTCAGTGATAAAATGGTGGCCAATAGCCTTACAAAATTCATGGAAACTACCAGGCCGTTCGGGAATCGTCACGGCCATCAAGGCCTCACGTTGTTCACCAATTTCACTACGTTCTGAGACATAGCCCAAGCGATCAAAATTCATATTAGCACCACTGGCGATAGTCACCAAATGCTGCCCACTACAATTTTCTCGGGCAATATACTGTTTTAAACCGGCTAAACCTAATGCCCCAGCAGGTTCCGTGATGATCCGCGTTTCGTCAAAAATATCTTTAATTGCCGCACAAATTTCCTCAGTATTGACTAACAGCACTTCATCAACATAGTGACGTGCTATATCAAAAGGCAACTTGCCCACTTGCCGCACCGCAACACCATCTGCAAAAATGCCCACTTGATCAAGCGTGACACGCTCCCCGGCCTGAAGGGCCGCATGTAGACAACCCGAATCAACCGGTTCGACACCGATCACCTTGATATCAGGACGTAAATATTTAACATAGGCTGCGATCCCAGCAATCAAACCACCACCGCCGACAGGAACAAAAATGGCCTCTAATGGGCCATTATGCTGCTGTAAAATTTCCATACCGATAGTGCCCTGCCCGGCAATCACATCCAGATCATCATAAGGATGTATATAACTCAATCCCTGTTGTTCAAGCAAAAGTTGCGCGTGATGACTGGCATCATCATAAGCCGTGCCATGCAACACCACTTCCGCGCCATAACGCCGCACCGCAGTCACTTTAATCTCAGGTGTGGTTTTAGGCATAACGATAGTCGCCGGAATACCTAACTTTGCCGCAGACAACGCCACCCCTTGAGCATGATTACCGGCCGAAGCCGCTATCACACCTCTGCTCAACTCATCCTGAGATAAATTAGCCATTTTGTTATACGCGCCGCGTAATTTAAAAGAAAAAACGGGCTGTAAATCTTCTCGCTTAATCCAAATCTCATTATTAAATCGCTGCGATAGATTAGTCGCTTTATCCAAAGGGGTTTTTTCCGCCACATCATAAACCCGGGCTTGGAGAATTTTTTTGATATAAATACTGCTTTCAATATCCATTTTAAATGATTTTTTTTCTTCAACATTCGAGGTTCAAGTTTTTGCGCGCAAAAACTTGAACCTCGAATAGAGTTCACAGAGTACCACAGAGTACCACAGAGTTATGCTAGTTTAGTACAGCGGATTAACGGTATAAACGGATTAACTCAAGGCTAGCAATAAACTAATCCGTTTATACCGCTAATCCGTTGTACTATTCACAGATTAACGGTATAAACTTCTTTCCTCAAGGCTACCAATAAACTAATCCGTTTATACCGCTAATCCGTTGTACTATTCACAGATTAACGGTATAAACTTCTTTCCTCAAGGCTAGCAATAAACTAATCCGTTTATACCGCTAATCCGTTGTACTATTCACAGAGTACCACAGAGTTATGCTAGTTTAGTACAGCGGATTAACGG
>QNEL01000120.1 GCA_003645185.1 Candidatus Parabeggiatoa sp. nov. 3
CGATTCACTAGCACATTCGCCAGGCCCCGCATAATGCGATAATCTAAACTCTCCCCCTCATAAACGCGCAGCGCATCCTCCATTTCTCCCCGACTACGCCCAATATGCGCCTTAATTAACTCAATTAAATCAGTAGCGATTTTTAAATAATGATAATCGGCAGGCAAAGCCAGAGGCTCAACTTCATGGCGACGTTTTTTCAAACGGGGCAATATCAATTCAGATTTCAGCATTTTTTTTATCAGTTATCTTCAGTTATCAGTTATCAGTTATCAGTTATCAGTTCCACGCAAATGTTTTTGCGCGCAAAAACATTTGCGTGGAAATCAGTTATCAGTTATCAATTAGCTTCACAGGCTTTTGTTAAAGGATTGGGGGATTTTGCGATTATTTTAAGTTAAAATCCAATGTGGGTGAGATGATAGAACGCTGATGATACTGATTATCATGATTTTCACGCTAAAGTTTCGCGGAGCGAAACTTTAGCGTGAAACGCTGATTTTTTTTTTGATTTTTAATCAGTGTAAATCATGAGAATCATGAGAATCAGCGTTCTATCTAATCTTTAATCAGTGTAAATCATGAGAATCATGAGAATCAGCGTTCTATCTAATCTATAACTTTTATCGCTTTTATTGTAGCACTGTCGAATTATAAATTAATTTGTTCAATCCCACCCACACCCATTTTTCACTTTTCTTCACTTTTCACTTGCAACGCTCACTTTTCACTTACAATAATGGATACCCTAGATCGCAACATTATCAATCATTTACAAGGTGGATTTCCTATCAGTACACGCCCCTATGCTGAGGCTGCTGAACAACTTGATATCACTGAAGCGGAACTCATTCAACGCCTAACCGAACTATTAGAACAAGGTTTATTAACGCGCTTTGGCCCGATGTATCATGCAGAACAATTAGGGGGCGGCCTCACGCTCGCCGCTATGCGTGTGCCTCAAGCCGATTTTGAACAAGTCGCGGAAACAGTTAATGCTTTTCCAGAAGTGGCCCATAACTATGCCCGTGATCATGAATTGAATATGTGGTTTGTCTTAGCCACCGAACACGAAGAACGCATTGATCAAGTGATTCATGATATCGAAGCCCAAACGGGGTTACGGGTTTATAATATGCCTAAACAAGCTGAATATTATGTCGGGCTTCGTTTTGAAGTTTAAGTGTTCAAATGAAAAAGGCTCAAATTCGAGTATGAACAATAGTGATACTGAAACCCATAAAACGACAAGGCCCCTTGATTCAGATGATCGACGCATCATACAAGCCACTCAAGCGGGCCTACCCCTCACGCCTCGCCCTTATCATACCATTGCTGAACAACTCGGTTTATCCGCTGATGAAGTGATGGCACGTTTCCAACGCATGTTAGCTAACGGGATTATCCGCCGTATTGGTGCAGTACCGAATCACTATGCGCTTGGATATCGTGCGAATGGGATGACGGTTTGGGATGTGCCTGATGAACAGATTGATGAACTTGGCCGATGTGTGGGGCAATTAGATTTTGTCAGTCATTGTTATCATCGCCCCCGGCATTTACCAGAATGGCCTTATAATCTATTTGCAATGGTACATGGACGTACTCAGTCTCAAGTCGAGGCACAAATTCAACAGATTGCTGATTTATTAGGTGAATACAATCAAGGACATAGGACGTTATATAGCACTCGAATTTTGAAAAAGACGGGGTTGCGAATTAGGTGATCTGACAATATAATAACTACAAGGATTTGATATAAGAAAGGATTTAAAACCGATAACTACAAGGATTTGATATAAGAAAGGATAAGTAGAGATGCGATTCGTAGAGACGCGATGCCTCGCGTCTCATCTGATACACGCGATTCGTAGAGACGCGATGCAGAGACGCGAGCATCGCGTCTCTACTGATACCCGGTGAATGGAAACCGTTCCCTCATCATTGATACAGATAGAACGCAGATTTGACTGATTAGACTGATTTCCACTGATTTATCATTAGAACGCCAAAAGGTGAGGTATGCGCTTGATTTGCTCGTGTCGGGGGGAGTTAAATCATTTGCCAACACCCATAAAAAAAGCCCTTTGACTTATACGGCCAAAGGGCTATTGTTTTATATTGGGTGAAGCATGGTGAGCATTTAACGATATTGCGCTACCTATTAACCCATGCAACACTGTCTACCCATTATTCTTGAGCTTTTGGTAGATTCAGTTAAACCAAAGCGACAACTCCGGTTCGCCCCTACAACCCTTCAAAATGCAGGATTTTGTAGGGGCAAAACAACCAGGAAAGCCCTTAACTTAAGGGCAGTGAGCCTACGCTTGCTTTAGAATTGATGGCAATCATTATCATCAGGAGCAGCAGCCAAAGAATCGAAATTGGCGGACACATTCACCCAACCCAGATTGTCATAAAACACTGTAATTTCAATAACTTATAAAATCAATCAACCTAGCTGATTTTCAAGTCAAATTAAACTCAATTAAACTCAAATTAAACTCAAGATAAGCCAACACAATGCAAATTCATCGTCTTTTTCTTGGGCGCGATTTGCTCGTTCAAAATGGGGCGATGTGATTATCAATACAGCACCATTTCAATTTGTAAAGCCTTTTTAATTTCACGCTAAGACGCTAAACAAAATCGCTGGAACTTGGGGTTCCTAGCCATGCCGTTTTAATCATACCCATCTTCTGTAAATTATTTTACTTTTTGCATTTACTTTTTGTATTATAGCGTTACCCCTTTTTGAAACTAAGGGGAAAATTGGCCTACAAAGCATGATTATCAGGAGTCAAACCATGTTTGAAGTTGAAAGTGAAGAGGTATCATTAGAAATGGGTTCATTACGCCATAGTTTTATCCAAGCAAGAATGCCGATGTTGCTTTTTGCTTATGAAGAGAGGTTCACAACCTTTGTTGAACTCAGCTTAGATGTGAGTCAAGACGATTTAGATTTAAGTCAGTTCGGCCTGAAAATCAACGAAGAGCTTAAACCGGATGTTTGTCTTTACGAAAGCGCCTCTGTTCCTGCCTACACGGAACCATTAGATGACTTGATTAAAGTCAAACAAGTACCTCACTTGGTTATTGAGATTCTCTCTCCCACACAGAGTATTGATCATCTTCTCAAAAAATTTAAAGCTTATTTTTATTTAGGTGTACAATCCTGTTGGCTTATTGTACCCACATTAGAATCAATCAGCGTTTATTCAGAACCCAAAAAACGTCAAAGCTTTAATCTTGAACGTGATAACGAAGTCATTGACGAAGTGCTTGACATTCGTTTACCCCTTCAGAAAATTTTCAGAACGGGAACGATTTGAAAATCGGCACAATGCTGATCGTAACCAGAAGTTAGGAAGGAGTCAAAAGTGAGGTATGCGGTTGATTTGATCGTGTCGGGGGGAGTTAAATCATTTACACCCCTAAAAAAAAGCCCTTTGACTTATGCCAAAGGGCTTTAATATTATGGCCTGGTTGATTGGGTGTTTATGTCGTTCTGTCTATCACATTGATTTGATAAGATCGCAGATTTGACGGGCACATTCCCAAAAAAAGTCATTATCAATCTTGGCTGCAAGCAAAATAACAGGAACGAAAATCGCAAAGACGCAAAATCAATTTGGAACGAAAATCGCAAAGACGCAAAATCAATTTGGAACGAAAAAAACAAAATCAATTCGGAAGGAAAATCTGGAACGAAAATCAGAACGTCAAGATTTTAGAAGTGCCTTATGACTTATATTATTACTCGCGTCGTTTCTTCTTAGTTCTTTTTGCAGGGAGGGCTTTCGGTTTTTTCGATCCAAAGACACCAATCTGCTGGCCCAGCGGGATCGTTACGGATGAAATACCTTGCTCAATGAGCGTGATCACCATTGAGCCACCATAGGCAAAATGCCCAACCTTCTCGCCTTTATAGATGGGCTGAGGATTAGCAGGTGTCACTTTTTTCAGGCCCTCTTCAAACACGACAGAACCAATCGTATCCAATCCCACTGGCACCATTGCCACGTAGCCATAATCGCTTGTCTCAATCACGACATAGCCGCGACGAAACTGTTCAAAAACACTGTAATTGTACCCGTACCCGATATTCCCATTATTAAAGAACTTCTCAAAATCTTCGATTCCCCAGTAGGCACCGGCGATATCTTCCTTGGATTCTACCACTGTGCCAGAAACGACAGCGTGATAGTGATGGTAGGTATTTGGCAACAGTATGCAGGAAATCGCTGTGCCATTTTCAAAATATTGAGCATACTGAGAACCGTTTAACAGATCACTGACATTCAGTTTCTGATTCAGTTTGGTTGGGATTTGGGTTTCTGGGGTGAGTGCTTGAACCATATTCAAGACACAGTCGGTTGGTGCCACCAAAACGGCATCATCCGTTGGACTCGCGATCTGTCTCGTACCCGGCTTGAGATCACGAATGAAAAATTCATTGAATGATTGAAACCCTTCTGGCGGCACGATGTATTCTTCAATATGAATCGTCGGATCCGCCATCCATTGCGGAATCGTTTCCGTTGAGTCTTGACTATCCATGAATACCCCGCGATCCGTTACAAACTCCTTGCTCCAGTCTAATCCGGGGTTGCGTCCAACGATCCATTGACCGAATTTATTGTTGTAATAGAACCCTGCGAATTGGGTAACGTAGACAAATTCGTCTACATATTGGCCTGGCGGAAAAGCCGTTGGATCTTTTGGTTCCCCAGCGTTGATGGGCAGCAATATGAACCAGTCATTGAAGAAATCGCAGAAATCATCAAACGTTTTCCCTAACCACGGGTTTGCTGCGCCGTTGTACGGGCTTTGGATGTTTTCCAAGGCATGATCCATTGTTAGCCGAAAGGCTGGATTGTTGGCGTATAAATCCCGCAAACTCTCTACAGGAGGCGTATCCTGTGCTACCGCAATATACGACGAAGAGAGCATGAAACAAGCTACCATGTAGTTCATGGTTTTTTGCGCGAATGTCATCACAATTTTCCTCTGTTAGTTATGAACAAATTGTATAAGTATACTTAGCACTGTCATAAATTGCGCTTTTTTTAACAGAAGCAGCCAACTAGACTTAGCATCGTCATAAGGTCGCTATTTATCAAACCCTCTCAAAATAACAAGGAACGAAAATAAGACGCAAAATAACAGATGCACTCCAATAAGACGCAAAATAACATGCATTCCAATTCAAACGCAAAATAACATGCATTCCAATTCAAACGCAAAATAACATGCATTCCAATTCAGACGCAAAATAACATGCATTCCAATTCAGACGCAAAATAACATGCATTCCAATTCAGACGCAAAATAACATGCATTCCAATAAGACGCAAAATAAATTTGGAACGAAAATCTTAAAAGCGCAATTTATGGCGATGCTAAGTATATTTTTCCCCAAGTCACCCCCAACAATTTTAATCTCAATAGACTACTCGTTGATATCATTAAGTCATTTTTTTATATCAGTCAAACCCAAAACAGGCATGAAATGTTTATTTTATAATATTGTTCAAGTGTTCATGTGTTATAAAATATGTTTTGCTCGTGACTAAAAAAAATAAACGCAAAAGACGCAAAAGACGCAAAAGCGCGTTTATTTTTCTATTTTTAGTAACGGCCAAAACAGTGTTTTTTGAACAATTGTACTTTTGAACAATGCTATAAAACTGAACAGTGACTGTTCATGCCAGTTTTGAGTTTTACTGATATTAAAAACTATCGCACCAAAATTCAAAGTATTTTTTGCCATAACTCTCCATTTTAGCCTCAATTTCAAATCGCGCTAATTAACAATTGCTTTAATATTATGTTTATCGACGCAAATCAGAAAAATAAGGCCAATCTGATTTAGGCTAAAAAAATGAATATCAATTTTTATTATGATATCAATAAGAGAAAGTGGCTGGTGATCAAAAACGAGCGCGAACGACACTGAAGCGAATAGAACAACATGCGCTTATTGGGCATTTTCGATATCGGGTAGAACAAGGTTGGGGGCGGTATTATGCCTTGTGTGGGCATTATGAAGCGGCCTTCAAGCATTATCAAAAGGCAGTTGAACACGGTGTTTATCGAGTAAAGAAAAAAGTTTTCGTTAATGCGTTGAACTTGATGCGGTATTTTCGCCTTGTATAGGCTCATTGTAAGCCATTGTCGCAAAATCAATTTGGAACGAAGGCCTCGCAAAATCAATTTGGAACGGAACGATAGAACGTTTTTTGCGCGCCCATTTTCGTGAGTTTCCAAACACGATTTCGCAGATGATATCGTTAAACACTTTTTAATTTATTATCTTGTCGAATCAATGTATTATGAATTGGGTAGTCATGCAATGTGGGTGATATGATAGAACGTTGATGATGCTGATTATGGCCTGATCTGCGCTGATTTTTATTAAGTTTTAATCAGTGTTAATCATGATAATCATGATAATCAGCGTTCTATCTAATCTATCACTTTCATCACATTGATGTAGCACTACCCAAAAACTACCCAAAATATTAAAAGTAGCGCCTATTCAATCTGATAAATCAATTTAAATTTACTGATATGTTTCGTCTGAGCCAATATTTAAAAGAACTGATTAACCCAACGCCTATTAAACCGGTACGACAACCTCCTGGCCCTGTCGTGATTTGGAATCTGATTCGCCGCTGTAATCTGACTTGTAAGCATTGTTATTCTATTTCGGCTGATACCGATTTCAAAGGCGAATTATCGACTCCTGAAATTTTTGAGGTGATGGATGATCTAAAAGCTTTTGGGGTGCCTGTGCTGATTTTATCGGGCGGTGAACCGTTATTGCATCCTGACATTTTTGAGATTTCTCATCGCGCTAAAGCGATGGGCTTTTATGTGGGCCTGTCTAGTAATGGTACTTTGATTGACCAAAATAATATTGCAGCTATTGCGGCTGTCGGTTATGACTATGTGGGTATTAGCCTGGATGGATTGCGAGAAACGCATGATGCTTTTCGCCGTCGTCAAGGGGCCTTTGATCAGTCTTTGCAAGCGATTCGCCTTTGTCAAGATCAGGGTATCAAGGTGGGTATGCGTTTTACCTTGACGCAAGATAATGTGCGCGAATTTCCTCAAATGTTACAACTGATGGACGATGAAAATATAGATAAATTTTATCTCTCTCATCTTAATTATGCTGGGCGCGGTAACAAAAATCGTGGGGATGATGTTGTACACCAAATGACACGGCAAGCTATGGATTATTTATTTGATACGGCTTTAGACTGGTTAGAAGCGGGTAAGGCGCGAGAATTTGTGACGGGCAATAATGATGCTGATGGGGTTTACTTACTTTTCTGGGCACGATATCGCTTCCCACAGCAGGTTGAACATTTACAGGCGAAATTAACCCAATGGGGTGGTAATGCTTCGGGGGTTAATGTGGCGAATATTGACAATTTAGGCTATGTTCATCCTGATACGTTTTGGTGGCATTATTCGTTGGGGGATGTTCGACAACGCCCGTTTTCTGATATTTGGGAGGATACTTCAGATTCACTGATGGCGGGGTTAAAACAAAAGCAGCGGCCACTGAAAGGCCGCTGTGGACAATGCCAGTATCTGGCTATTTGTGGTGGGAATACTCGTGTTCGCGCACATCAGTTGACAGGTGATTTTTGGGCTGAGGATCCGGGGTGTTATTTGACGAATGAGGAAATTTTTTTAATTCTGATCAATAATCAGTAGATCGAAAAGGCGTATAAAAAAAAGATTATATACTGCACGCGGGCACACCAACTTTTAGGTAGGGCAAAAATCAAAAACTTCAACACAGAGTACACAGAGGTACACAGAGGTACACAGAGGTCAAAAATGAACCTAGAAAAGTTCAGTTTATTCCCGTGTTAAGTATATCAATAAATCTTGAAGGCCTTCTTTTCGTTCCAAATTTATTTTGCAGCTTGATTGGAGCGCAAAATTTATTTTTTTTGCGCTTTTTAGGGAAGTAAAAATCCATTTAAAGCTTATCACCTATCCGTTTTCAAATTCCGGGTAAAAAACACATACATTTACCAAGCATTTTGTATCACAATATCATTAAAAATCATAGATTTATTCTCTGTGGTACTCTGTGCTACTCTGTGTTCTCTGTGTTGAAAAAAAGTATCAGGCCAAACTGATAGGTGCTAAGCTTGAAAAAAATAGCAAAAAAAACGCTCTATTTCTCTATTTCCCCTTTCCTACCTTCTAATTCTTCCTGACGAATTGAGGCCTGATCGTACCATAACAACAGTTTTTCGTCTTCTTGTAGAACAAATTTCGGGAGTTTTTCGGACATTTGCAAAATCAGCGAATAATCGCGTGTACTCCACGCTTTTTTAAAGCCCGCTCGAATCGCTTCTAGGCGAAATTGTTTGAGCCGTTTTTGAGTTTGTTGACGGTAAGTTTCAAATTCACGCAATAGGTGTTTTTCGCGTAATTTTTCCAGATCATAAGCTTGCTGAGGATCGGGTACATACCAACATTCTGTCGCCCGTTTTTGTAATTCCGGATCATCATTGGCAAGATTGCGTAAGTCTTTGAAATCATTTAAATAACGGTGAACTTGTGCTGGCACGTTGCCCGTGCCATTGTATTTGAGAAAGTTAAATTCTAATAAGGTGTCCAGTTCAGGTAGGATTTCGTATTTTTTCCAGCCCGCACCCAGTAATCTCATAAATTCAGGATGTATCTCTTGGTAAGTCGCTGCGCGTTTGTTCAGAAAATTGTTCAGCCAGTCGATGGCGCTACGCTCGTCTGAAACGGCTATTTCAAGTTGGGGAATTTTGTTGGTTAAACGGCGATGACGTTCATATTCTGTCACTTGTTCAGGTAGAAAGATCATACCGTCGCGTTCTGGAAAACGTTGTCGTAATCCGGTTTGAAAGGCCTGACTTGATATTGGTACGGGATAGCCATGTAGAATAAAATAAGCCAGCATTCGATCATATAAAATACGCGGTTCTCTTTCCGCAATAAATTCTAGTGTACCCGCTTTGCTTTTTTTACTGGAAGGTAAGTATTTCAAATGGCTGTTGACAAATGCCCATACGCCAGCTTCTGTGCCATTCGCTTTTTGAAAATGCTTTGAAAGGCCGCCATTGGGTTTGTAAGCGGAGATAATCAAGTCTTGTTTAACGGCCGTGCTAGTCGTCACGGCTTTAAAGCTCCCTTGTTTTTTGTCTAAGGCGGAAACATTGGCGACGACAAAACCCACTTCTTGCAAGGCCGTTTGGAGGATATTCCAGACACTTGCTTGCGTGTTTGAAAATTCGACGGTCATCCAGCGCCCTGGCTTGAGTAAGCGAAACGCTTCTCTAAAACAGTTCGTCATTAAAGCATGATAGTGCGTTAAGCTTTTTCTCTGGATTCTGTTGACAATCGCTTCTGGTTCTTTATTCGTGAAGATTTTCAGCCACGCTTCCCATAGAAAATTGAGTTCTGAATACATCAGATTGGAGCCAAAAGGCGGATCAAGAAAAATGTAATCAAAACAGGCCTCTTCCAATTCAAGCGATGTGGCACTTTGCGTTGAGATTAACGCCGTTTTGAGCTGAGTTTGGGCAAAGGCCTTTTTAATCCGTTGAAGTTTTTCAGTGAATGCGTAGCGTGGCGATACTTCCGATATTTGTGATCCAATATAGAGTGTGCCGCTTAAATTGCGATTATTTTGCGAAAAGTGGCTAGGGGAATAACGGTTGAGTTTTGAAAAGCCAACTGCCCATTGTTGAAACAAAAAACGACATAAGCTTTGTAAAGCGTGAGATTCAGCTTCTTGGCTTTTGTGTATCAATGCACTGAGTACCCATAAACTTCTTTTCGTATAAAAATGATGAACATGCGTGATGCCGAGCCGCTTATGAGATCGGGCCTCATGACTGTCTATCATTTTGTCAAGAGGAAACCAGTATGGAATAGGGCTTTGCTCTATTTTTTCCAGTAGAGCAAGATCAAATTGATCCGGCGTTTTTTCATAGCGTTGTTTGCCAACCCTGTAATTGATCAAAACGGGAACTTGTTTAGATTGTTGAATGGTTTGCCCCAGAATCTTATCAAATGTGGTGATAAGGGCCCTTTCCATTTTGCGTTTTGTTAATCGAACATCACAGTGAGGGCAAGGAAATTCTTCGCGTACCTTGCCAGTGTCTTTATTGATAGCGACAAACGAAAAGACGATTTCGCCGGCACATTCTGGACAGGTAAAAACATCGGACCAGACAGTGTAATTGATTTTGCCTAAGGTGATGCAGTCAAGGCAATCTATTTCACCTAACAGTATTTTTTTGATCGTGGTTTTGTCAATCTCTTTGGCGCAAGTATGCAGGGTTTGATACATCCAGCCTAATGCGGTTTCAATTTCTTGCAAGATTCGCTGTGCGGCTTGTTCAAAGGCGAGTGCGGGCGCAGGTTTGTTGTAGTTGTAAGCGATAAAGGTTGCGACGGGCGATAAGTCATTTAAAATCGCACGCCGTGCGCCAAGTTTAGAAAAGGGTTTCCAAGTGCTTTTATCCTTCTCGTCTAATTGTGATTCTAAAACGGTGCCATCGCTTGATACGCGATAACCGAGCGATTCAACAGCGGCTTTATCGCCACAGAGTTGGGCCGCGACACCTGTCATACCAGTGCCACAAAATCCATCAAAGACTATATCGCCAGGTTCAGTGTAGTGCAGAATGTAGCGCATAATCGCTTTGTGGGGCACTTTGGTATGATAAGCATGGGCAGTATAAATGGGATGATTTTTACCTTCGCTGATATCAGCGGTAAAAGGTTCACGGTGATAGCTATGCTTGTCGTTTTCGCTTGCTGTCCATTCTTTTATGAAATCGGGTAGCCAAGGGTTAGGGCAAGCGGTGTAGTAAGGGGGATCCGATAGGGCTAAAATAGCCTCTTCAGTGGCCTCTGGAAAACCGGATATCTGTTTAAATTCAAGTTGTTGTATTTTCTCTTTGAGTTGTTCAGTGAAATAGGCGCGACGAGCAGCCTCGTTTTCAAAGGTATTGCCTAAACAGTCAACGGGTAAGTTATCAGTGGGTAAATTTGATGCTGCAAATGTGAATTTTTGATTGGGGTGAGTCATAATTAACAATAAGGAATGTGAATGATAACGATTGCTTATTCTAACGGATTTTGAACTGGGATCGTTTTGGATCAGCATCAGACTTTACTTTTATCTCCATTGCTTTTCCTGTCATTTTTGACTTTTAAATTAAACCTGTTCCCAAATAATGTCACTTATTGGCGTGTTATACGCGAAATAAATCACTTATTTTTATTAAGGAATAATATTAAGTACTGAAGCACAAACCGGTATTTTACAACAAAGGGCAACCACAAGGGATTGCCCCTACATGACATTGTGTAGGGGCAATCCCTTGTGGTTGCCCCTTTCTGTTTTTTTTAAATACCTGAAAATTTATGGTTCAGTACTTATTATAAAGTTTTGCGTGACTTTTTTTTGACACAGAATACCACAGAGTAGCACTTCATCACAGTATAAAATTTACCCCCCCTTAGCACCTATCCGTTTTCTATAATCAGTAGATTGAAAAGGCGCATTTCTAAAAAAAGATCATATCGATAAATTTAAGCCTTGACGCTTGACAAAATTCTTTTATGGTATACTACGCGCCCGCTAATATTACTATTAAAACCAGTTCGTGTGATTGATAAAAATCCTATAATCAGGCTGTTAGGGCAGTTGGACGATAAAAAATGGAAAAAGTCGCTAAAGCCTTATGCACAATACTTGGATTATAGGATGCATTTCTTGACGATTCTACCATTTCTCTTGATGCTCAAGTTTTTTATAGAGTCAAACAATAACGGAAAGCGATTCGTATTATAAAAAAGGATTTAAACCCTAACTACAAGGATTGTATATAAAAAAAGGATTTAAACCCTAACTACAAGGATTGTATATAAAAAAGGATTTAAACCGAGTCTTATTATGAATCCAATCCCTTCTATACAATCCCTGTCGTTAACGGTTTTAATTCCTTGTGATATACAATCTTTGTCGTTATGGTTGTCGAAAAAGCGTTCTATTTGTTTTTAATTAAGGGCAACCACAAGGGATTGCCCCTACAGGCTACGATTATGTCAAAATTACAAATTCAAACCTATTACAAAACTCTCGATAATTTAATTCAACGTGGTGGCTCTCAAAATGAACAATCTATTCGTGGGGCATTTGAATATTTGCTGAATAGTTATTGTGAAGCCAAAAATTTGACGGTTGTTCCTGAACTCTATTATAAAACGACAAAAAATACCTCTGTTCGTATAGATGGCATCGTCAAGGATGCGTTACGGTTATCGTGGGGTTATTGGGAAGCGAAGGATACTTTTGACGATTTGGATAAGGAAATTGAAGATAAATTTTTCAAGGGTTATCCCAATGATAATATTATATTTGAGGATTCTCAAACGGCTGTCTTGATTCAAAATGGGCATGAAGTGTTGCGAATCAACATGAAGGTGCCGGATAAACTCGATCAATTCTTGACACAGTTTATTAACTATGAACGTCCAGAAGTTCGAGATTTTAGAGAAGCGATTGATCATTTCAAAGCGGATTTACCCACCATTGTAACCACTTTACGTTCGACTTTAGAGAGTCAATCCCAAACCAATCAAAACTTTATCGCGGCTTTTAATAAGCTATTTACGCTTTGTCAAGAATCTATCAATCCCAAAATCAATGCGTTTGATATTCGGGAAATGGTTATTCAGCATATTTTGACTGAAGATATTTTCTTGACGGTGTTTAATGAAAGCCAATTTCATCGCGAGAATGTCATCGCTCATGAATTGGAATCTGTCGTCAAGACTTTTTTTACGGGTCAAATTCGCCGACAGACGTTGCAATCAATTGAAAGTTATTATGCCGTGATACGGCGGGAAGCGGCTAATATTAGCAATCATCACGAGAAACAAAAGTTTTTAAAAGTGATTTATGAGAATTTTTATAAAACCTATAATCCCAAAGGCGCGGATAGATTAGGTATTGTTTATACGCCCAATGAAATAGTGCAATTTATGATTAAAAGCACTGACTATTTATTGGATAAGCATTTTAACCGGTTGTTAGCTGATGAGAATGTTTCAATTCTTGATCCGGCGACGGGCACTGGAACGTTTATTACTGAATTGATTGAATATTTACCCACAACCAGATTGCCCGCTAAATATAATCAAGAAATTCATTGTAATGAAGTGGCTATCTTACCTTATTATATTGCCAACTTGAACATTGAATATACTTACCGGCAAAAAATGGGACATTATGAAGAGTTTAGCAACATTTGTTTTGTCGATACGCTAGACAATGTCGGTTTTAAGCATGAGTATAAAAATCAGCAAACGGGTTTGTCATTGGGTTTAGGGGAAGGCAATGCGAAACGGATTGAGGAACAAAACCAGCATAAAATATCAGTGATTATTGGCAATCCGCCTTATAATGCCAATCAACAGAATGAGAATGACAATAACAAAAATCGGGCATATCCAGAAATAGATGAAGCCATTAAACGGACTTATATTGCCAACAGCACGGCGCAGAAGACTAAGCTTTATGATATGTATGCGCGTTTTTTTCGGTGGGCGAGTCACCGTTTATCCGAAAATGGCATTTTAGCGTTTGTCACTAATTCCTCTTTTTTGGATGCGCGTACTTTTGATGGGTTTAGAAAAGTGGTTGCGGAGGAATTTAATGATATTTATGTGGTAGATTTAGGGGGCGATGTTCGTAAAAATCCAAAATTATCGGGCACTCAAAATAATGTGTTTGGGATTCAAACGGGGGTAGCGATTTCGTTTATGGTAAAAACAGATCGAGACGCGATGCTCAGAGACGCGAAGCATCGCGTCTCTACGTGCAAAATTCATTATGCGCGCCGCCCAGAAATGGAAACTGCCGAAGATAAATTGGCCTTTTTAAGCACTTTCCAATTTAAGGAAATTGAGTTTGAAAGAATCATGCCGGATAAAAATCATAATTGGCTTAACATTGCTGATAATGACTTTGATGATTTATTGCCTTTGGCTAACAAAGAAACTAAATTGGCTAAGTCGCAGATGGAGGAACGGGCGGTTTTTAAGTTGTTTTCTAGTGGCATTTTAACCTCAAGAGATGAATGGGCTTATGATTATGATTTAGATAACTTAAAAAGAAAGGTTATTTGTTTCTTAGAAGATTACAATTTAGAGGTTGAAAAGTGGGAAAATTCACCTGATAAATCGGAATATTTTTTAAATTTGATGACTAAAGCGAGTAAAATAAAATGGAGTGATAGCATCAGGAATAACGTCAAAAAAAGACTTAAATCGAATTTTTATGATTATCATGTCAGAATTTCTGTTTATCGCCCATTTGTCAAAAAATATATTTATTTTGATGATGTCGTCACAAACACTAAATCATTACAATCAACCTTTTTTCCAAAAGTTGACAGTACTAATGTTGTTATATGGATGACAATTCATAAACAAGTTCCTTTTGTCATTCAATGTTCAAAAAACGTTATAGATCATGGAATTGGTTCGAGAATTAGCCAGTGTTTCCCACTTTATCGCTACGATTCCAAAGGCAACCGCACCGACAACCTTACCGATTGGGGTTTAAACCAATTCCACATCCATTATCAAGATGACACTATCACCAAGGAGAAGATTTTTCATTACACCTATGCCGTTTTACATCATCCGGCTTATCGGGAAAAATATGCGCTGAATTTAAAACGAGAATTTCCGCGCCTCCCGTTTTATGAAGACTTTTCCCAATGGGTAAACTGGGGAAAACAATTGATGGATTTACATTTAAACTACGAGTGTGTCGAAAAATACCCGCTAAAGCAAATAGATAGAGAGACTAACAAGCAAAACAAGCCTAAATTGAAAGCCGACAAAGAAGCGGGTAAAATCCAGTTAGATGAGATCACGACATTACAAGGCATTCCTACAAGCGCATGGGATTATAAATTGGGCAATCGCAGTGCTTTAGAATGGATACTGGATCAATATAAAGAAAAAAAGCCCCGTGATCAAACCATTGCTGAAAATTTCAATACCTATCGGTTTGCGGATTACAAAGCACAAGTGATTGAATTATTGCAACGTGTTTGTACCGTCAGCGTAGAAACGATGAAAATTATTGAGGAAATGCGTTAAAATGCCCGTTTCGTGTCAAACCTGACAGGTTTTCAAAACCTGTCAGGTTTAATATTTCTACATGGTGGGCAACGATAAACCCGTTACCCACCCTACATTAGAACAACAGGCAAACTAATAATCGCTTCTAATCCCCCACCTGCACGATTACGCAAAATAATATCTCCCCCATGAGCGCGAGCAATATTTCTAGCAATACTCAATCCCAAGCCCGTACCACCCGTCGAACGATTGCGAGACTTTTCCAAACGATAAAAGGGTTCAAAAACGGTTTCTAAAGCCGCTTCTGGAATGCCTAGCCCTTCATCTGCAACAATAATATATAAGTGATCTGCCTGTTTTTTAAGGCTAATCGTTACCCGTTGCCCATATTTATGGCCATTATCGATGAGATTGACAAGGCAACGTTTGAGAGATTGGGGATGAACAGACAATGGCTGCGGTGTATATTCGTCATCAATTATCACAGGTAATCCCATATCTTCATAATCTGCTTGCAGACTTTCTAATAAAGCACGAATGTCTAAAGGTTGAAGCGGTTCGATAGTTTCCAATCCCCGCATAAAGTTTAAAGTCGCTGCCGTCATGGATTCCATCTCATCCAAATCTCTGAGAAAACTATCGCGGCGTTTTTGTTCTTCTAATTGTTCCACTCGTAAACGTAGGCGTGTGATCGGTGTTTTTAAATCATGAGAAATCGCTGTGAGAATACGGGCGCGATCTTTTACATAACGGGTGAGTCGCGTTTGCATGAGATTAAAAGCGTGAGCGGCGCGACGTACTTCTGTTGGGCCCTTTTCAGAAAGAGGTGGATGATGAATGTCGCGTCCCAAATGTTCAGCAGCATTTGCCAAAATGGCTAAGGGGCGGGTGAGCCAGCGCACTGCCCATAGAGAGAAAATTAACACCATGATTAATAATACAGTCAAAGTGATCACTAATCGCCAAGGTGTTGTTATAGCCTCCTGAGGATGAAAATGTTCAAAATTAACCCAATAACCATCGCGCAATTGGATTTTAGCAAAAAATGGGGGGTGCAAGCGTGTTTTGAAACGATCTATCAAGCGGCGAGTGGGCGCTGGATTGCTCTCTACAAGACATAAAGGCCGATCATTTCCTAAATGATGGTGCAAATTCATCACAATGGCGGCAAAAACGGGTGAATAGACTTTTCCCTCTAAACATTCAATATTTGAGTTCAAAAAAACCCGTAAACGCAAAGTATTGAGTACGACAAGAAGGGCTTCCCGTTTTTGATGTGGCAAAGAATCCAAGATTTTTACCGTTTCAGTCATACGCAAAATTAACTGTTTTTCTTGGCGTTTAAACTTTTGCCTGTGCTGATCTTTAAACAGAATGAAAATACTTAACACTTGTGCTAACAATAAACCGGTTAGTAGTACTAAAACTAAACGACCAAATAAGGATGAGGGTAAGAGGTGCATTGTTAATTGTGTGTGTTAATTGTTTTTCTTAGGCAACTCGCAAAAAATTAATATACCAATCAGGGGCAGCCACAAGGGATTGCCCCTACAAGCAATCAATTGACTTATGGGGCAATCCGAAGGGTTGCTCCTGACTGGTATATTGTTCTTTGCGAGTTGCCTTAGCGTCGTTTTTGCGCGCAAAAACTGTATTTCACGCGAAACTTTTGCGTGAAATGTGAAATGTGAAATTGTTAATGAATCAAGACTCTTTTTGCACTTCGGTAGCCAAGATATAACCTGCACTTCGCTCTGTTTTTATGATATTCGGCGTTTTCGCATTTTCCCCTAAATGACGGCGCAGCCTACCGACTAATACATCAATACTCCGATCAAAAGGTAGAGCTTCCCGCCCTTGACTCAATTCTAATAATTGATCCCGTGTCAACACCCGTTTGGGATGTTCCAAAAAGACACGCAATAAACGAAACTCGCCAGCACTCAATGGAACCAGAACCCCTGCTGGTGAAGTTAAATGACGTGTCACCAAATCAAGCGTCCAACCCGCAAAAAGTAATCGCGATTTCGTTTCGACTTCTATTTCATCAGTCGCCGGCAAAGTACGGGTACGACGCAATATCACCTTAATTCGCGCCAGCAATTCGCGTGGATTAAAAGGTTTAGGCAGATAATCATCTGCCCCCATTTCTAAACCAATGATGCGATCAGTTTCATCTCCCAAGGCGCTGAGTATAAGAATAGGCACATTGAAACGGGCACGTAGGTTGCGACACAGTTCTAAACCATCTTCTCCTGGCAACATCAAATCTAATATCAGCAGATCGATTTTTTTTTCATCAAACGTTCGCCATAAGGCTTTACCATTACTCACAGCGGTTACCCGAAAACCATTTTTTTCTAAATAATCCTGTAATAAGTGGCAGATTTCCAAATCATCATCAACGATAAGGATGTGATCAAGTCGATTAGTCATAACAGATTAAATGATTTCGAGGGTGCAAAAAAAAAATTGTAATCAAATGTAAAGAAGGGCTAATGAGACAAATTTTATAACAAAAGCGCCTTTTTAAGATATAAACCATTTACAACGTTTTGGTTTAATAAGTACTGAAGCACAAATAAACAGATATTTTAGCGCAAAGGGCAACCACAAGGGATTGCCCCTACATGGCATTGCGTAGGGGCAATCCCTTGTGGTTGCCCCATTTCAAAATACACGAAAA
>QNEL01000121.1 GCA_003645185.1 Candidatus Parabeggiatoa sp. nov. 3
GCTTTCGTTCCAAATTTATTTTGCGCCATTGACATAAAACCCTAAAAACAGTCCAAACTCAAGTTTAGACTCTGTCAATAACGGAGGAAAACTCATGTCTATAAAAAAACCACTCGTTCATGCTATTGCTATGGCACTTGTGGCCCCTTTAACCCTTCATGCCGCTAATGATGATGTTTGCATTGGCCACTTTTTTGAACAAAGCGAAGAAATCCTTGATGTGACTCCGCCTACTGTTAGGATGCTCACTCGCCAAATGCTTCAATTAAAAGCGGGAGACAGTCTCATTGTTTCCCTTGATTATACCGCTGATAGCCCTGATCCCAGCTTTTTTTCTTGTGTTGAGAAAGGGCAATTGCTGGCTGAAACTCCTGATTTCAAACAACTCAAATACATCGCGCCGCCGTACATCAAAGACACCCAGATTATGCGTTGGGGTGTGCAAATCAGCGATAATTTAGGTTATGTGGGCGGGGATAGTTTATGGCTCCGCTTAGTCGCCAGTGGTGCGGGTTATCCTTATATTATTGTCGGTACTGACGAACAGAAAATCTTGATTTACGCGCCGACTGGCGATTTGGAAAAAGACTTTGTCGCGATAGCGCAACATTTGGCGGCTCTTGATTCAGACGATGATGGCTTAGATGAAATTATCGCGGATGAGGGGAGTCAGATTGCGGTTTATGAGTTCAATGGTGAAAACAGCGGGCCGCTTTCCCTTGAGACTGTTTTCTTTGTCAAAGGGGATATTGATGGTGATGGCAATTTAGAAACGATTACCGGTTCAGAAAAGGCCAATGAAATCAGTGTTGATGGGGTGACTTTTTCTGTCTTTACTGAATCCATTGAGACGAGTACACGTCGTGCGACAACACGTAAAGGGGCTAAAGGTAAAGGTAATAGTGGTAGTCAGGCTAAGCCTTCAAGTAAAACGAATAAGAACAGTAGCCCAAGTAACAGTAGTTCAAATAATAAGAGTAATCAGAATAAGGGGAGTAAAGGCAATGTGACGATATGCCACAAAGGCAAACAAACTAAAACCCTTCCTGAATCGGCTTTAAAAGGCCATATTGGGCATGGCGATACTATGGGGGCCTGTAGTAGCCCTGTTGTTCAGGATAAGGAACCGGATAAAACACCAGATAAAAAACCGGATAAAGCGCCTGAAGAAAATAAGAACAATAATGATAGGAAAGTAACTGTTTGTCATAAGGGTAGAGAAACGATTACGATTTCAATCAATGCCTTACCGGCTCATCTTGGACATGGGGATACCGAAGGGGCCTGTGCTACTGGCAATACGGGTTCTAGCGGTAATGGGGGTAATACCAGTACAGAATATGGTGTTAATGTAGCAACGGGCGATTTAGATGGCGACGGCAAAGCGGAAATCGTTGCGGCTATGGCAAGTCAAGGGAGTCGCATTGAAGTGTATAACGGTGAGCAAGACAGGCAGCTGGCCTTTGATGCGTTCACCAGTCAAAACGGTGTATTAGTCGCGACAGGCGATATCAATCATGATGGCAAAGCAGAAATCATTGCAGCCGAGATCAACGGTAGTGAAATACGGATTTTTGATGACAATGGTGTTGTTGTGGAAAGCTTCCCAGTCAGTGGGCAGATTATCAGTTTAGCCTTTGGGCAAGGGGTGATAGAAACTGATGAACAGATTGAAGAGGTTGAAGCTGCCAGCGGTTCGACAGGATCGGGTTCAACGATTTCTGAAGGTTCAACGGCCGATTCAACAGAGCCATCAACTGTAGGCGCGACAACACCTGATAGTTCAACGGTAGCAGACTCAACCAAGCCAGAGGCTTCAAGTGCCGACAATGCTCCTATCGATTCAACACCGGATGAGGGAATCAGTCAGACTATGCCTAACTTGCCAGAACAGTTAGTCGGTGTACCTATCACAACGGCTCCTCCTGTTTTCTCGCCACCCCCTACGACGGGCACGATTGGGGAAACGCATCAATATAGTGGACAAACGATAACAGATGCCGAGATTGAAACGGATGCCAGCATTTCTAATGTGCAGTTAGCGGGTGAGATTGAGAATCAAGGTTTAGTCTCTAACGCCACGGTTTTGCCAGAAGCCACATTCACGGGCGGTCAAATGTCCGGTTATATCACTAATCAGGGAACAATTGCCGATATAGACTTTGTCGGTGCTGAAATCGTCGGCGGGCAGTTATCAGGCAAGATTACGGTGAACAGCGATAGCCGTTCCGGGTTGTTAGGGATTTTGATCAATGTGACGATTTTGCCAGACACAACCGTGATTGGCGGTACGCTATCAGGAGAAATTGAGAATCAAGGCCTGTTATCGAATATCAGAACCCGATCTAATGCAACAGTGAGAGGGGGCATTTTACATGGCACGATTGAAAACGAAGGCCTATTACAAAACGTAGCCTTGGCTGAAGGAACACGGATTCAAGGCGGCAAGCTTGCTGGCACCATTACGGGTTATGAGCATGATAAGGCCTTTATCCAAGAGGCCTATATTCTGGAAGGCACAAGGCTTGAATATGTGATTATTGGTGTGGGTACTCATCTTGCTGATGATGTCGAAATCGGTGAAGGGGTTGTTTTTGAAAATGGTGATTGATGAATAAGATTATTCACATTCAACCCCGCCACCGTTGAGGCCTTTTTGATATTGCTTTTCCCTGAAATGTTCCTGTTCTGATTACAGCAGATAGTGATTTTCAACGACTGTTTGGATTAATATTGCGTTTAGAAGACTGGACAAAAATACCCTACAAGACGCACCTTACATTCGCATCAGTTTCCAGAAGGTGCTGAAATTCCTAATTGTTTGCAAATTCGTGTCACCGTGAAAATAGGTATTTCGCGGTGGCGTGGCACTGAAGTGCGACGGTTAAGGATTGGATGTTCCCAAATAGAATGCTCGGAACCTTCACGTACAAACTGGCAACCTTGTTGGCTTAGATAATTCAGAAAATCACGCCGCTTCATACCGAGCCTCCTCTGGTACCACACGCACCCGATGAGTTGCTGTTAATAACAAATGTATCGGTTCTTCTAAGTCAGCCTCCAAATCAGTAGATAACGGATCAGGTTGAGGTAAGGATTCGCCTTGCATCAGGTTAGTTTCGGCCATGTCAACTAATGCACTGGCTAATAATCGACGTGCTTCTTGAAGAGTATTACCAAAGCTGATGGTACCCGGAAAATCTAAAACTTCGGCATGGACACCTTCATCAAGAAATTTATACATTGCTTTGTAAGTCAACATATTATATATTCCAGTCGTTTTGCAATCTGGGTGATTATTTGGTTTTATAGGATAGAACGCTGATTTGACTCCTTATCCGTTTGTTGCAAGAGTCGTTTATAAACTTCATAAATGTTTTTTTCATGTTTCAATGCGAGTTTGTCTCTCATTTCACGATGAATGCATTTTCTATCAAATCAATAATGAGGTAAAAATAAATTGTTTTGTTTAAGAGTATTTGAGACAACAAGCATTATTGTACCTCAATCAGTTTTCGTAATTGAGAGACAAGGCTAATTCCTCTTCATTCAAACCATCAATTGGAATGTCGCAACGAAACAGTAATTTTAAAAAACCTCTATAACCAATATTTAAAATGTCACCACATTCTTGAATAGACAAATGACCATTCTCTTCATCGTGAATTTTCCTTTTCATCAAATAAAGCTAAAGTTTCTAAATCCTCTTCCAAATCCTCTTTGTCATAATAGAGTTGGCAACCCTGTTGTTCTAATACAATTACTGTATCTTGCCAATGACTGTGGTTTAATAAATACTGTGCCTGTTTAAATGTAATGTTGTCATTGGCATACAGTTCAGCCACTAATTTTTCTAATTTATTATCATTATGTGTTATCTTTTCTTCTAAAAAGGTGACTATCACTTTAACGGGTTGATTCAATTCAACTTTTTCTTGTAGTCGTAACTGACCATTTTGATAAATACCTTCAATAGCTAACATGATATTTTCCTAGATGGGAATGGTGGGCAACATAAACACGTTACCCACCCTACAACAGATGGCAATGGGGGGCAACAAAAATACGTTAACCATCACGGATGGCAATGGTGGGCAACATAAACACGTTACCCACCCTACAACGGATGGCAATGGTGGGCAACATAAACACGTTACCCACCCTACAACAGATGGCAATGGGGGGCAACAAAAATACGTTAACCACCCTACAACGGATGGGAATGGTGGGCAACATAAACACGTTACCCACCCTACAACAGATGGCAATGGGGGGGCAACAAAAATACGTTACCCACCCTACAATAAACCTTTAACGGGTTGATTCAATTCAGAATGGTGGGCAACAAAAAACCGTTACCCACCCTACAAAAAATCAGGATAACCGATTATTGATCAACCGGACATTTGCAATTGCCGCCTCGCACTGGCCAGACGTATAAGGGATAGGATTTTTGTTCGGTGAACAGTAATCCGCGATCCATTCTTAATCGCCAAGCTAATTCTGGGGCGGCGGCATCTGGGGTTGATGTCCAGTAACTATTTGATTTGACGTTAGAAAAGGCATCCTTTTCTTGCCAAGGGCCGTTGCCGGCTGCATTGGACATGGCTGGTTTGGAAAAACCATAGTGGACTAGACTTTGCATTTCCTGAACGCTGGGTAAACGCCAGTCGCTGTGATTGGCATCACATTCTGGATATTGCTTGTTATTCAAACCGGCTACAAAATCTTGGGCATGTTCCCAATTCACGGGCCCTTCTTCGCTTGTGCAGTCTTTGGCAAAACTGGGATATTGAGTGCCAATGCAATTGGCGTTTTTGAGCCAAATCAATCCGCTTTGTGTGTCGGTTACGGTGTTATCACCATTATCAATATAGCGACGGTGATCTGGAAAACTGGGAGTGGTGGGCACCTTCTGAAAACGAATGATGGCTTCACTACCGGCTTCTGGACAAACACCTGGTGGCATTTCAATACGAATAGTCGCTTCTGTCTGTTTCGTGCTTGGATCAACCTCTGGTGCTGTTTTTAAAAGCATCGTACAGGCTTTTAGGCTGGGTGTTGAGGGTTTTCCGACACGGGCTGTGAAAACGGGTTCTCGGCTTGTGATTTTTGGTCTCGGTTTAAAAACCTTGGCTGTTATCGGCTGTTTCGGATTCGCTGAACACAATGAGGCGGAAAAGTTATCAAAAGCAATGCCTAATCCTCTTCCGCGTTGGGTAATCTCGACCGTTTTTATCGAAGGTTCGCCCGCTTCAAAAGCCCAGCGAACGGCACGCCCATCACCGGCATTAGGTGAGCGTTTGTCGATCTGTTGTCTGGACAGTTCTTTGCCTTCGGCATCTCTAGCGATAATGGTTAAGACTTCACCGCCATCAATGTCGAGTACTTCACCACTGGCTTGTGCTACCGGATGGCTGTAGCTGAGTTTTAAATCAGAACCACTGGTATGTTTTGCCATCACCATGAATTGGCCAACATTGGAGTCTGGGGCAGCATGGTTGGCTTTATTTTGTCGCCTCGTTTTTTTGCCTTCGGCGTTATAAACGGAAACAAAAGCGATGGGTTTTTCGCCGGCTTTAACCAGTATTATTGGGGATTTTGATGAACTAAAGGTGACACCCTGCGTGGTTTCAAATTGATTGGTGATTTCCATCCCCGGTGTGCCAAGGGTTTCAAAATCAATGGTGCCGCCTACGTTGGCATCTGATGGATCAAGTGGATTTAATCCTGATTTGATTTCATCAACATCGGTGATGCAATCGTTATCGTCGTCAATATCAAAGATATCCTTGAGGCCGTCTTCATCTGTATCGGTGTCTTGCGCTCTTGTTTCCAAGGTGTAATCGACACCGCCAATCAGTTTGCCATCAACCCATCCTTGGGTACTCAATTGATATTCACGAGTGCTGCCTTCGCCGGGCATCGGTTCAAAAGCACTGACTTTCATGACGATGGGTTGAAATTCGGCCGCTTTCATCGGAATCCCTATTAATTTAGCGGGCGTACTCAACAGTTGGATTGTTGTGCCTTCAAGTGGCTTGATGTTCGTACCCTTGCCACCGGCCTTTTGCCAACGGGAATACAATGGGCCTAAATCAACGAAGGCACCGGCTCCATCACTGTCAAGCAATTTGTCTTCTTCTTCAAATACGAGATCAATGGCAGCATCCTCGTCTTTGGGGTTATGCACGGTGACTTCAAATGTGTCGGTGACGTTTTTCAATAAATCAACGACATTGAAATTGCGCGACACGATGGCATTGTTGTTACGCATATTGACTAGGGAATCAGCCTTTTCGGGGAATTTCATGGCATCCTTATCATTGAGTACCCGCACGTAGAAACAATAATGGCCGGGTTTGGGGATATCGTCTTTATCCCAGCGAATCGCGACGGCTTGACTGGCATCAGGTTCAAGGGTGTCAATTTGGGCGGTGCCAATTAGCGTCCACCCTTTGGGCCAGCGGTTGCCGATTGCAGGAATAGAACGATAGACTTCAACGGTGGTATTGCGAGCCGTCTTCGTGCCTCTGTTTTTGGCCCTGATATAGACATAGTTGTCTTGTCCAAATTCGACATTCTGATATTTAGGGATATCATCCTGTTGATTGCGTATCCAAATATCGGGAGAAAGCCAGAAGCGTTTACTGACTTTATTCGGTTCGTCACCGGTGTCGGACTTTGAGTCAGCCATCCAAACATCAACTTTTCCCTCGCCGAATGGGGCAAATTCATCACGGTACATCCATGACAAAATGTCATGATTCGCGTAAGCGCCGCCGGTTGCTGAGCTAAAGCCGATAAAGGCTTCCGGCGTACCGCCGAGAATTTCTGAGATATTCAGTTCTCGTGTCAACAAGGGTTTCGCTGGCCGCTTGCCGGTGAGGTTAGTTCGCACTTCTAATTGACTACCATCGTAGTCTATCCAAGCATGCCAAACTTGGCCATTTTCAAACAGGGGAGAAACTGGCGCGGTTTCGCCATTAAACTCGCCATTAATATTGATACCGATATGGTTATCGTCAGGATCATTGCGCGTATCTGTCTCCTTTTTGTTGTCCCAAGTGTCAAATTCCACGCCGATACTGGTTGGGATACCCGCGTATCCTATCCCCCCGCCTTCACTGCCAGCCTCCGAACTCACGGGCTGTATCACAAAAACAAAACCATCACCGCCAGACAAGACACCACCAGGTTCAGTGATTTTAAAGGTGAAATGGGTGCTGAATTGAGCATTACTGACTTTGAGAGTACTAAAAACACTGCCAGACTGAAGTCTGGTAGCCGAGGTTAACTGGAGCGCCATACCCTCTGGGGTTGATATCGTTTTGGCATCACCATTTAAGGTGAGCTGAGAAACATCTGAAAAGTCTTTCAGTATCATTTCAGCAGCCGAGGTAGTTAATGGCAAAGCAGCTAAAGCGCCTGTTATGATCCAAGGCACAAACAGCCGCTTTTTCGGAGACTTGAAATCGCAGTCTCGTTTGACAGGAGTCTGTTTATTAAATAGTAGACTCATAGACGATACTCCTTTGGTGAGTTTAATTATAAATTAAAGGGGCAAGCACAAGAGGCTTGCGCGGGGGATTGGCCCAACATTTAGGCCGTAGGGGCAATCCCTTGTGGTTGCCCTATTTGAAGGATCAACTTAATAATTATACACTAAGAAATGAGGATTCAATAAAACCCGATATGAAACCATTAAACCTGACAGGTTTGCTTGACAAAAACTTTAGCTTAGAATTAATTGATAATTGATAATTGATAATTGATAATGCGGATGACTTTATTTCAAATTCATCAATTTCCACACACAGAGTCAAATTCAATTTTGATTTGATATTCGTTTATCTCAAAGTCAATTCGTTGTATTATTTAACATAGTGCCACTTTTTTTAACAAAATGATAAATTGTAAGAGCCCTATTAATATAGATAAAATGATTGACAGCAGAAGAACGCAAACGCTATGAAGATTACCTGAAAAATACGGTGATTGAAGAAGATGTGATCAAAACGGCACGAAAAGAAGGACGAGAAGAAGGGAAATGTGAAGTGGCTATAAAACTGCTGGCACAGGGTATGGAAATAGAAACCATTGCTACCTTAACCGACTTGAGTGTTGATGTGATAAAATCAGTGTCGGGCGAGACGGATTGAATTGAGGGTATTATTAATATATGTAGGGTGGGCTTCGATTGTTGCCCACCATTCAATAGCTGCCCCGAATCAATCCCTTCATTGCATTTCTAGGCAACTTTTGAAAAAGGCAAGCATTGCAAATCACAGAGAACAACACTCAAAGGCGAGCAATTACAGGAAAAATAAATGTTACAAAGTTACACTGCCAAATATATCAAAATTAAGTCAGGCTATATGGGGCAACTTATTGAATGGCCTGAAGTTATTACTGAAGGTAGGAACCTTGAAGAATGCCGTGCAATGTTAAGAGATGCACTCCATGAAATGGTTTTAGCCTATCATCAGCAAAACAAAGAAATACCATTAGGAAATAGTTTGATAGAACAACTACCTGTGGAGATTGAAAATGTCTGTCAAGCGGCGTGAATTAGTGAACTACTTTGAAATCAATGGATTTTATCTGTAAAAACAAAAAAAGGATTGATATGGCTATTTTATGTCCTCATTGTCGTTACCATCTCCTTGAACCCTTGCGTCATAAGGAGATCAAAATTGATGCTTGTGTGCATTGCGGCGGTTTATGGTTTGATCGTCATGAATTGGATAAAGTCGTGCTGATGTACGATCCTAATTATCCGCGTCAAGGCCCGATTGTTGAAAGCTTGGGACACCCTATCGCTGAAACCCAAAAAGACTGTCCTCATTGTCAAGAATCATTGCTAACTTATGAATTTGAATCAAAGCGTGATTTGAAAATTGATGTTTGCCAGACTTGCGATGGCATTTGGCTTGAAAAAGGTGAATTGGATCACGCTAAGGTGTTTTATGATATCCCAGAAGCGCTTGAACACATCGAAAAGAAAACCACTTGGACACATTGGTTTTTTCAGTTTTTTCTCCAGTTACCGGTTGAATTTAATATCAAGCCGCGCAAATTTCCCATAATAACGGTTGCATTGCTGATATTGAATGTGTTATTGTTCTTACCCATAATGATGACTCAATCGCCCGAAGATATTTGGTACGATTGGGGATTGATTCCTCAAGAATGGGGTTCCATTAGCTGGTTTGTGACGTTATTAACCCATCAATTTCTACATGACGGTTGGGCGCATTTAATTGGGAATATGTATTTCCTGTATATCTTGGGAGATAATGTCGAAGATGCGATGGGGCGTACCCTATTTCTCCTGTTTTATTTATTCTGCGGGCTCGTAGCTGGCATGACGCATGTCGGATATGAACTGATTTTTGGGGGGGCCACTAATATTCCGCTTATCGGAGCCAGTGGCGCCATTTCAGGTGTCATGGCAGCCTATCTTTACATCTTTCGGCAAGCGAAACTGACGTTTATGTTGGTTATTTTTCAATACAAACTCTCCCCCGTTTGGTATTTTGGAATTTGGCTCGCTACCAATGTCTTATTCCTTATTTTGGGTGCAGCAGAAGTCAGTTGGATGGCCCATATTGGCGGATTTATTGCAGGGTTAGTGTTTTCTTATTTTGTATATGATCGAATTTTAAGGGATAATCCATTGATTCGTCATCTGAATCACAGTTTAAATTGATAGGAGAATGGTGGGCAACAAAAAAACGTTACCCACCCTACAAAAATTTCAGCACAAAGGAAGCAAGATGAGTTTTAAATTAGCCTATCAAAATGTCTTGAAGGCCGGTTATGATGTCAATTTAAACCAGATCGAAGCCTTGATTGATGAATTAAGACAGATTTTTTATCAACTTCAATGCTCAACCCATTTTCAGGTTTCAGTGGCCTCACTTGATCGAGAACTGTTAACGGTTTATCAGGCTGATGTGGCTTATCACTCGAATAAGCAAGCAAGCCTATTAGCGAGTTTGATTTTTCCGCCTTTAGCCGTAGCCCTTGAACAGGCGAGATTAGCGCATCAAAACGAACACGCTTTTTCAGCTTTGTTCCAAGTACTTCAATTACAGCAAATGAATCACAACGATGTGTTAGTGAATCGTTATATCAGATACCAGCTATTCAGTCCTTATGCTGAAAAAGTGGAACCCTACACACCGATTAGACATTATCTTTTTTTAGCAACGCGACGTTTATTAAATGAATTAAATCCATCAGCCAACCCACAACAGAATATCTTGGTAGACAGTTTGGGCTATAGTTGGGAGGCCATTAACAGCATCATGGAAGGTTCCAGTGAAGGTTTAGCCCTGCTTAAACTGTATTATGAGCAACCACCTTCTGGAAAAGTCGCCCTCAATCAGATACCCAGAGTACTGAAGAAACGTTTTAGGAAATCCAAAGACGGGTTAGTTGAACTCTTGTGGGAACAGATTCAAGAAAGTGACTTATCACAACTCAGCAAAGTGAAGACGACATTTGATCAGCTGCGAATTTCAAAACGGAAGTCTCGCTTAAATGCCTTGATTTTGAGTGTTTGGCTCCTCGTTATTGGGATATTGGGTGTACACCTTTTCAATTATTTTGGACACCATTTTAGGCTTCAAAATGAGAATGATAAATTGCTGATGGAATTGAAAAAACAAGAACATCCCTTTTTGAAAAAGCAGCTTTAGCCATAAATTTCACCAATAAAATTTATACTTATACCGACTTTCGCGATTGAGAGGGCGAATTTATACTGTCCACCGTTATAATTTGCGCTTTTGGCCAGAACTGGAAATTTATTTTGATGAAAATCATAGAATCAAAAAGCGATTGAGAGGGCGAACACGCAGGTTCGCCCCTACATTGCCTCTGTAGGGGCGAACCTGCGTGTTCGCCCTTGTCTTGCTCTGAAAAACAATAGGAAACATTAAATGAACGGGATTAGCAAACTAGCACACTGGTTTAAATGTCTTTTCGGCATCAAACCGACTAGAATCGGTATTGTCGGATATCCGGGTATTGGCAAAACGGTTTATTTAACCATTCTTTATGGTATCTGTGGTGTCCTTAGAAAATGTGACAAAATGAAAGTCATGGCCGGAAAATCGCAGCAGTATTTTCAGTCTAAATGGAATCAGATAACGGGTGTTGAAAGGCAGTTTTTACGAGGAACTGAACACACAACGCACTTTGATTTTAAAATGACGTTGAATCCGAATCGGGCCTCTTCTCAAACCCGAAAAATCGAATTTATTGATCCACCCGGTGAAGCTTTGACCGTTAATCCACAAACTGAGGCTGAAGAGATTAACAAAGTCGATGCGTTTTTGGATAAAGTCGATGCCCTTTTATTTCTGATTGAACCTGATGATTTTGATTTCCTAGCCTTGGCCGTCAAATTAAAGGCCTTACTGGAAAGCGTTGCCCACGATTGGGGTGCCTTTGAACTCGATAAAAAGGCCTTCCTGACCCAACACTGTGATCACTTACAAATCAAACTCTTACCGGAACAAGGCAGTGCGAGTTTGACTAGCATGATGGCGATTATCACGGATTTTATGGCACACGCTGACGAAAACCGTGCCGTGGAAACACTGGTTGCCCTGTATAAACAGGATGCAGTAGATCGAGCAGTTGCTCATTTGAATCGTATTGGCGATAGATTAGATCGGCCTATCAAGATAGCCGTCGTGGTGACAAAGGCCGACAAATTATTACCCTTTCAAGAAACTCGTTCACGCCCGACTGTTTTGATTCCTGATCAATTACGTCAATACCAAAATATTAAGGAAGACGACGTTGAGAAATTGATTCGCGCTTTGAGTCAGTATTGGGGAAAACGGGATGATCGCTGGCCACCTATTATCCAGCAACTGTTTGGTATGTATGAACATTTTTTCAATGATTTAAGTCGCGTTAAAGGTGATTACCAAATTTTTTTCGTTTCAGCGATTGGCGATGTGGATTGGGATAAAACGCAACAGAAGACGCGCCCTCCTAGAACCATTCGTCCGCAAGGTATTGAAAATCCTATAGAATGGTGTCTCCGTCAACTCATACCTCACCAGAACAATCGGTTTGGTATAGCGAAGTCTTTTTTGATATTCCTATTATTAGGCTTAATGATTTGGCCTCTACAACGCTTTAATAATGAGATTGGCCCCGCTTTGGAAAAAGCTGAGATACTCAATGACGTAGCCCATTGGAAAAAAGAGGCGACTCAATGGTGGACAATCGGCAACGGGGAAGTACAACGTCGTTATGAATTGCAACAATTGCAAGTTTATTGGCGTTTTTTCAGTGACTTGCAACACCGTTTAGTAGATGAAAAGAAAATGAGAACAGCACTGAACACATTGAGTACGACAGTCAATCACCTCAAAATCACAGATGCGCGTACTCGTCAAATTCAGAAAACCTTGCAAGGGGCTATTTATGAGGCCCATATCTGGTTAAATGTGAAAAGCGATTATATTGATTTGAGAAAGCGCTTTGATCCCGATTTTCATTACCAACGAGATTGCTGCTTATCGGATGCCAATTCATGCCAAGAAACCTTAGCCTTTTCTCAGCACGTTTCTTTGAAAGCGGTACAAGACACGCTGAACAATATACGAGATGCGTTACCTCCCCAGCCCCGTTTGAAAAAACGGGTTTGTTTTAAAAAGAACTTGGATAATGCCGCACACCAAATCAGCGAATGGTATAAAAAGGGAATGCGGCTTCAATTTCAGCATGGTGAGATGCCATTCGTATTGACTCAGCTTGATCAAAAACTGGTTGTTTTATTGGGTAGCGATGAAATTCAAACCGGTGAGAATATCAAGTGGTTACCGACTGAAAAACGCGATTTTAAATTTTTAGCCCTTGATTCGGCAGACAATATTATTTACCAAACGGTTTATCAAGAACCCTTTGAATTTGTGAATAATATTTGTTGGGCAGTTCCCATTAATTTGGCAGTCCGGCCCTTTTTTGAAATTTATCTTGAAAAAGTGGGTTCATTGTTTCCGCCTATTGATCAGAATCATTGTTTGTAATTTGCGATGGCGCATTTTTCGTTACTAATCTATTTTGCGACGGCGGCATCCTTTATCCGGTTGAATAAAAATTTTCCAATAGCACAATCGAACCAACTAAATCTTTAGTTTTCCTATAATGCGATTTATCAGCCGTAATAAATACCGCATTCATTAAAATAGCAAGTGCATGAAATGTCGCATCAAAAGAAGAGATATATCCTTGCCCCTTGGTATCAATACTTGCAATTTCTGAAGCCTTATTCAGTATTTCCAAAGAATAAGGCACAATGGTAAGTGTTTCATTTTTTATCAGTTCTTCAAAGAACCGTAAATGCTCCTTGACTTCTGCCAAAGGCATTGCTGCTTTGGTTAGCACATTGGTTAATTCATAACAAGTCAGTTCCGGAGCCAAAAGATAAAATTCTTTGCGAATAGCTTGCCGATAAATCTGCTTAACTTCATAGCCAAGTTCTTCATCTATAAAGAGCTTGGCAGTAACAGACGTATCAACCACATATAATTTATGGTATTTATTATCCATTGTCACGAATCTTACGAAGTAATTGAGTAGAATTGACGCTAACCCGACTTGGTTTATGATTTTCTAATGAGTCAAGAGCTTGCTGCATCTTTGATGATATTTGCGGCAATGGTAGATTTTGTAACTTTCCAACATCCTTAATCGGTGTAGATGTCTTACCTAATGTTTCAAAAACTCGTGCAATAATGTCCGGATTCGTCATCAAAAAATGCCCGAGAGCCATTTGCACTTCATGCGAAGTAAAATGAACAGCATTCATATAATCCGGTGCTGATATGTCCAACGTCACATGAAAATGATTAGCCGACAACCGTTCTGTCGTTTTCATAAGCTTTATAAAAGTTCCCCCATTTAACAAATTGAGTGAAATTGAGTGATAATAGGCATAAGGTTTCAATAAGTCAATCGGTTTAAGCGCTTCGCAAAATAACATGCATTCCAAGGCGCAAAATAAATTTGTAACGAAAATCAAATTTGTACTTCATTCAATCGGGAAACGCTATAAAAGATTTTAACGATTCAACCCCCAAAGGAAAATTGATGTTTCAAGTTCGTTTATTCTTAATGGTATCGGCAGGCCGCTTACAATGGTGTACAGAAAACCTGTTAAATGCCAAATCATTTAGAAATGAGATTGCACAAACAGCGCGTATGATGTTTCCCAAAAACGCGGAATGTGGTGTCGCTTTTTGGCCGCTTGGTGAGGCTTCTCAAAATCAGCCTGATGAACAGGTGGCATGTGCGTTTCTGTTAAATCTGCCCGATCCGATTCAACCCTCTCGTAATGCGTTATACCAATATGTGCTTATCATATCGGCACAGGATTATCGTGCTAATCGGCTCAATCCCTTTGCGTTATTGCGTACCCTGTTGACTCCAGAGATACTGGATTCCGCCTTTCCGCATAATGCCGCATCTGATAAGGTATGGCAAGCTGATGAAAATAACGAGCGTATTACTGTTATTGATAATCGTTATGGCGAATGCGAACCGCCTCTGATTCCAAGCCAATCGCAAGAGGAGATTCTTAAATCGTTTAGTTCCAATTTGGAAGAGGTAGAAACCTATTTAGCGGCCTGTCTTGCCCACCCTGATCTGGTGCCGCCATTGTGTTTTTCAGTTGAAAACTCGTTAGACACTGTTGAAGCGTTTTTGCATCACCCGATTGCTGAACAATTAGAAAACTTATATTTATGTTTACCCTCTCATTTATGGACAAAGCTTTGTTGGGCGGTGTGTCAGGATAGCCCTGATTTAAATATGGCATTGAAATCCCAAATCCCTTTGTCCCCAAAATCTGCCCTACCGCCCCTTTTTCAGAAAGAGCGTCAAGAAGCGTCACCACAATTAGGCACCACTATTATTTATGGTGAGGAGACAGATGAAAATCATCACACTCCTCAAGCGTCATCAAGTTCAGATGATCACAGCAGCAGTTTTCGCCCTGTTATCGTTTCGGCTTTATTAATCGTGATAACGGCCTTATTAGCATTTTATGCGGGTACTTTTTTTGGGGGAAACGAACAACAGGTTTTATCACAAGTGAAAAGCGGATTTCTGTCCACCGTTACGCCCCCTGATTTTTCAGTGATTGAAAATGAAACCGTGCCAGAAGCATTAGGGCAAAAACTGGGAAAAGTGGTTAAAAATCAAGTTGATAAACCATTGTCTATGAAGGCTGCCAGTGAAAAAGAGCAACTTCAAGCTTTTAAAGCCGCATTTTTTGAGGCCTATCAAACCGAAAAATATGACTATACCAAGGCTTTAAGTGCAACCACTGTCGAGCAGTTAGCACACAATATGGGTCAATTGTTTCATGAAAAGGATATTGAGCGTTCCAAATTGAAGCGAAAAATGGAGGCCAAAAAGCTTGAATTATCTCAACTAGAAACCGATTTAGGAGAACAAACAGCCAAAATAGAGATATTGCATGAACAGAAGAAGCAACACTGGGCAAAAGTAGCCCAACTGGAAACCGATTTAGATGACAAATCAGGCGAGATAGATGGCTTAAAGAAAAAGATTGAAAAAGAACAGCACACAATCGCCCAACTTGAGAAAACATTGACAGAAGAAAACCAAGAAAGTGAAGCCAGTTTAAATCAGTACGAAACGGGCTACAGTGAAGGCCAAAAGAATTGCTACGTTTATCAAGAAAGAAGTTGGTCTCTTGGATGTGGTAATTATATACAAGGCTGTAAAAAGGTTTGTAAATAAAATGGGGTTTTAACGGATTTTGGGGAGGGCGAACACGTAGGAGGGCGAACACGTAGGGCGAACACGTAGGTTCGCCCCTACAGACGAAATGTAGGGGCGAACCTGTGTGTTCGCCCTCCTTGGTGTGAAATTATTTCAAAGAATCAAGTGAATGACTATGAACGAAGATATTCCCAAAAAAGCACTTTGCAGCTCTGTAAAATAGGGGACAGACCACATTTATTTTTGAAGCAACTTTGCTCATCAAAATGGAAGTGTCCCTTGTCCTTCTTCCAAAAGTTTATGATTCAGTACTTAACTAACTACGCAAAGCGATGGGAAGTAACTTCACTATAGTTATCGCGGGCATAGAAGGTACTCATTCCAAGCACTAACATAAGATATGATTGTTAGATGTTTTCTTCAATTAGGGTTCCTTCTATGCCCGCCATGACTATAAGTAACGGTAAATGACAAGCATGATGCGAATTTTTGAAGCTTTGTGCATAACATGAGATGGGAAGTTTAGTAGGATTAGCAAGTCAAAAAAACCGTTTGTCCTCCTTACCGGCTATTCATTTTTCTTCAATAATTCCTTGAGATCAGCAAATGGTGAGTGGGTTGCTGATTGGGTTTGCGCTTTGTCTGATGTTAATTCTCCATATTCTGCATCCAAATATCGTGAATGTTCATTATCATGACAATAAAGACACAGTAATTCCCAATTACTACCATCCTGGGAATTATTATCGTGGTTATGATCTTTGTGATGGACTGTAAGTTCATTAAGAGTTTTGTAGTTAAATTCGCGTCCACATCGTCCGCAAACCCAAGGATATAGCTTGAGTGCTTGCTCCCGATAGCCACGTTCTCGCTGTTCTTGGTTGCGGCGAGCCTCAGTAACGATTTGGTTTAATCGTTCCTGGTTTATTTCCTTCTTTTTTTGCATGTTGATATCCTGTTCCTAAAAATCTACTCGAAACGATTCACTGACTGATTTTGAGAATGCTAATATTTTCGTATTTTTTGTGTGGAAAATATTGACTATTTTTGGTCACCAAATAATCTGCATTTCCTTATATATTATCATAAAGAATTTAAACCGTTAAGACAAGGATTGTATGTGAAAAATAAATCAATTGTGGCTTAAATGTAGGGTGGGTAAGCGGGCGGCAATGAAGTCAATAAAAAACCCAGAAGTTAAGCCTGGGCGAACACGCAGGTTCGCCCCTACAGTCCCTAAATACGCGGGTTTTTGTAGGGGCATACCTACGTGTCTGCCCTTAACGAAGGTGGTATTGCCGCTTGCCCACCATTCCCCTAATTCGGGCAATACCTTTTCGACTTCTTGGGCACCGCCAACCTCACTGCCATTAAATTAAGGAAATTTTGTGCCCGATTATTTTCATAACTGATTGAAATATTTATATATTTTTATTTTAAAACGGCTAAAAATCTCTTAACTTAATGCTAAAGTTAATCGCATGGTGTTTTCCTTTTGAGTTTAGTACAACTAATTACGGGGATAAACGAATTATACTGTTTGTAGGGGCAACCCTTGTGGTTGCCCCTTTTGAAAATCCGAACCGAAGATGAGCTTCGCTAAAACTTGAACGTTAAGAATATATAATGACTATGAAACCTATTTTTATAGAAACTGGTCTATTGGAAAAACGAACACTCAATTAACTGTGTTCATAAAGTGTAAAATTTCGATCAATCCAAAGAATGTGAAAAATAGCGTCTGTTCTATAACCTACCATGGGTGCTTTACCATAAAATCGGAAGGCAATAAAAACAATATCATCCTTGATATGCTTAGGAATAGGGGCACGAATACTCGTTCTCGCAATTTTCTCGTAACCCAAGCCATGTCGGGATGATTTTGAAATTTCCGCCCAAGTGAGTTGGCTTAATCGATCCAATGTATACTCGGCGCGGGAATAAACTTAACTTTTGGCAACCCCAGGTTGCCACCTGGGGCTATTCACATTCAACCCCTTCGGGGTTGTGTTTTTTAATCGTTATGCTTGTGGGAAACTTAAAGCTA
>QNEL01000122.1 GCA_003645185.1 Candidatus Parabeggiatoa sp. nov. 3
GGATATTTTGGAGAATCCGGAAGTGTATAGAGAGAGAGTCGTTAACTTTAGAGATGACAATTTGTTCAATTTTGGTTGTAGTAGTGAATATCTGGCAAAAAATATAGACTACGTGCTGAATGACACAAAGCATCCTGATTGGGAATATAACGAATAATAGCTTTTCCAAATATAACTGAAATAACGTAAGGTTATTATTCAATTCTAGCAGCCTGTCGGAGAATACCACTTAAATCATTGTTTTGTATAATATTTATGATTATTGTAAAAGCGATAAGAATTAATGAGTTAGTTGATTAATCCGACAGGCTGCTAGCGTATTAAATTAAACTTAATTTTTATTAAATATTTTTTAGAATTAGAAAAGGTATTGTTTTTATGGATTATAAAAAAATTGTTAATAATAAACAAACCTTTTGGACAAAAATAATAGGAACTATATGGATTACTGGTATTACTGCTTCAGGTAAAACAACATTAGGAAGTAGATTATATTCTGATTTGCTTGATTTAGGTTGTAGAAATTTAGAATTTTTAGATGGAGATGAACTAAGAAAAAGAATTGGAAGTAAATATGGACATTCTTTAGAAGATCGATTCAATGTATTAGAACAAATTGTTGCATTGGCAAAAAAATTGAGTGGGGAAGGGAAAATTATCATAGTTTCCACAGTGTCACATAAAAGAGCGATGCGAGAATTTGCTAGAAAGGAGCTGAAAAATTTTATAGAAGTTTATCTTGAATGTCGTCCTGAAATTTGTGCTAAACGAGACTATAAGGGTGTATATGAAAAAGCCAAAAGAGGTGAGGGTGAGTTATTTGTGGGGGTAACTGAAGACTATGAACTCTCAGATGCCCCTGACTTGCTCATTCATACCTCTAACAAAACACCTGAGAAATGTTCAAAAGAATTATTGAACTATGTCTTGGACCATTTACAACTAAGGGAATAAAATGAAAAAAGTCTATGTGGCGATGAGTGCTAATTTAATACATACCGGACATATAAACATTATCAGAAGTGCGGCTCAATTAGGCAAAATAACTATTGGTTTGTTAAGTGATAAAGCAATAGCAAGTTACAAGCGATTGCCCTATATGACTTTTGAGCAGCGTAAAACCATCATGGAGAATATAAAAAATGTACATGAGGTTATTCCACAAGAAACTTTAGATTATACAAATAACTTGCGTAATTTGCGTCCTGATTATGTGGTTCACGGAGATGATTGGCGAACTGGTGTGCAAAAAAAAACGAGAGAACAAGTTATAGAGCTATTAAGTGAATGGGGTGGTGAGCTAGTCGAATTAGCTTATACGCAGGGCATTTCTTCAACCCAGTTAAATGAAAGTCTTAAAGAGATTGGTACAACCCCGAATATTAGATTAGGCATGTTAAAGCGTTTACTCGGTGCGAAACCCATTGTGCGAGTTAATGAAGTACATCATGGTTTATCTGGTTTAATCACTGAACAAGTACGAATTGAACGAAATGGTAAGCCAGTAGAATTTGACGCAATGTGGTCTAGCTGCTTAACTGACTCCACCGCCAAAGGTAAACCTGATATAGAAGCAGTAGATATGACTTCAAGAATGGCGATGGTTAATGAAATTTTTGAAGTGACCACCAAACCAATGCTCTTTGATGCTGGTACTGGAGGACTACCTGAACATTTTTCTTTTGCTGTTAAGTCATTAGAAAGATTAGGGGTTTCTGCGGTAGTTATTGAAGATAAGATAGGTTTGAAGAAAAACTTGCTATTAGGTAATGAAGTTGTTCAACAACAAGATTCCATTGAAAAATTTTGTTATAAGATACAGGTTGGCAAAAAAAATCAAATTACAGATGATTTTATGTTGATTGCTCGCATAGAAATAATGGGTATGGATGACGCCTTAACTAGAGCCAAAGCCTATATAGAAGCTGGCGCTGATGCAATCATGATTCATAGTCACAAAAAACAGCCAGATGACATTTTTTCATTTTGTGAAGAATATCATAAACTGACGCATACTATGCCTCTTATGGTAGCACCTTTTAGTTTTAATAGCGTATATGAAGATGAATGGATTGATAAAGGCGTTAGCATCGTTGTGTCTGCAAATCAGATGTTACGTTCGACCTATCCAGCGATGTTGAAAGTGGCTAAATCTATTTTAAAACATGGTAGAACTTTAGAATGTGATAATGATTGTACGTCTATCAAAGAAATTCTTGAATTGATTCCGGGTACAAAATGATCATGGTTAGTTTAATACCTTCGCCAATTAGATAGTTATGTTCGGGAACAGGGCAAAGTGTATTTCCATAAACTCTTATGTTATTTAGGTTTCGGGAAATCGTACCTCATTCCTGAAACAACAAATTCTGGCATTTGTGAAAGTATTGTTAGTCCACAACATTTTTTAATCAATTGATAGCAAAAGATGTTAAGTAAATGCGTTTTTTGAATGAATAAACCTCAAGTATTTATAAATCAAGGTGTGTCTTGTCTCAAGGATATTTTGGCAACACATCAAACTAAAAAAATTTTTTTAGTAACTGGAAAAACGTCCTATGATCAATCAGGTGCAGAAAAATTACTACAACCACTTTTTAAAGAAATTGATGTAGAACGCTTTTCTGATTTCCAAAGCAATCCTCAATTAACAGATATTTTAGCAGGAATAGTTAGATTTAAGCAATCACACGCGGATATAGTCATCGTGGTAGGCGGTGGAAGTAGTATAGATGTAGCTAAATCAATTAATATTCTTGCTCATCAGACAAGCACAATTAATGATATCGTAAAAGGTAAAGTCCAGATCGAGGCAAAAAAAAGATTGCCTTTAATTGCTATGCCAACCACTGCCGGTACTGGTAGCGAAACCACACATTTTAGCGTTATTTACATTGATCACGTTAAATATTCATTGGCACACCCATATATATTACCAGATTATGCAATTGCCGATGTTTGCTTAGTTAAGAACATGCCTAAATATTTATCCGCAAGCACCGGTTTTGATGCTTTAGCACAAGCGATTGAATCTTATTGGGCGGTAGGCTCAACCGAAGAAAGTAAACAATATGCAAAACAAGCAATTGAGATTATTTTAAATAACTTTGTTGATTCAGTGCATAACCCCACCAATATTACTAACCGTAGAAATATGGTTTATGCAGCACATTTGGCAGGGCAGGCAATTAATATATCTAAAACGACTGCACCTCACGCTTTATCTTATATTTTAACAACACATTGGGGTATTCCGCATGGTCATGCAGTTGCCCTCACTTTAGGAAAATTTTTTATAATAAACGCCAATCAAAATTTCAAATTGAATGATAAAAGAGGAAGTAAATATGTTCAAAAAACGCTCCAAGAACTTATTTCAATGCTTGGTTGTAATACGCCAAAACGCGCTTGCTCATTTATTGAAAAAGTAATGTTGGAAGTGGGGTTAGAAGTGGATTTTTTGAAATTAGGTTTTAATCCTGAAAGGGATATTCATATTCTGCTCAATAACATAAACTTAGAGAGGATTAGCAATAACCCGGTTTACATAGATATTGAAACTATAAAAAATGTATTTAAATATTAATTTCATACTGTATAATTTCTGTCTTTTCGCTTATTTTTTAGTGCCTTGTTAATTTAAATAGCTTAATATTCAATAAGTTATATTTTTTATATCTAATTCAAAGTGTTATCAAAGTCTATAATAAATTCAATAACTTACATTCGTAAGTTAAATTTGTATTATTACAATAAGATTATATATTTATTTCAATATTACAATAACAAAACTGATTTAAGTGATTCTTAGAATCGTCATAACATAAAATCAATAACTTACGAATTACTTTGACTGTAAAAAATAAGCGAAAGTACCGATAATTTATTGATTAATTCTATACATAGAGAAAATCGCGCTGCTTATTTATTTGAGGCTGCGAAAAAAGCCAGTCATGGTAAAGAATCTAACCTAGTTGGTGTACACCTTGATATTGAAGAACCGCAGCATCCTGATTTGGTAATAGAGAATAATGAGAATTTAGAGGAAAAAATAAATTGAGTCTACCCCATTGATTTTATTTAAGGTGACAATTATGGAAGCTTTACCGAGTGGTAAGGGGATTCGCCTTAATGCGATGATCACGGGGGATTGTTCTCAGGAAAGTGATCAGAATGAATGGTTAGGGAAAGAGTAGGAAGGTGGGCAAGCGGGTGGGGTGTTAAATATAAAAACATTTCTTGGTTTATTTTTTAACCCTATTTTTATTCGTTCTGGGAGGAATGGTGGGCAAGCGGGCGCTGACTTTACGGGCCTCTGTTAAGTTTATTGGCGCCCGCTTACCCACCCTACGAATCGGGGTTGAAAAAAAAGTAGCCAAAATACCTGAAATTGAACACCTCAGCAAGCGGGCTAACTTGGTGTGTTTGGCGTTATGGGGGGCCCGCTTACCCTGGCGATAAGCCTGCATTTAAAAGAAAAATGCGTTATAAAACCTATAGTCAGCATAGCATGGTTTAAATGTAGGATGTGTTTCGCTATTGCGAAACTCTAACCAGAGATTACAAACAATTAAGCTCCTTGATTTCGGTTGAGGGGCTTTTTTTATGCTTAGGAACCGTCATAAAATAACTTGAACATTTATAGATGTTAAAATTATCTGGGCGAACACGCAGGTTCGCCCCTACGAGCGATATGTAGGGGCGAACCTGCGTGTTCGCCCTTAAATCTACAAAACGGGTTTTCACGTAAAAGTTTTTGCACGCAAAAACTTTTACGTGAAAAGTTATTTTCATAAGATTGATGGTTTAAACATTGATTTTTCTATCAATGCAGAAGGCATGGTGGGCAAGCGGGCGATTCGTTTTTGGGCTGATTTGAAGTTCAGGGCCGCCCGCTTACCCACCCTACGAAGATCGTTAATTTCACGGTTGTATTTTCAGCATACTGCGCGGTACAGTAAGCAAGATAAAACGGGCTATTTGCTGACAGCCCAGTTAAGTGACTATCTTGCAAGCGCGCTTTAGCAGAAGCAATCATGCCATCAAATTCATCTTGATTGGGTGGCTCAAGTTTTTTGTGCCCTGTTTTGACTAGATTATCCAATTTTTCTAATGACATTTTCGCTTCCCATGATAATGATTTTATTTGTTGCAAAAATACGTTTTAAAAAACTATTTCCTTGTTGCAACTTCTCATTGAAATCTGATAGCAAATAAATATTTGGATTGATGGCGCGTTGCAATTTTGATTCGGCAGGAATCAATAAATTCATTATATCGGCATAAGCCAAATCATTGCCCACGATAATCATTAGATCAGTATCACTTTTTTTGGTATCCGTCGCTTTGGCAATGGAGCCATAGATAAAGGCAAAAACGATGGCATCCTTTATTGGCTCAAGGGTTTGTCGTATAACATCGGCTATACCGAATGTTTTGCGAGTAATAGCAATCAATTCATTGTAAACTGGAGCGGATGAATTGGCCTGATAGTGTTTTTGGTTGCCAATAGGCTTAACTGTCAGTAAACCTGCTGCCGTCATTTTTTCCAGCTCGCGTTTAATCGTACCTTTGCCAATTCCCGCCAGTCGTACAATTTCATTCAGATAGAATGTTGTGTCTGGCTTTTGGAATAATAATCCCATGATCTTTTGCTGGGTTTTGGTAAAAAGCGCATCGCCGATGGTGATTGTTTGTGGCATCAAATATTTCCACTCAATTGAGTCTCAAATTGGGTATGATAGGTCTCAAAGTGGGACTTTTCAAGCGTGTAGGTTGATATACTGCACATGGGCACAACTTTTCACATTTCACGCTAAAGTTTCGCTTCGCGAAACTTTAGCGTGAAATAAAGTTTTTGCGCGCAAAAACTTGTTAAGTGAAAAACTTTTATGTCAAACCAAAAGTGCATATGTTATTTTGCTTTCGGCCCAGTTGGCATGCCTGTTATTTTGCCATCGGCCCAATTGGCGTGCCTGTTATTTTGCGACAACCCAGATTGATAATGATCCTTTTTTTGGGAATGCGCTCTTAGAGAAAAGTTTTTCAGGCAAAAGTTCGCGGAGCGAACTTTTGCCTGAAAGTTTATTCCCGTACCGAGTATATATTACGATGCGAAATCGCGTTTTATAGATAGATGAGCCATGATATCAAAAGGAGCTAGGTATTTTAATGAAACTTAAATCCGGATTGCCATTTAATCTAAAAAAATAAGTATAAATACTTGCCACTTTTGGATTTTTCCTTGATTCACAATGAATTACCCCGGAAAACGGTCTTTTAGATGTTCAAGTAAAAGTTCGGAATGGGCAATCGTTCCAACAATTTGTTCAATTTCTATACAATCGTTTTCGTCAGCAGATTCCCAAGCACTATCATGGCTTAATTCGGTCAGTTTCCAAAAGGATAACTCGCCATATTCACTAATAACTTTATCCAAACACGCTAAATCAGACTCACTAAAATAATCTAAATCTGCCTGTCTCAGCGGCTTCACAATGTTTTTCTCTTCAACTGTAAACGCGTTTTTGGCAGAGGCTATGACAGACACCAAACCTTCGCCACGCATGGATTTTAAGATATCATACGTCTTGCAAGGCACTGGCCCATGTTTCATAGCCATGTAGCTATCACCACAAATAAAACGGCCAGATTCTTCTAAACGCATTTTATCGGCAAAGTACATCAACTTTGAAATACGATGAAAGTCAGTGCCTTGTACTTTGTTTGCAATATAAAGTATTGTTTCTACTGCTTTCTCTGGATCAAATAGAAATGGATGTTTCATGTTGGCACTCCAATAAACCGCAAAATCAATTTGGAACGAAAATTAACCGCAAAATTTGGAACGAAAATATATTTTGTTTTAAAGTAGTAAAGTCATTTGTCAAAAAGCCCTCCCCAAATGTTATCTGGCAAGGGGGCATCAAAATCATCACTCATTTTTATTTTCCCCTTGTATTTATCAATAGTACGCTTTTTAGCAATGGGTTGTGTTGGTGCCACTAATTTTGCAAAAGGTGTTTTATCTCTAACAATGACAATTTCCTCACCCATTTTTAAGGGCGCTATTAACGCGGCTAAATAGCTTTGGGTTTGATTTAGAGTAACCGTTTTAGTATGCTTTTTTGTTCTCCGCTTTAAACGTTTTTAACATGATGGCTTCTCCCATCAACAAAGTGCTGAATTATACCTATTTATTATTAAGCATTCTCTCGACTTTCAACAAGATAGAACGCTAATTATCATGATTAAACTGATTTCCACTTAAGAAGTTTTTGCGCGCAAAAACTTCTTAAGTGGAACACTGATTTAAAAAATCTGCGTTAATCATGATAATCAGTCAAATCTGCGTTCTATCCTTACCCAACTACGGCAAACAAGACATAATCTGGCTATCTTTTACTTTATTTATAGACACAAAACAAATTGGCTTGCCAATATAACAGGATCATTTGTAATCAGAGGAAGATTCAAATATCGTGCTGTCCCTGCGATCAAACGATCGTGTAATTCAGGGATGTCTGTTATTTCAAATGAAGATTCAATAATATCTAGCGAAAGTTTTTCTTCTCTGTAATTGATAGAATCTTCCAATATGCTTCTGATATCCTTCAATGATACGGGAATCCTTTGTTTTTCATACAAATACCCTATTTCAAACAGGACAACTGACGGAATGATAATAATATTTTCCCCTTTATCGGTTTTTTTGAAAACCGAATCAAGGATGTCATTTATGACTTTCTTTCCGTTGAGAAATTTGATCAATGCCTGTGTATCCGTCACATATTTTTTCATAGATTTTCAAATTCCTCAAGAATATGTGCCGAAGAATTTTGTTTCAGTTCTTTCAAATCTTGTTCGATTTGATCATAATCAACTGTAAATTTTTTGAAAAGGCCGCCTATTTTTTTGATTTCCTTCTTATTTTCAAAAAAAATGACCATGACTTTGACAGGTTTATGAAATTGAGGCATTTCCATAAATTCTATACTTCCATTTTGATAAATGCCTTCTATTGCATAATTCATAATATTTTTTCTATCAATTAATTAGTACAGCGGATTTTTGGCCTAAATGGATTTTAAGATGATAGAACACTGATTATCATGATTTAACTGATTGACGCTGATTTAAAAAATCAGCGTTAATCATGACAATCAGTCAAATCAGCGTTCAATTAGTACAACAGATTAGTACAACGGATTTTTGGCCTAAACGGATTTTTTTGATCAGTGTCAATAAGGCGAATCAGTCAAATCTGCCTTCATTTCAATCCGTTTATCCCCGTCATCCGTTGTACTCCTCACTCCAACTACGGCAAACAATACATTATCTGGCTATCTCCATTGCGGTAATCTATCCGATAATCCTCGCAACCATCATGGTTAAGATCACCAATCTCTTGAACTTGTAAGCCAGATTCTCTTTTCTGTCCACGAGTGACTAAGTAATCAAATTGGCCTTGATAGCGGCGTGTGCCGGCCCGTATCACCACTTGCCCCTCACTGCCTAATACGGCATCGTTTTTAAACAGCGTTTGCAAGGCTTCTGGATCTGCCGATGCGGGGTAAATGGGTTGGTGACGACGGATACCCTTGTCATCATCAAACACAAAAGAGACACCGCCATTGCTAATCGCAAAACCTAATGCGGTTTCAGCAGGTACCTGTTGAGAGTACAAACTGGAACGCACCATCAGATAGTTTGCTTTATCGAACGGGATTTGGATATTACCATTATCTTGCATGATGGCTCTTTCTAGCCCAAAACTGCGTAAGGCCTGATTAAAAACCCTAGGTGCCTGCATCACCGGTTGCGTTATCACTTCCCGTCCGGTGTGCGTAATGAAGATGACGCTGTGATCGGGCTGTAAGTACACACCTTGCCGGATATCTCTAGCCACTTGTTTTTTCAAGATGTGCTTGACTTGCATGGGCAACACGGCATACAGGATATCGGCACTCTCTATTTCTAAAAAGCCCGTTTTCGGATTTTGCCGTAACACAAAACCGTTATTCTTCAATTGAGATAAGCTGTTGATAGCCCCTAAAATGCCGCCTCTGGCGCTATTGTACAGCACATCGTCTGCCAAATTCACAGCATATTGACCAAAAACATCCTCTTGCATTCGGCCTAACAGATTACCTAAATCACGCTCTTCAGGAATCAGACTATTGGTTTCAAAACGCACCCCTTCTCCTAATCCATCTTCGCTCTCGATGACAGCCGGATCAATCACAGATTGGCCACCAATCACAACATTGCTTAATTTGGCACCGGTGGTGATATTGACATCCATGAGAATGGCTGCGGGTTGATCAGATTGGTTAGGATGACTTGGGCCACTGATCTCGCCTGTTACCGTGCCGCCAGTCAGTTGCGTATTGGGCATCAGCTCAACATCTTGCACCCAACCGGCATTCTTGACATTACCCGCCAGTTTAACACCCGCTACGGTTCCTTTCGGGGAAATTCTGGCATCTTGCAAGGGTGGTGCATCTTTGTCCTCTGAAATCAGAGCACAATCAACAACTTGCCCCGCTTCACACTGTTTTGAATCACTTTCTGTGATAGTGAGTGTGGCTTCGCTGGGCGTACCTAATCCGGCATTGTCGCTGGCATTGGATAAACTCAACACGACAATCTCATTCTCCTCGCTAACGCGATCAAAAATCAGAGGAATGGTGATCGTTTTGTCATAGTCTTCTCCATTGAGCCAAGTCAATGTGCCTTGGGTTGCTGTGTAGTCTTCACCCGCTTTTGCTGTGCTATCGCTGGTTGCATAGTCTACTGAGGCTTCACCTAAACGCCCGCCGTTGCGGCTGACTGTGATAACGGCTTGCGCGCTACTTTCAGTGGCAATATAGCTCTTTGAAGAGAACTGCAAAAGGGCTTTGTCATCATCTATGATATTAATGGCCGCTTGGATGTTCTCTCCCAGTGTCGCGCCTTCAGTCGGATTAGACAGTATCACGATCAAGCGTTTCGGTTCTTCCATTAAGGTGTCATCCAGAATGCTGACGCGAAACTGCTTTTCACTGGTTTCACCATCAGCCCAGCGCAATTTGCCGTAGCTTTCTGTGTACTCTCTTGCGGCGTAGGCCGAATCATTTTGAGTGGCATAATTGACAGCAATCGCACCACTATTGCCTTCTGTGCGAGTAACCCCAATCGTCACGCTGCCATCACGCTCGTCAATATCATAGCTGGGCGCGCTAAATTGCAAGATGCCCGGTGACGGTTTTTCTACAACAGGAGGCGAACCGCCTTCTGTACCTGGTGAACCGGTACCCGGTTCTGTGCCAGGCGTACCCGGCTCTGTACCTGGTACACCTGTACCGGGTTCTGTGCCTGGGGCACCCGTACCTGGCTGCGTACTTGGGGTACCTGTACCACTACCCTCTCCGGGTTCTGTGCCTTCTGTACCTGGACTTGGCGGAGTCGCACTAGCAGGCGTTTCGATAATCGTTACCGTGGTTTGCTGATTTGGCCCATATTGTGCCCCTTCCATAATATTAGATAAGGCAAGCACGAAGCTTTCATCAGGTTCGTCAATCGTGTCTGTCACTAACGGAATCTTGATCGGTTTAGGCTTCCTATCGCCATTGCCCCAATTCAAGGTGCCGTTGACTGCTTGATAATCGCTACCGGCCGTTGCCGTGCCATCGACTGTGGCATAATCGACGGTGAGCGGAAATTTGCTACTGCCGGCCCGTGTGACTAACAAGGTGATTTCGCCTTTGCTTTCTTGAACCGTGTAGCGCGGCATCACCAATTGAACGCTGCTAAACCAAGGCACTTCTGTCAGCGTTAATTGAAGCAGTTGGGGTGTGCCCAAAACTACGCCACCACTGGGATTCAATAAGCTGAGGCTAAACGTTTCATCGGCTTCTTTGGTTCTATCTGACAAGATCGTCACCGTAATGCTTTTATCTTCCGCATCACCAGCTGCCCAAGTCAGGGTACCTCGGCTCGGTTGATAATCGCTGTCGCCTTGAGCCGTGCCATCTATCGTCGTGTAATCAATGGAAGCTTGACCAAATGTGCCGCCAGTACGGCTAACCGTAAAGGTGACTGCACCGGCTTCTTCATCAAGTGCTATCTTGGGGGCGGCCACATCTATCGTTGGGCCAGAAGCAAATTGCAATACGCCAAAGGATTCAAACATGGCTGTACACGTTTTGTCGGCATCCATGAGCACTTGCCCATTCGGGCATTCTGGATTCCAGGCACTGAAGAATGATCCGACAGCGGCTAAGGGCGTTAAGGCCACTGGAATAGGCCCTTGATCTATAATATAGCGTTCTGTGCAATCCTCACCGCACGCAATCCCCGCAGGTTGACTCGTCACTGTACCTGTACCCGGGCCCGCTTTGGTAACTGTCAGTGTGGCACTGGGTTTAGCGACAAAAGTGACGGTGCAAGTCTTATTGGCATCAACATGAATCTGACCATTCAGACAAGCTTCACTCCAACTACCAAAGGTTGAATCCGCTGCTGGCGCGGCCGTGAGCAACATCGGCGTACCCGGTGGGAAACTTTCCGTGCAATCCGTACCGCAATCTATACCACTGCCCTTGACGCTACCGGTACCCGTACCGGCTAAGCTAACAGACAGTTGATAACTTGTCGGTGGTTTGGGTGGTTCTGGTTGTACCGGATCACCTGGCTGCGTCGGATCACCTGGCTGCGTCGGATCACCTGGCTGCGTTGGATCACCTGGTTGTGTTGGATCACCCGGTTGTGTCGGATCACCTGGCTGCGTCGGATCACCTGGCTGCGTTGGATCACCTGGTTGTGTTGGATCACCTGGTTGTGTTGGATCACCTGGTTGCGTGGGATCAGTTGGGCCCACCACGGTTCCTAAATTAAAGGTTGCGATGCAACTTCTGTCTTCTGGCATCGCGATTTGCCCATCGGCATTACAATCACCACTGAAACCGACAAAGCTTGAACCCGCAGCGGGCACTGGTGTCAGGGTAACCGTTTGATCATCGCTATGACTGGTGCAATGCTCACCACAAGCTGTACCCACGGGGTTACGGTTCACGGTACCTATACCAGAACCCGCATAACTTACTGTCAGACTGTGTGTCGTGGCAATGCCAAAGATGGCCGTACAACTCTTATCGCCATCCATTGTCATTTGATTATCGCTGCAATCTCGATCACTTGCCCAACCTTGCTCGTCATCATTGCCCCAACCTTTAAATTGGAAGCCTTCTGCGGGTTTGGGAACCAGTTTGACTTGGGTACCGCTGTCAAAAACCCGACATTTATCGACTTTGCAGCCAGACTTGCTGTCACCACTTGGAACAGTGCTAACGTAACCCTTGCCGTCGCCGACATAAATCAGGCTTAATGTCCGCTTCTTCAAACCGAAAGATAGGATACAACTGGTTTCGCTATTCAGAACGATTTTGGTTTGACCCTCACCCTTATCCGTTTCAAAAGCATCGTCTCGGCAATCCAGAGCCCCAGCCCAATAGCCGTATGTTGAGTCTTTATCTGGTAGGGCATAAAGTATCAGACGCGAAGCGAGAGGATAAGTATAAGTACATTTATCGTCATCACAGTTCGTCTCTTTGGCTTCTATATTGGAACTCACCGTTCCTTTACCCTTACCCGAAAAGTTGATGATCAGCTTTTGCGTGGACGTGATCACAGGAGGTGATGAACCACCCGATGGTCCCCCGCCTGAGGACGGTGGTGGCGAAGGTGGCGGAGCAGGCGGTGGCGGAACCGGACACGGATGAGTTCCCGCACTCACTATCGTATAGCCTTCTCCGTTATCATTATAAGCACTCACTTTGTAGTGATAGGTTTTTGCACAAGTGAGTCCACCACTGACGTACTGATTGGCACCCGCATCCAGAGTGGCGATGGGCTCTTCTCCCCAAGTCTTACCGCCATCATCGGAACGATAGATTTTAAAACCGGTTTCGTCATCACTGACATCCGTCCAGTTGATGTTAATTTGACTTCCTGAAGTCGCACCCGCGCTGAGGCCGTTCGGTGCCTTGGGTGGCATAATGACTGAAACCTGTTCTACACTATCCGTTTTATAATTAATCGTGCTACCCGAATTGCTGTAAGGATAGTTCTTGAAGTAATAGGTATTCGGCGCACTGAAACCTGTCCATTGATAGGTGCCAACACCTTGACGAATGTTTTTAGCCCCACTGCCATCAGACACCGTGGTATCATCATCAACTGGTGTACCATCCGTTGGCGCAGTAATCGCGTCAAAACTGGTCGCACTGGTTTTAATCAGATAACCGAACGGAAGTGGATCACCTGTCGAATCTGTCCAACTGAGCGTGATTGTTGTATCGCTATCGGCCTTTGCCGTAAATCCACTCGGCGGATTACTGGGTTCGCCAGCCGTTGCCGGGGTGGTAGCTGATGCCGGCGGCACTCCATCGATTTTATAATCAATCGTGGTATCGGCATTGGTGTAAGGATAAATCTGGAAATCATAATCCGTTTCTGGAGTCAAACCGGTAAAGGTGTAAGTATTCTCACCCTCAGCGTGATTCACATTGACTGCCACACTCTCACCAGCCCAATCGGTATTATCAGTCACGGGTGTGCCATCGTTTACCGCAGCATAACTACCACCTCCCGTTTTAGCCACGATTAAATAGTTAGCTGGCACTTGATCCCCAGTCGAACCAGTCCACGTCAATTTAATGATGGAATTGTTTTCGGCCGTTGCCGTAAAATCCGTAACATTTTTGGTAGGTTCTGGTATCGATACATGAGTTAACTTTTCAATCTGCGGAATATCACCATCCGTTTTATAATCAATCGTAGCAGCCGCATTGGTGTACGGGTAAAGCTTAAAGTAGTAGGTAGTCTCGGCCGTTAAACCCGTCCATTGATAGGTTTGCGTACCTTGCGTGATATTGATAGCACCACTGCCATCTGAAACATCGATATCATCTGCCACAACATTCAGATCAGTGGGAACCGTGATCGCGTCAAAACTGGTGTTACTGAGTTTAATCAGATAGCCACTCGGTGCTTGTTCCCCATCACCAGCCGTCGCATCTGTCCAAGTCAGCGTCAGAATCGAATCGCTATTCACGGTTGCCGCAAATCCAGTGGCATGGTGAGTCGGTTCAGGATCTGTTGCTTTAGTCGTCTGGGAAACAGAAGGTATGGTCTCATCCGTTTTAAAATCAATATTGGCATCAGTATTGGTGTAAGGATAAATCTGGAAGTCATACTGAGTTTCAGGGGTTAAACCGCTAAAGCTGTAGGTATTAGAACCGGTAGCATGATCCACATTCACAGCCACACTGTCACCGTCCCAATTCGTATCATCAGCCACAGCCGTTTTATCAGCAGGATCAGTAAAAGTGCCACTGCCGGTTTTACCCACTATCAAGTACTTAGCCGGTAATTGTGTTCCAATCGAACCAGTCCAAGTCAGTGTAATGGTTGTGTCAGTTTTGGTAGCACTAAAGTCAGCCGGATGATTAGTGGGTTCTGAGGCCAATGTTGTTTCTGAGTCTTCAGGAACAGTGCCATCCGTTTTAAAATCAATCAGTTCATCGGCATTCGTATAGGGGTAAATCTTAAAGTAGTAGGTAGTCTCGGCAGTTAAACCAGTCCATTGATAGGTTTGCGTACCCTGCGTGATGTTTTTAGCACCACTACCATCTGCCACGGCATTCGTATCAGTGGGAGCCGTGATCGCATCAAAGCTGGTGTTACTGAGTTTTATTAGATAGCCACTCGGAACCGGCTCCGCCGACACATCAGTCCAAGTCAACGTAATTTGCTCGTCGCTATCGACCGTGGCAGTAGTGAAGCTAGTCGGGTGTGCAGTGGGTTCAGGATCAAAAGGCGCTTTGTACTCATGTGCGCCGATATCACACTCCCCACCTTCAGGTTGAGGCCGCTCGGTGCCGAGTTGGTCTTTCGCTTCGCAGCCGTTACCACCATCAATAGCAGGGTTATCGCCTGGGGTTCCTATCAAAGGCAGAATGCCATCTACTAAGGTTGTATCCTTAAAGATTTTACCGAAGACATCAGCAGGAGCGACTTGTTTATTGGTAGGGTCGTCAGTAGGGTCAGTAGGGTCACTATTTGTTTGTGGACAACCCGTGCCCGTGCCCACGAGATTATAGCCCTCGTCGGAAGTAATGGTGCCAAAACAATCCGCATTGGCATCGGTAGTGCTTCCATTCTTTTTATTTCCCGCGATGATACTGTTTTTGATGTTGACCGTGCCGTTATTTCTGTATATCCCACCGCCGCCACTCTTAGCATTGTTGTTGGTGATAGTGCTGTTGTTTATAATCAGCGTGTTGTTTTGGTTATAAATAGCACCACCATTATTGGTAGAATTACCCGTGATGGTGCAGTTTGTTATCGTCAGCTTACTTGCGGCGTTGTAGATGGTACCCTTACCATGAGTTTGATTGCTTCCAGTGATGGTCAGGCCCTTGAGCTTCACATCTGTTGCGGTATTGTTGATTGTAAATATCCTAACATTAGCATTATCACCACTGATGGTTATACCCGATGTTAAAGCACTAGCATCAATAGTCAGGTTTTTGCTTATGGTCAACGTGCTAGTCACGATAATGGTTTCCCCATCTAAATCACTGTGGAAGGTAATGGTTTCCCCGGCAGGAATGTCAGTAATGGCTTGTGGCAAAGAACCAGCGCCACTACTGCTGTTACTTGTTACCACAATATCAGCGTAAGTGACTGGCACCAGAAACAAAGCCCAAATGAGGGCAAAAACAAAGTGAGAACTCAAACCAAGACGGGATATCAAGGTTTGGCATTTAGCGTTAGTTATGGGTTTATAGATCATTTCCTTTAATGCTGTCTATTAACACAGCATCCTCCTGTGGTTGTGGTTGGAACAGTTATCAGTTATCAGTTCCACATTTCACGCTAAAGTTTCGCTCCGCGAAACTTTAGCGTGAAATAAAGTTTTTGCGCGCAAAAACTGTATTTAGCTTCGCTGGCCTTCGGCTCACGCAAAAGTTGCGCGCAACTTTATTTCACGCTAAAGTTTCGCGGAGCGAAACTTTAGCGTGAAATGTGAAATGTGGAAATCAGTTATCAGGATAGAACGCTGATTATCATGATTATACTTAGCGCGGTAACAAAGTGAACTTTTTAATGAGGATGGTGGGCAACAAAAACACGTTTCGCGCCAAAAGTTTTATCGCGAAAAATTTTGGCGCGAACCCACCCTACATAAAAGTATAGCCTATTTTGAAATGATTTATTAAAGAATGTCGATTAATATGTCTTTCCATCTCAAATGGACAAATCTGACTGATAGATGGCGCTTCACATCAATTATCAATTATCAATTATCAATTAAAAAATCAGAATTGTTAATTGTTGTCGGGCTGTGTGATAAAACCTAAGCGCGTCATTCCGGCATTTTGTGCGGCTGACATGATTTCAGCCAATCTTTGATATTGCGTTTTTTTATCTGCACGCAAATGTAATTCAGGTAGCGGCTTTTTTTGGGCCGCTTTGCGAAAGCGTTTAATCAATTCTTTGTCATCAATGGCTTCATCGTTCCAAAATAATCCCCCTTTTTCGTCAATGGCTAATACAATTTTATTAGGCTCTTCTGGTATTTCCTGAGTTGAAGCCTGGGGTACGTCAATTTTGATCGCGTGATGGGTAAATAAAGGGGCCGTGATGATAAACAATATCAACAAAACTAACATGACATCGACTAGGGGAATAATGTTGATTTCTGATAACGGTTGATGATTTGAATTGTTCTCAAAATGATTAAAAGCCATATATTTATTTTTTCTTCAACACAGAGAGACAGAGTAACACAGAGTGCCACAGAGGTTGTGAAACTTTGTGCTACTGTAAGTGAACGAGGTAGAATTTTAAATTCCAGTTTATTGCAGATCAATTTTCTCTTTGGATAGGCTGGATTCAATCTTTGTCATTATTGCGCGATTTTTCATATCAACACGCGCGCCTGTATTTAAGCAGGTATGCAAATCGTGAGCAAAACCTTCTAGTTGAGTTAAAAAACCACGGTTGCCACGTACTAGCGCATTGTATCCCAGTACTGCGGGTATCGCTACGGCTAAGCCAAAAGCTGTCATGATCAAGGCTTCTCCCACTGGCGCGGCGACAGTATCTAAAGAGGCATTGCCTCTTGCACTGATCGTGATTAGGGCTTCATAAATACCTAGTACGGTACCGAGTAAACCAATGAAGGGGGCTGTGCTGCCAATCGTTGCCAGTATCGTTAATCCAGAATTTAATTGGGCTGTACTGTCATTTATGGCGCGGTGCAGGTTACGTGTGAGAAATTCGCTGTGCGAACTCAGATTCGCAATCTGTTTTTCTGCCCGTTTTTCATAATAGAGTGCGGCATTGATCCCTTGTAATGCGACATTTGAAAAAGGATCGTTGAGTTGACGTTGACTTAAACGGCCGATAAGGGGTTCCAATGAGGCTGATTTCCAAAAGAGTTTCAGTATCTTTCTCGCACGCCAATAGGTGAAGCCCAGTTGCAATGCTTTTGTGATGAGCAGATACCACGATAAAATGGACATTATTAGCAAAATCAATAGGATAGAGACAGAAACGATATTCAGATGATCTATGAAATGTGTGAATCCATAAGGGTTAGAGGTAAAATTTATCATTGACAGTTATCAGTTATCAGTTATCTTAGCATCGTCATAAGTACTGAACCATAAATTTTCAGGTATTTTAATAGAAGCAATCGGGGCAACCACAAGGGATTGCCCCTACAACCGTACCCGTAGGGGCAATCCAGGGCGAATGCCCAAAATACCTGTTTA
>QNEL01000123.1 GCA_003645185.1 Candidatus Parabeggiatoa sp. nov. 3
AACCACTTCGCTGCGGGACTGGATCAAACATCCCAGGGTGTGATTCACCTATCTAACTGCTGCTGATTATTCTCAGCCCTCTGTTAGTTCCATACTATGGAATACCATAGATTAGGTAACTATTGAGTATCCTCTTTAAATCATGACAATAAGCCGAAATTGCCTTCTATAATATCACCCACATTGCGACACTAGCCTTTTTCCTTTAGTGAAAATATCAAGAAACTTGAAGAGATCGATCTGGGAGAATCAAAAAAGACAGTGGCTTGGTTTTTTGCCCAAAATGGGTTTGAAAAGGAGGCCCTAGAACACTGTCAAACTTATAATGACGGGCTCCCCAAAAAAACCTGACAGGTTTTCAAAACCTGTCATGTTTATCCTACCCATCAAAACAAGATTGACAGATTACTAGTACATTGTCAAACTTATAATGACGGGCTCCCCAAAAAAACCTGACAGGTTTTCAAAACATGTCAGGTTTATCCTACCCGTCAAAACAAGATTGACAGAGTACTAGACGACTTTGCTAAACAACCAGTCAACATATATTTGCATTTTACAAATTATCTTTAATGTGGTTTTTAACACTCTAACCTATTGATTTTAAAAGCATTCTTATGATTGCTCTGGTTTCATTTTTTGTTATCGCTGAAATGATTTGAATCATATCTTGATTATGTTATTCAATGCAAGAAAAAAATCATTTTTTTCAACATAGAGAATATAGCCTATCATAGAATATCACAGCGTATAGATATTATTTCATTTATGTCTGGGTTTAATTGAGAAAAGAGAATTGAACATTAACAATTGAAGATTGATAAGGCCTCTGCAATTTGGCTTGGCGCTTTTCAACATTCGAGGTTCAAGTTTTTGCACACAAAAACTTTTGCGTGAATTTGATTTTTAATGATATTGTGATATATATGATGTAAATGTATGTTTTTGAACAGAAAATAATAAATTTAGATTAAAGATTAACTCCATTAAGTCAAATCGCGCTATAATTCCCACAAACCAATGCAGCTATTAAAAAATCAATGAGTTAAAAAGTTAAAAAGATGGCCGTAACAAAAAATCAATTCAAATTAGCGTCATCAGTGTTTTAGTGGATATTTCAAAAAAGGATTAAAAATATTGGTTATGAAAAAATCCATTTTCAAAGAAAACAAAAAATATACCTTCAGTGACTATTTTGAAATGAATTATCTGACAAAGGAAATTGTGGGCGAATTTGGTTATTCCTTTGCCTTTGAAGTCATCGATTTACCAAAATGTCAAGATTATGATAAGCAGTTTGTCAAAACACTCCAAGAAACTTTTTATACCGTGTTCCCTAAAATTACTTTAAATTCTGAAATAGCGAAAAGGGAATTTTTGATAGCCCCTCTATTGCTAGAAATAGCGAGGTCCACCAATACGACAATCAATGTTGAATACGCACTGGATATTGATGATAAATTAAGCGGTTTGTTAGACTACTTTTTAGTCGCCAATCAAGAACTCATAATCAGAGAAGCCAAGAAAAAAGATATCGATCAGGGATTTAATCAATTAGCCGCTGAATTAATTGCCCTTGATAAATATGAAGAGAATGAAGAGATAGACATGCTTTATGGTGCGGTTACCTTGGGCGATTTATGGCGATTTGGCACATTAGATCGCAAAAAGAAACCTCTTGTCAAAAATATTCATAGCCATACTATTCCAGAAGACACGGGAGAAGTCTTTTCAATTTTGAGGGGTATTATTACAGGTTAACTCGCGATTTAAAAATTTTGGGATAAAACGCTTTTTCGATTGAATGAAGTACAAAATTATATTTTAATTATCAATGAGTTAAATAATATAACTGTAGTTTATTCAATTGGGAAACGCTATAAAACAAGTTGGACAGTGTACTAGTGCAGGAGAGCGAAAATGATCAAACCACCCAGCCAACTTTTCACTGGTTGGCTGGTTGGCTGGTTGGTCTGGATATTGGAGCGATCCTGCACTAGGATGGTGGGATCGCTGTCAGTGAAATCTGGGTTTTATATTGAGTTCAATGTCGCATCGCTAACCCACCCTACGAGATATCTTTGTGGTTGCCCTTTTTTATATTTAATTCAAACGAAAAATGCTAACGCTTTTTCGAAAAACTCAAACTAGAAAATTAATTTCAAATGCTAAAATCTATCTACAAAGATGTACCCAACATGTCAAAATATTTCCCGCACCTGTTGGCAAGCGTATATGTGGTGTACTGGGCGGTGCTGGCCATCGAACCAGTGTCTCGCGCCGTGTGGTGGGCCGAGAACATCCCAGCGATTGGAGTGTTCGCGTTCCTAGTGCTGACCTTCCGCAGCTTTAGGTTTTCCAACCTAGCCTACGGGCTAATGGCGTTCTGGATATTCTGGCACACCATGGGCGGACACTACACCTTCGCCAACGTGCCTTTCGATTTCATCACCGATCTCTTCGGTGCCGAACGCAACCATTTCGACCGCATCGCGCATTACTCGGTGGGCTTCTACGCCTACCCCATCGTCGAGTTCATGCTGCGCCGCCGGCTCTGCGGCCCAGTGACGGCTACGCTGTTCGGACTATTCGCCATCATGGCAGCGGCCGCGGGCTACGAGATCATCGAATGGTGGTACGCAGTGCTAGAAGGCGGGGACGCGGGCATCGAATTTCTGGGATCGCAGGGCGACATCTGGGACGCGCAAAAGGACATGCTGCTGGACACCCTGGGCGCAGTGTCCACCCTGCCGCTCTACTGGCTGGTGCGGCCGCACAAACGCATGGCCGGGTAACGCGACTCCATCCATCGCTATAGATTTTAAGAAAAATTTGAGTGAAAACTTTATTTTGCGGCCTGATTGGAATGCCTGTTATTTTGCGGCCTGATTGGAATGCCTGTTATTTTGCGGCCTGAATGGAATGCCTGTTATTTTGCGGCCTGATTGGAGGGTGTGCAAACGTTGTGTGCATAGACATCCCATCGGTTACTGCGTTGCGCTATCGTTCTACCCACCCTACTTTCGCTCGTTTTTAATAAGCGATATTCATAAAAATGAGTCAAAATAAACAAAATTCACAGTCTGTAATTGTTTTTCACGATTATCCACTACCAGAGACGAAGGCGAAGCCTGTCGGTTATATTGCACTTATTACCGATTATGACTTGGCCGTTCCTATACCCGATTCACTCTGTGCGATTGGCGAAAAGCACAAAAAGTACGAAAAAGGACAATGGCGCGTATTGACACCAAGGCATGATCCAGAGGATACGCTTTACGGCCATTTAACTTTTGCTCTAAAATATGAAGGCATTGAGCTTGGTATCCTCAAAATGCTTTTTGATCACATTGATCCCGCTTTACTTGTCGATATTGTCCAATCTGAGCCCACTGGCATCTATAGCCGTAGAATCTGGTTTTTGTTTGAGTGGCTACGTCATGAAAAACTAGATTTACCTGACATAAATCAAGGTAATTTTGTTGTACTGGTCAATGATAAGCTCCAATATCCGGGGCCCTCTCGTCCATCACGTCGTCATAGAGTGTATAATAACCTACCAGGTACACAAGATTTTTGCCCATTGATTAGAAAAACAAACAAGCTTGACCAGTACATTGCCCTTAATCTGTCTCAAACTGCTGCTGATCATCTTGGAAAAACACATTCAGATCGGTTAAGCCGAGCGGCAGCTTTTCTTCTGCTCAAAGATTCTAAAGCCTCCTACACCATCGAAGGGGAATCTCCAGCGCATAACCGTATTGAACGTTGGGGGAAAATAATCGGCCAAGCCGGACAAAGGCCATTAAACCTCGAAGAACTGGAATACCTTCAAAAAATAGTGATTCCTGATGACCGTTTTATTACACTTGGATGTCGGGTTGAAGGTGGATTTGTTGGTGATCATCATCGAGTAACCGGTACGCCTAAACCGGTTCATATTTCAGCGCGTGCTGATGATCTTGATAAATTAATATCCGGTTTTTTTGAAACCTATATCTTATTAAATGAAAGCGATTACGATCCCGTTCTGATGGCCACATTGCTCGCTTTTGGATTTATTTTTATACATCCATTTGAAGATGGCAATGGACGTATTCACCGTTATCTGTTTCATCACATTCTCGCGGCAAAAAGTTTTGTGCCTAAAGGCTTAGTTTTTCCAATTTCGGCAGTCATTCTAGAAAGAATAGAGTCATATAAAAGCATACTGGAAGCCTATTCAAAGCCCCGGTTAGATCATATTCAGTGGCGTCCAACTGATAAGGGTAATGTTGAAGTATTAAATAACACGATTGATCTTTACAGATATTTTGATGCCACAAAACAAGCCGAGTTTTTTTATGCATGCCTTGAAGAAACAGTCAATACGACTTTGCCAGAAGAAGTGCAGTATTTAGAAAAATATGATCTTTTGAACGACTTCATTAAAAATTACATCGACATGCCAGATAAGCTGGTCAATTTACTGATACGCTTTCTCAACAAAAATAATGGCCAACTTTCAAAGCGGGCTAGAAAAAAAGAATTTTCTCAATTAACCGAAGATGAAGTACTGGCCATTGAAAGAAAATACGATGATATTTTCCAAGGAAGTGATCGTGACTAAAATGGTTTTGGCTTGAGCATAGATTGAGCACAGGGCCTGGTAACGAGATAAATATCCCAGTCTTTCTTGTAGGGCTCCCTACGTGTTTTTAAAGCCCACCATTCTGAAAATCAATGCTCAATTTTTTTGTAAGTCACTGATTTAAGGCATAAAAATAAATTTTCCCGTCTTTCTTGTAGGGTGGGTAACGTGTTTTTGTTGCCCACCATTCCCCCTAAGTATAAAGGATGGTAAGCACAAATGTATGCTGTCATATTCAAAGCAGAAATTAATGAGTTAGATAAAGCCTATTATGAAATGGCAGCGCGAATGAGAGAATTAGCAATTAATCAGTATGGCTGTACCGAGTTCATCTCAATAACTGAGGGAAATCAAGAAATTGCAATATCTTATTGGAAAAACCAAGAACAAATCAAACAATGGAAAGAAGATTCCGAGCATTTAGTCGCACAAAAACGGGGTAGTTCAACATGGTACAAGTCTTATAATGTGCAAGTCGTAGAAGTCATACGTGAGTATAGTCACAAGACATAATAAGCTACTTTAACTCGGACGGGTTTGACGCGCTATCGCTATGCCGCGCAAAACCAGCCGGTTAAGCGCGAGGTTAGCTGCCAAAGGAAAACATGAGCATCAAATATAAAATCAACACTCCGGTATCAGCGGATCAATTTATTGAATTATTGCGTCAATCATCCCTTGGAGAGCGTCGCCCTATTGATGATCGGGAGTGCATCGAAGGTATGCTAAAAAATAGTAACCTAATCATTTCATGCTGGGATGGTGAAAAACTCATCGGTATTGCTCGCTCAATGACAGATTTCCATTATGCTTGCTATCTTTCTGATCTTGCGGTTGACAAAAAATATCAAAGTTCAGGTGTTGGTAAAAAGTTGCTAGTCATTACTCAAGAGCAATTAGGGCCAAAATGCAAGCTAATATTAATCGCAGCACCAACAGCCAATTCGTATTATGAGCATATTGGTTTTACAAACAATCAAAGCTGTTGGATTCTTGAGCGCGAACAAAGCATCTGCACCGCTAACAATCACCGTAAGCCTAGGGTGTTGACTGAGAGCTTTTTTTGGCCTATTTTTTCATGCTGATTTCGTGTTTGTTAAAGGCCTATAAAATACCCCTTAAAAAAGGTTATTTAACAACCCCCAAGGGGTTTTCAGGCTTTAGCCTGAAAATGTGAATAGCCCCAGGTGGAACCTCAATGCCATTAAGTTAAGGTAGGGGCAGACCTGCGTGTCTGCCCTGCGTGTCTGCCCTGGGCGAACACGCAGCCCTGGGCGAACACGCAGCCCTGGGCGAACACGCAGCCCTGGGCGAACACGCAGGTTCGCCCCTACAACCCCTGAATACGTGGGGTTTTGTAGGGGCAGACCTGCGTGTCTGCCCTTAACGAAGGTGGCATTGAGGTGGAACCTGGGGTTCCTAAAACAGCATGAAAAATACATCTCAAAAACACCTCTCAGTCAACACCCTACCGTAAGCCTACCCGTCAACCAGCAGCTCCTCGTCGTTCTGGCTTGCCGGTCTGCGGATGTGAAGCCTTATGTGAAGTAGGTTAATATCATCAGGGAAAAGGCATGATCCTTGTGTTATTGACGTGTTTATGTCAGTTATTCATTTTATGGAGGGTGGTGAACCGCTTCCTTGGTGGTCATTTACTGATGAACGAAAAAAGCATGTCACCCAACAAAGGAAATAAAACAAAATTATGAACCATTATTTTTTTGCAGGATTATCATTCTTTTTTATCTTATTGTTTTCCAATGCTTATTCCAATGAACAATGTGTAGCACAGTTCGACCCTTCAACTGGTACAGCTAATATTCCTTGTCTTAAAATTGGAGAACAAAAGTTTTGGGTGAATTTACAGTTGATTGATGGTAAATTAGAACCAGATACGCTTGGAAACCAATTCTTGCCATATTGGCTGTTGCAAATGATTCAAGAGTTTAAGACTGCTAAAGTTGCCAATCCACCTAGATGGGTGTATCAATATCGTTATAAGGACAATATTGTTTATCGAGTTTCTTCCCCTTGTTGTGACCAATTCAATATTTTGTATAACTATGATGGTGATGGAATTTGTGCACCTGATGGCGGTTTCACAGGAAATGGTGATGGTAGATGTGCAGATTTTTTTACCGAAAGTACTAATGAGATATTAGTTTGGCGAGATACTCGTCAAACTCAGTAAGGAACGAAAAAAATATGGCAAGCGTAGGGTGGTAGTTTCACTGCACCCACCATTTTGTTTTATCTCTATTTACTTTGTTTATTATAAATTGGGATTATGGTGGGTTTAACAAAATTCTACCCTAGGAAAAAAAATGATTTCACAAATATTAGTATTTTCATGATTGTAACTGATTTTGGGGACACCATTAAATAATGAGGCTTTTTATTATTTGAAAGGGCGTTCGCCCTCCCAAAAATTCGTTATAATCAGGTATTTTCTAATAATATAATCAGGGGAAACTTATGAAAACCAACGAACTATCTACATGCTTTTGTACAAACGATGTAGATACATGCCGTGAATTTTATCAACGTTATTTCTCAGCAAAGACCGTTTTTGACTGCGGCTGGTATGTCAACTTATGCATTGGTGGAAATGGATATGTCCAGTTCATGCAACCGCAAGGTGATATGCCGACATTTAGTGGTACCGGAGTTATGCTCAACTTCAAAGTTGATGATGTAGATGCAGAGCATGCAAAGCTAAAGGAAGCTGGATTGCAAACTGCAATGCCACTGGAAGAACATCCTTGGGGAGATAGAGGATTTTCCATAATCGACCCTATTGGAAATTCTGTTTACATCTATTCAGATCGTGAACCGTCAGATGAATTCAAACAATACTACAAGTAAAACAATTTCAGCACGATTCAGGGCATTTAGTCGCACAAAAACGGGATCGTTCAACATGGTACAAGTCCTATAATAGTGCAAGTTTGCTGAAGAACTCCTTCATATCAATCAGAAAATATTATTAGGTGTTGAAACAGAGAGGTATTTTATGGAAAGAAACGTTTTAGAAATTGTAAGCTTTACCGATCCTTATTGCACTTGGTGCTGGGGGTCTGAACCGATCCTGCGAAAAATACAGGAAGTCTATGGGAAACAAGTGTCTATTAGTTTTGTAATGGGTGGACTAGTGGAGGATATCCGAAACTTCAGCGATCCAGGTGCTGGTATCGGAGGAGAACAGTGGTATAGGCAAGTGGCTGAACATTGGACTGATGCGTCCCATCATCACAAGATGCCAGTGGACGTGGAAGTGTATTTTGATATTAAGGATGATATTTTTTCTACGTATCCTGCCAGTATTGCGTTTGAAGCTGCTAAACTCCAAAGTGAAGATATGGGGAAACTCTACTTGCGTCGTCTTCGTGAAGCCGCCGCTGCTGAAAGATTAGCAATCCAGCACTCTGATGTTCAGGTAGGATTGGCTGATGAAATCGGACTGGATCGTGATATTTTTTTAGAGAGTATACAAAATGGAAAAGCAGAAAATGCTTTTAGAAAAGATCTTGCGGAGTGCCTTCAAAGAGGCGTGCGAGGTTTTCCGAGTTTTCTTTTAAGAGGTTTCGGAGAAGAGATACTTCTTAGAGGATACACGCCTTATCATATCTTCGACCGCTGGTTACAAGAATTATCGAAGAATCAATTAAAACAAAAAGAACTCCGATCTGGTTCTCCACAAATATTTGATTTCATATCCCGATATGGAACGGTAGCTCCAATGGAAGTGGCCGGTGTTTATGATATGGCTTTTGAAGACGCTCAAAAGTTATTAAAACAAATGACAAAAAAAGATCTTATATCCGAAAAGAAGGTTGGAAATGGCGCTTTCTATTCTTTACCTCAAGATACGATACAATGTGATTCCGCTACTGGAAATTGCTCATTTTAGTTAGTCAGGTAGGGTGGGCGTTGCCCAGCAAAACGTTAAAATATTTTCTCGTTCCCAAACGAGGTGAAGGAATGCCTTCAACTTTGCTACGCAAAGTACAATTATTTGTCTGATGCAGAGCATCAATTCAGTCCTTTCCAAATAGAATTTGGGAACGAGAAAAAACGGGCAATAAAATTCAGCCGACGCAAGCAAAAATCAGCGCGGCTGATTAGCTGCATTATGAGTAAAACATGATTGAGTCTATTCGCCAAAAAATGAAAATACTCGCTCTGGCCGATGCGATTATTGAGCCTGAATGGCAATACCGATATTTTTCTTACAATTCCAAATGGTCAGATGAAGAAGAAATGGCCTCACTTCGAGACGGTTGTGGTGGCGAATGGTTTCTTTGGTTGTCGGGGCCGTTTGCCGGGTATAAATGTTTAAGCCCTGAAGATGGGTTAATGCCTAACCTTGACGGAGTGAAAAGTCATGTTCCAAATGGCTATAGCTCATTTCTTTCAGAGCCCGCTTTTAGCATGAATTTGGCCACATGTATTTGGTATTGGCATGATTCAAAGTGGTTCAAACATGGGTTAACTGTTGAGCGGCTAATTGATCTTGAAGATATCATAAAATGGACTGCTAAAGATTATCACACTTGGGCAATTGAGTATTATGATAGAGAGTTCGATATTAAAAATATTGAGAAACTATTTGAGCATCAGTTTAGTGAAGAACGTGCGAAAAAATTAAATCCAGAAATTGATCTAAATGAATTGCAAAGAGAGTTAGTAGAAATTGGCATCAACTCATAACAATCGCGTCAACTTGGCAACGATAAGTACAACGAATGGAAAAAAATCACAACGAATTAAAACCAAAGGGCCTTTGGAGCAAAAGGCATTCCCAAATAGAATTGGGGAACGAGAAAAGGGCCTTTGGAGCAAAAGGCATTCCCAAATAGAATTGGGGAAGGAGAAAAATGATTATCGTTTAATTATTGGAGAAATGGTGGGTTTCGCTATCGCGAAACCCACCCTACGTTCACTCGGATAATGTGATTGGATTGACTACCAATCTTGGCTGGGAACCTGACAATCATATACCATACGCTTGCTTCACAGTATCGTGGATATCTGATAGTATCCCGCCAAGTGATCTAATTTCCCAATCCCCATTTTTTTATTAATTATTACAAATTATTATTACAAATTAAGATACTAAATAAAAAGGAAAGAACTATGAGTATAAAAATCAAAGAATCACAATCAAACACAACTATTAAAGAGATAGAAGAGTTTGAATTTTTAATAGGGTCAACTTTACCAGATGAGTACAAAAAATTTTTACTCAAACACAATGGTGGAAGACCAAAACTGAATATGAGCTTTAAATTTAAAGAACCAGTGCAAAACTGGGATCAGAGTATGCTTGGTTGGTTTTACTCTCTTGGCGATGATGAGTATTGTAATTTAGAAGAAGAGTTTAAAGTGTGGCGAGATTATCTTTTGAATGATATGCTAATAATAGCAAACAATCCAGGAGGGGCATTTGTTATATTAGGAATCTTGGGTGATAAAAGAGGCAAGGTTTATTTTTGGTCACAAGATTTTGAAGATGTTGATGATGAATATGAGATATGTCACACTTTTGCGCTTGTAGCTGATAGTTTCAATGATTTTTTAAATTCTTTGAGCAAAATGAAAGATGAGGATGGACAACAGGAGAGAGAAGTATGAAAGATTTTGACATAAACAAAAGAGTTAAATTGTATAGCTGTGATGACTTTAAGGCATTAGGAAAGCTATCTTGTTTTAATGAAGATGATGAAATCATTGAGCATTTAGAAGAGGCGAGTGATGAAGGTTGGTTTGCATTGATTGAGGGAGATATGCAAATTGAAGGGAATTTGGATTTGAATAAATTCTTTGAAGATATTATCTCTACTTTTTTCGGAAAGTCTGATGACTATATCCAGCTTTTGTGGATTACAGGCAAATTGAAAATCTCAAATACTCTCTATCTTGAAGAGACTGAGAATTATTGTGATGATATGGTTGTTGAAAATAATGTTACTGCCAAGAACATTATTGCCGGTGGCACAAATTTGTACTTTTTAAATGCAGTAGAAATATCTGACATCTACTACTATCAAACAGGAGCAGAGGGTTTGTTCTCTATAAAAGGCAAAAGAAACATAAAGATTGAAACTGATAATAATAACATTTGGACAATAGGCGAAAAGTGGCATAAATTTGATGAAGGAATCTCACAAAAGCTAATGGAAAAAATATTTTCTGAAACATTTTATTTTTTAGAAGCTGATGATAAAGAGTTGTATTATCTGGAGAATGAAAAGCTATTTATAAAAGCATTGCTAAATGGGGATAAGATATTTAATTTCTAAAAAAGGAGGAGAAATGAGTAATAAATTAAATGCAATAAGAAAAGAATTCAATGCTAATGAGGGAACTTTCCTTCTAATTCTTATTGAAAATAATATTTGGAATCATACTAAATTGATGAAACTGTTAGAGATTATGCATGAGACATGTAAGCAACTAGAAAGTGAAACAAAAATAGATAAAGACATCGCTGATGGTTTTTGGTACTTTCGAGATGTTGCAAGTTTAACAACACCTATTGTTTGTGAAGAACTTGGTAAGGAATATCTTTCATCGGTACAAGAAACTTTTATGTTTTTAACAGACTGGTTGTTCAGTGGAGACTGCCCATTTGATTCTCATCAGACTTTCTGGGAAGATATTTGTCAGTTAAATCTATTGTATAAAGATGTTTAATTTCTAAAATAGGGATAATGGAACAAAATGAGATACAAGAAATCATCGATGACATAATGAAAGAATTTGATGAGTATGAAGAATACGAGGATTGTGAGGGCAAAGGTCCAGGAGTCAGTCTTAGCTTTGAGAATATAACTCGTATAAATGAAGTTGATTTTAAAGCGATTGAATGGATATATTTAGATAATAATGAGATAAAAATATAGATAAAATTGATGTCAAAGAATTAAAAAACATTGACTTAAGCAATAATAAGATTGAGAGTTTAGAAGGTGTTGATTTTAAAAATATTAGCTGGATTCGTTTGGATAATAATGGGATAAGTAATATTAAAAATGTTGATTTTAAAAATATTAAATATATCACATTGACAGACAATCCTCTAAATAAAGAAAGTATAAAAATTTTAGAAGACTTAAAATCTAAAGGTGTTGAAGTTATAGGCAGAACTACATTTTTTGAAGAAATGTCAATATTATACTCGTTCCTTCACCTCGTTTGGGAACGAGGAAAAGCACCAAAGGATCAAAGAGTCAGATGCTCTAATGTCTACATCGCACTGGCCACACATAGAAGGTGTTAGTCTTTACCTTGTAATTCACGTAGCTACCACCGAGCTGCATGTACCATGCGCTCAAGGGATTGTGAACTCAAAATAGGTATTGATTTTAAAATATTGGCCTATACAATGTGAAAACTTATTAGCTGTTGATAGCGATAAAATGGTGGGCAAACCTGTTTGGTGTGCCCTCGAATTTGAAAACGGATAGGGGATCAGATTTTATGGAAAAAATGATGAACAATATATCTCTTCCATCAATCCTGACTGTTGATGAAGCAGCACAGTATTTACGTGTTAACGTTGATGAATTAAACATTGAACTAACAAGTAAACGTATTCCGGCTTTAAGAATTGCGAACACTTGGCGAATTAAAAGGGATACTTTAGACAAATTGTTAGAACCTTCTATAACTCACAACGAAAATAAAAAAGATGAATTTGTCACCTCAGAAAATTTGTTTGAATCTCAGTTTGAAAAGGTTAATGCTTTTTCTGAGGAAACGACTACTTTTCAGGAAATAAATGAAAAACAGTTTGAAAAGATTAATGATTTTTCTATGGAAGCGATTACTTTTCAGGAAATTAATGAAAAACAGTTTGAAAAGATTAATGATTTTTCTATGGAAGCGATTACTTTTCAGGAAATTAATGAAAAACAATATATAGATTTAGGTGATTTATATAATAGCACATTGCCCGTTTCTGGGCGCAATTTTTTTGGTCGTGAAAAATGGCTGGTACAACTTTTTGATTTAGTCCAACAAGGCCAATTCTTTGGCATTTATGGTTTGCGGAAAATGGGTAAAACCTCCTTGATTTATCAATTTCGCGATGAAAGATTGCGAGGAGAAGCTGTTGCTTATGTTGATTTACAAGCCAGTCCCGCATTAACAGAGAAAAATTGTGCCCCCATCTACTGGGAATTAGAACATGATCTTTATAATCGCTTATCTAAACACGATAAAGAAATAACCGAGTTGTTAAGGTTAGGCAAAATAAAACGCTTTAGTGATTTGCCGGATCGTGGTGCTAATGCCGGACTCATGTTCAATGAAGATTTACGAGCATTGTTAGAAGCGATGAGTGCTGGCAAAACGCAATTTAAAAAATTAGTGATTGTACTAGATGAACTTGAACGTATTCTACCCATTGCTGGGCAAGAGGGTGTACAAGGCTATCTGGAATTTTTTGGACTGTTACGTGGGCTTGCACAACGCTATCGAGGATTATTATCTAGTATTGTAGTCGCGGCCAATTCAGCCCTCAGCGAGCGGGGTTATTGGGATGGAAAGGAAAATCCAGTGTTTGCTTTATATAAGCCTCATTTTCTGTCACCATTATCTAAAGAGGATTGTGTAGCCATGATTCGTACCTTGGGTAAAGGTATGAGTGTCTATTGGGAAGATGATGCGATTGAAACGGTTTTTACGGAAACTAACGGACATCCTTTTATAACACGTTTGTTGTGTAGTCGCATTGCGAAACGACATTCGGAGCGTCCTTTAACTGTTACGGTTGATAATGTTCAAGAAGAAGTGCCTTGTTTTATTCGTGATGAAGGAGACAAATTAGAACAAATCACGGCATTGCTGAATAGTCATTTTCCTGATGAAGCAGAATTGTTAGAACAGATTGCACTTGACGAAGCGCCTAGTGAACTTCAGGATAGCGCATTAAGTCATTTGTTCAGTTATCAATTGATTTCATCTGAACAAGGTGATTATCAGGTTTCTTTTAATTTATTGCGGCGTTGGCTGCGAAGACGGGTGGGAATTAAAGAATGACAAATCCTTATGTTTGGAATGAAGTTAATCCTCAACTCTTTTATGGACGTGATGCTTTATTACAGGAAATGCTGACGGGGCTTGTCAGTAGCCCTCGTTGTTCTTTTGGGATTGCAGGTGGACGACGTATGGGTAAATCGACGCTGCTACGTCGATTAGAAACAGAATTGAACGCTAAAAAAACATCGTTACAGAGTAGCGGGCTTTTACTCATTCCCATTTATGTGGATGGTTTATCATTACCCCGTCCACTTTCAGCTTCCGATATTTGGACTTATCTATTTAGAGCACTACAACGTGTATCGAAAGAACTTTCTCAAGAAGAGAATCTGTCACTGGACTTTGATCGATTCAAAGAATCGATCAGGCCTATTTTGAAAAAACATCCTAGAATCATTGTGATGTTTGATGAAATTGAACCAATTTTGGTACATGATAACTGGGCAAACGCCTTTCTTTCTCATTGGCGAGCTTTACTGAGTAATACACCCAATGTCAGCGACTATTTTACAGCGGTGTTTGCAGGTGCCCGTGAAATTTCTGCTTTACGCCGTGACGTTGGTTCCCCACTCATGGATATTTTGGAATGGCACAGCCTACGCAACTTAGATTTTGAAGCGGCTTGTCGCCTTATGGAAGAACCTAGCCATTACAGATGGTCAGATAGCTTTAAACAGCGTACTTTCCAAGAAAATGCGGTTTTTGGAGTGCAAAATTTATTTTGCCGTTTTTGGAGTGCAAAATTTATTTTGCGTCAGTGCATAAGTGTACTCTATTCAATCGGGAAACGCTATAGATTCTTCTGTCGAACCAAGTGGTCTCGTCATCACTGGAAAGGTAGATGAAATGATTTGGATAGGTTGGATAACGGTGCTTTGTGCTAAGTTATAGCGTTTCCCTATTGAATAAAGTACACCTTGGAACGAAAAACGCAAAATAAATTTTGCACTCCAACTGCACCTTCGAGGGTAAGGATATCCCAAAAAAAGAATTATCCGAGCCTGCCATTTCACGTCGTAAAGGATGGGTAGGGGAATGGTGGGCAACAAAAACCCGTTACCCACCCTACAAGAAAAACGGGGATAATTTATTTTTTTGATATGCCTAAAATGGGATGTTAAATGGGAGATTACTTTACACGGTTTTATAGAAAATGAAGAAACGAATATTCCAATATATTGCTGGATTCACCGCATTTTTGATCGCGATAGGATATATATTGCCAGAGAAGCTTGTGATTCCGGTAATGGGAGCAAAAACGAGGGATTGGAATCACCAAACATTTTGGTATGAACCTTGGGGTAAATCAGGCGTTCACAAAGGAATTGATATTTTCGCGAAGAAAAATACACCTTCATTATCGGCAACAGATGGTGTCGTTATTTACTATGGAAAGTTTGGTATAGGTGGAAATGTGATAGTTGTACTTGGGCCAAAATGGAAGATACATTATTATGCTCATCTCGCATCAACAAATGTCTCAATAGGGAAATTTGTAAGGGCATCTCAAACGATTGGAGCCGTCGGAGATAGTGGTAATGCAAAAGGCAAATCGCCACATTTACATTATTCTGTAGTGACTTTGTTGCCCTATTTTTGGCGTTGGGATAAGAGTACCCAAGGCTGGAAGAAAATGTTTTATCTGAACCCAAGTGAGAGGCTTTTATCAATCTATTCAAAGGGTTAAATTGAAACAGAAATGAAAAGCAATAAACAACGCCGATTAGAGATAAAGGCAAAGCGACTTAAGAGGGCGAAAAAGCTGCTGGAGTTGGATACAATACACCAAATTAAAGTCTTACCTCAAGGTGCCATACTGGCTAACCACGAAGAGCTTAAGCACAATAACACGTATGGCTTTTTTCCAGAGTACTACGTAGATGTATCGTATACCTGCTGTGATTGTGGTTCAAAAGAGATATGGACAGCAAAACAGCAAAAATGGTGGTATGAGGTTGCTAAAGGAAATATTAACTCCCATGCCGTTAGATGTTATGGATGTAGAAAGAAAATACGTGATGAGAAGGCTCGGCAAAAAAAGCATATGGAGGAGATGGCTGAGAAGGAACCGCACTCCAATGAAGCATTTTTCAAGGGGCCACCCAAACGTATCAAACCTGACAGGTCTTCAAGACCTGTCAGGTTTTGTGGATAAAATGTAACGAACGATGAATAAATATATTTGGAATGCCAAAGATTATGAGCAACATTCTCAAGCTCAACAAAAGTGGGCTAGAGAGCTAATAGGAAAGCTAAACCTTAAACTCACAGAAGACATTCTTGACTTAGGTTGTGGAGATGGAAAAGTCACGGTAGAAATAGCCAGCAGAGTCCAAAGTGGTTCCGTTGTTGGTGTTGATAGTGCAAGTTCAATGATTGAGTTGGCTAGAGAACGGTATCCGGCTAATCAGTATCCCAATCTTGCGTTTATGAAAATGGATGCGACTCATTTATTATTTGATGAACGATTTGACGTGGTTTTTTCAAACGCTGCATTACACTGGGTAAAAAATCACAAACCGGTTGTAGAGGGCTTATACAGAAGCCTTAAACCAAAGGGGAAAATACTCTTGCAAATGGGAGGCAAAGGTAATGCGGAAGACGTACTCACCGTTTTAGGTGAACTTCAAAAATCTAATGAATGGAAGCAGTACTTTTCTGATTTTGAATTTCCTTATGGTTTTTACGGTATTGAAGAATACCAAAGATTATTAGGCGAATCAGACTTCAGCATAAATCGTGTTGAACTTATCCCCAAAGATATGGAACATGATGGCATATCTGGTTTTGAGGGATGGATTAGAACAACATGGTTACCCTATACAGAACAAATCCCAAAAGAAAAAAGGGAGGTGTTTATAAAGGCTCTCTCCAAAGAATACTTAAAGCAACAACCTATAGATTCTCGTGGTAAAGTTCACGTCGCAATGGTCAGAATTGAGATTGAAGCACACGCATAGCAAATCCAGTCAACCTTCTACTGTCGCTGGATGAATCACTATCACTGCGTTGACTCTAATAGATAAGACTAAGGTGATTTTATGTTAATAACGGATGTGCTAACTCTTCCAAATATCCCATATGCAGCTGCGGCCATTGTGGATATTCACGATAAGTATTTTGTGCAACGGCTTGGTTGGGGTGCCGCATTTAAGGAAGAGGTAAGGGAGTATCTTGAAGAGTTGCTACAACACTTTCAGCCAACAAGAGATGGTTTTTGGGTTGCCAGAAAGGGCGATGAAATAATAGGTTCTATTGCTGTTGATGGACGAGTAGATGGCCCTGACTGTGCCAGACTTCGCGTCTTTGTAGTTGACTATAACTACCATCGTCAAGGTATTGGCAAGAGCCTATTAAACCAAGCAATAGCATTTTGCAGAACAATTGGTTATAAGAGAATCGAACTCTGGACGTTTGAGAACTTATCTGAAGCAAAGGCTTTGTATCTCAACTACGGATTTAGAATCTTAAAAGAAAGAGAGGTTAAGTATTGGGGGTGTCAACTTTGTGAACAGCTGTTTTGTTTTGAACTGTAGCTAACAAGGTGCGAAGCCTGATGGCAATTTTGCCGCTCCATTGCCGCCGCTGAGCTTGAGCGTTATGTTTAAAAGAATAAATCGGCCATATCATGAATTTAACTGAAATTCCATTTATCAAAGAGGTAGGCATCCAAAAGCGAGCTGATGGAAATTTGGGGTTGCCATTCAGTGAGAGAGTGCTTAATCATTTGCAAACCATTCATGCCAGTGCTCAATTTGCCCTTGCTGAAACCGCTAGTGGAGAGATGTTGCTAATATTGTTTCCTGATTTAGTGGGTAAGGTTATTCCTGTTCTTAGGGATTCCCAAATGAAATTCAGAAAACCAGCAACAAAATCAATTGTTGCCTATCCAACTGTGCCTGATGAAAGTGTTGCAAAGTTTAATGAACAATTTTCAAAGAAAGGCCGCGCATCAATTTCAGTCACTGTAGAGGTAAGAGATGCTGAAAATACGACTACCTCTGTTGGTATATTTAATTGGTTTATAAGTACTGAAGCATAAATTTTCGTGTATTTTGAAATGGGGCAACCACAAGGGATTGCCCCTACGCAATGCCATGTAGGGGCAATCCCACTTGATGAGCCCTTTGCGCTAAAATATCTGTTTA
>QNEL01000124.1 GCA_003645185.1 Candidatus Parabeggiatoa sp. nov. 3
AAATTTGGTTTGAAAAAAGCACGGCAAAATAAATTTGGTTTGAAAAAAGCACGGCAAAATAAATTTGGTTTGAAAAAAGCACGGCAAAATAAATTTGGTTTGAAAAAAGCACGGCAAAATAAAGTTATTTGATTTTGCGATGAGCAAAATTGATAATGACCCTTTTTTTGGGAATGCGCCCGCAAACGGTGTATTATAAAATCAATTGGTTTGTGTGGAAACCCTACCTAGCTTTTATAGGTTTCCCGATTGCATGAAGTACAAAAGCGAATCAATTACAGATTAAAAAGCACAACCCTTCAGTTGTTGAATGTGAAACTTCGTTCCGAGCGTAGCGAGATCATAGCCCCAGGTGGGGCCCTCATCGTTAGACACAAGTCTTTAATTATTTGATTTTCATTAATATTTTTAAATTTAAATGGGGCCGGCAACAAAAACACGTTACCCACCATTTCACATTTAGCATAGCACACCGAAGGTTCACGCAAAAACTTCTTAAGTGAAATACATTTTGATTTATGTATAACGATGAGGGTTTCACCTGGGGTTCCAAATCAAAAAATGTATTTCACCCAATCGAAAAATGCTATAATAATTATGTAAGAGCCTCAAGAGAAAAAGGTGCTAAATGATTTTAGAGCAACAGGTATTAGAAGCTAAAGTTGTTCGTATCGAAGCATACGGAGTCTACTTGGATTATCTAGGGAAGGAAATTTTGGTTTTGATTCCTGAATTGTCTTGGAAACCAATACAACATCCGAGTGAAATCGTTCAACTTGATGAGAGAGTTAGGGTTTATATCATCAAATATAATTATGAAACTCAAAAAATTGTGGGTTCTATTAAAATTTTAGCTCAAGAGTCAAACCCCTACTATAAATTAAGACGTTTTGGAATAGGAACTGAAGTTAAAGCGAAGATAAAAGGCATCTATGATGATGAAGCCACTATTATTTTACCTTTTAATATCTGGGAGTTTGTTCCTAAAACCATTCTGCCTGATAACATTAATCCAGGTGATGAAATAGAAGTTATTATTCAAGAGGTAGATGCTGATCAAAGAAGAGTAAAATTAAAACCGGCGTAGCCGGATAAAAATCGAAACGATTTGCTATCAAGCTGGTAGTTATCTGTTTTGGCTTCCAATGCTCAAGCATATCGGCATGATCATGAAGGTGCGGGTGAACCAGATGTTCATGATTGGGATTATCCCTCTCTTCAGGCTCCTAATCCAGTTAGGATTCCTGCTAAACCGTTTAAACCGAAACCCTGGGATTGGTTCTGATAATGACTGAAAATATTTCATATCATGATGCTGAAATAAATAGCATACAAAAAGTTGACCACACCTTACTTTTAGGTGGTCTTCTAGCCAATAATACGCCATTTATTATCCGTTTTGACAATGTTATTGGCTGGGATTTGGAACCCTTTGAAGAACAAAATGTCATTTTTGATATCCGCAATTATGCGGTATCTCAAATTCCAAAATGGATAAAAGAAGATTTTGAGATTCCAGTTCAATATTTTGACTGTTTAAATTCTGGAAGGTATCAATTTTACTTTATTGAATCTTCAGTTGGTTTATGTGGATATATCATAGCAAGCGATCTGATCCAAGAAAGTACGACGGGAGAGACTACAAACGCTGAATTATGAGCCAGTTTATATTGTGTCGGGGAGATTTAAACGGTTCTGAAATCATATCAGAACTAAAGATTATTCCTCTCACTCAAAACCACACTTTTTTGTGGCATGTCGCCCACAAAATTTTTCAACAGTTGGAAACTGTAGAAAAACTGTGGTTTTTCTCACTACAGGAAAACGAAGATTTTGATATGCTATTTACTCAGGCACAGCATGATATCTATAGTGGAAAATCTTTAGAAGAAACTCTATTAGGAAAATTTCTTTCATCTGCCTTTGATAGTATAGATGAAATTGTTATGTGGTATGCAAGTGACTGGGAAGACTTGACACTTGTTTATGATAAAAAAGAATTTCTATTTTTAGTGAAAGAAGGTATTGAAGAGCCAATGTGTGAGGCCTATTTAAAATACATTCGTCGCGATGTAGTTTCTACAAACTAGAGCTATCCCCCGTTTAATATCTATTCTGTTGTTGTTGATGATTACAAACATTTGAATTACACGGGGCTGCTCGGATTAACATTTTATAATAAAAGGTTAGCAACGAGTTCATTTTTTCCTGTACATCTGAAGTCATACGTTAAAACTTTAAAAGAAACAGAAGGTTTAAAAATAGACTTAGATCAAATTTATTCACCCAACATGCCTTTAGAACAAATTTATTCATATACTTAGCACTGCCATAAATTGCGCTTTTTTAGAATGACTATTTTCTCATTAAAAAATGGCAATTAACGACAATTTTTAGACTATGCAAAAGCGATTGTGTGACGGTGGACAGTATAATGATTGTATTTTATATCAGCGGGAAACGCTATAGCTTTTTTACTGATTTTAATGAAAAATAAATAATACAAACATTTGTTTTTATTCACTTAAATTTTTTCATTGGTTTGAAAAAATGACCTTTTTCAGAGTTTTGATAGTTCCTCTAAGAGTAAAAACTTTATGACCCATTTTGATTTTGATGAATTTGAAAAAAAACTAAAAAAGGTAACTCAAGAGATTTTTTTGTCGATTAATAGCAAAAATGTTTGCGGTTTTAGTTTATTTTCAGATTCTGACGCAGGAAGTATTTTAGCTTCTTTCAACACAATATCTCATTTAGAAAATAATTGGAAAGAATATCCATATGAGGATAAAGAATATTATCGTTGGTATCCGGCTGAATGGTTTGAAGAGGGTATTCCTAATGAGGAATTGGATAATCTAAGTTTAAAGTTGTTCAAGGCGGAATATTTTGACGATTCTTTTATGAAACATAAAGAGAAGGTTTTTAAGACTATTGTAAATGTCTTAAAAGAGCTTAAGGATGAAGGGCTTTTTAATTCAACGGGTAATGATTTTGTTTTAGTTTTTTATGCGACAGATTCTGAAGAGAGACAGAACGAATTAAAATGGATAAAAGAGCTTAATAAAGAAGTACTATTTAAAGAATATGAAAACTGGATGCAAACATGGGATGTTTAATATCTTCCCCACTCGCGTTCGTATGTGGTGAGGCAGCCAAGCGAACGTAGGATGGCTTGTCTAGGGTGGTTTCGCTATAGCGAAACCCACTCTTATCCAGTGTTTAGCTCAAGTTAAAGATGGTGATAGTAATACGCTGGCTCAGTATGCTTATGATCAACACAGAGTTCACAGAGAGCCTCAGAGTTTCACAGAGTAACCCAGTTAAACCGTACTCTGTGTTACTCTGTACCTCTGTGTTGCGTTTTTTAAAAAAGTGTGGCAGTCCTCAACCTATTCTAATTTAATTTAACCTTTTATTCACCCAATTCTTTTAAGGCTTCTTCTGCATAACCATCACCTTGCTCGGCGGCTTTTTTAAACCAGTAGGTTGCTTGAGTTAAGTCTTGAGAGACACCTTCCCCTTCTCGGTACATGACGGCTAAATTCGATTGGGCTTCAATATTGCTTTGCTCGGCGGCTTTGCGATACCACTGGGCGGCTTTTGCAAAATCTTGGGGTACGCCGTCGCCATCGTAGTACAATTGTCCTAAGTTGTTTTGTGCTTTCGCATGGCCTACTTGGGCCGCTTTACTATACCATGTGGCGGTTTCTTTCCAATCTTGAACGATACCTTGCCCATCGTAGTACATTAATCCTAGTTTGAATTGGGCATCGGCTAAGTTTTGATCTGCGGCTTTGCGATACCATTTGATGGCCTGTTTTAAATCGGTATTAACGCCTTGGCCATCTTGGTACATGATGCCAAGTTGAAATTGCGCTTGAGCATCACTTTGTTCGGCGGCTTTGTGATACCACTGGGCTGCTTGAGTGACATTTTGCTGTACGCCTGTGCCGCTGAAGTACATGTCGCCTAAACGATTTTGCGCTTTTGCATAACCTTGTTCGGCGGATTGCTGAAACCATTTCGTGGCTTGTGCGATATCTTCATTAAGGCCTTGGCCGTTTTCATACATGAATCCTAAATGAAATTGTGCTTCGGCTTGGCCTTGCTTGGCGGCTTTTTGATACCATTGTATGGCTTGTTTGAAATCTTGATTTATGCCTTGGCCTTTTTGGTATAGCAACCCTAAACGGGTTTGCGCTGGCGCGTATCTGAGTTCTGCCGCTTTTTGATACCATTGTATGGCTTGCTTGATTTCTTGTTCGACACTGATGCCGTTTTGATACATCAAGCCTAAGTTGTATTGGGCATGAGCATTGCCAGATTCGGCGGCTTGACGATTCCATTTTTCAGCTTGTTTTAAATCTTTGGCGATGCCTTTGCTACTGAAATAGATTTCTCCTAGATTGGCTTGTGCTTCAACATAACCTTGATCTGCTGCTTTTTGAAACCATAAGACGGCTTGGTTGACATCTCGGATAACGCCTTGGCCGGTTTTATACTTCAATCCGAGGGCATTTTGCGCTTCCACGTTTCCGGCTTCCGCTGCTTTGCGATACCATAAGACGGCTTCTACCACATCTTGGATGACACCGGTTCCTTTCTCATACAGGATTCCTAGCTGATATTGTGCTGTGGCATGTTCTTGTTCTGCTGCCTTTCTAAACCATTGTGCTGCCTGAAAAAAGTCTTTGTTATTGTACTCTGTCATGCCCCGTTCAAAGTGGCTTTCGGCATCAATACAGTGGTGCGAACACCAGAGATAGAGGGCGGATGCGAGTACAACTATTAGGAATAACAGTTTTTTAAACATGATTGGCCTCTTAATAATTTCAACAATTTCAACACGGAGTTCACAGAGTAGCACGGAGTTTCACAGAGTAACCCAGTTAAACCGTACTCTGTGTTACTCTGTAACCTCTGTGTTGCGTTTTTTTCAAAACGCAAGCTTTTTATCCTTTCTTATATCAAATCCTTGTAGTTAGTTTGTCGATAAAGCTGGTGTACCTAGCCGACGACGATGAGCCGTTGTGCGACGATAACGTTTATCGGTAGCCGCTAACAGGCCGCCTAAGGCCATGAATAAGCCTCCAAGCCAAATCCAGCGGATAAAGGGTTTGTAATAGACACGTACACTCCAAGCACCGTTGTTTAAGGGTTCGCCTAATGCAACGTAAATGTCGCGTGTGAATCCCCAGTCGATGGCGGCTTCTGTCATGGGCATACGTTGGACAAGATAAAACCGTTTTTCTGGATGCAAGACGGCTACTTGTTTACCTTGTTTCATCACTTTAAACAGGCCTTGCTCCGCTTTATAATTAGGCCCTCTCATTGATTGGGTGCCTTGGAAAATAAATTGATGGCCGGCTAATTCTAAGGGTTTATCGGGTTCCATACGCACATCTTTTTCAACGCTGAAGGCATTGGATAAGGTGACGCCGACGATAAATACGGCTACGCCAATATGGGCTACTGTCATGCCGTAAAAACTACGGGGTAATGTGCGTAATCCTGTCCATCCCTTTCTTTCTACCAGTTTGTGACGCATATTTTGTAGACTGGTTAAGGTAATCCAAGCCGCTGCGGCTATACCTGGAAAGACGATTAATCCGGCTTTGCCGATCACAAGAAACGGTATCAGTAAACCTAGTACGATGCTGATGAGCAAAGTATAGCGTAGGCGTATGACTAAAGTTTTGGCTTGATCAGTTTTCCAACGGGTGAGGGGCCCAATGCCTAGCAAAAACATGGCCGGGGCCATAATCCAGAAAAAAACGACGGAAAAGTAGGGGGGGCCGACTGATATTTTACCTAGGCCTAAGGCATCAAGAAATAGGGGATATAAGGTGCCGAGCAATACTGCGGCACAGGCGACAACTAACAGTATGTTGTTGAAAAGTAATAAGGTTTCCTTTGATAAGGCTTCAAAATGGCCGCCTGTGCCAACCTTTGGCGCACGCCAAGCGTAGAGTAATAAGGATATGCCTATTACTATGCCTAAGAAAACGAGAATGAAAGTACCGCGAGTGGGATCGGTGGCAAACGCATGGACTGAAGTCAAGACACCTGAGCGTACTAAGAAAGTGCCTAATAAACTGAGCGAAAAGGCGAGAATCGCCAATAACACTGTCCAGTTTTTAAACGCGCTGCGTTTTTCGGTAACCGCAAGGGAGTGAATTAAAGCGGTGCCCACTAGCCAGGGCATAAATGAGGCATTTTCGACTGGATCCCAAAACCACCAGCCGCCCCAGCCTAATTCATAATAGGCCCACCAACTGCCTAAGACTATGCCTAAGGTTAAAAATATCCAGGCGATTAATGTCCAAGGCCTGGACCACCTTGCCCATGCGCTGTCCAGTTGCCCTCCTAATAGGGCTGCGATGGCAAAACTAAAGGCAACCGAAAAGCCGACATAACCCATATATAACATAGGCGGGTGCATGACTAAACCGGGATCTTGCAATAAGGGATTGAGATCGCGCCCATCAAGGGGGGCTGGAAAAACCCGATCAAACGGATTTGAGGTGAACAGCATAAACAGCAAGAAGCCGATACTGATAAACCCCATGACGGCAATCACTCGTGCGGCCATCGCTTGGGGCAAGGTACGACTAAACAGGGCAACGGCGACTGTCCAGAAACTTAACATGACGGCCCAGAGCAATAATGAGCCTTCATGCCCACCCCAAACGCTGACATAGCGATACATCAAGGGCAAGGCACTGTTGGAATGATTAGCGACATAGCTTACAGAAAAGTCATTATTAACAAAGGCATAAGTGAGACAAGCGTAGGCGAGACTCATAAAAACCAATTGCCCAAGGGCGGCGGGCCGGGCAACCGCTAAAAAAGCGGGCCGATTTTGCACTGTGCCCATAATGGGAAAAAAGGTTTGTGCTACGGCCAAACCAAGGGCCAAAATTAAAGCAAAATTACCAAGTTCAGGTATCATACAGTTATCAGTTATCAGTTATCAGTTATCAGTTCCACATTTAGCTTCGCGCACCGAAGGCTCACGCTCAAGTTTCGCTTCGCGAAACTTGAGCGTGAAATAAAGTTTTTGCGCGCAAAAACATTTGCGTGGAAATCAGTTATCAATTATCTCTGGGTAACGGGTTTTTAAAACCCACCATCCTTGCGTCTTTTGCTCAATTATCTTTGTAGGGTGGGTAACGGGTTTTTGTTGCCCACCATCCTTTTTGCGTTTATTTTTTCTGTCAAATGGTGGGCAAGCGGGCGAAAGTATTGGGGAAAAAACGGATTTTTGACGGCCCGCTTACCCACCCTACAAAGATCATTAAAAATCTTTTCGTTCTACGGAGTTTGAGCGGTTTTCAAGGCATCTGCCACTTCAGGTGGCATGTAGTTCTCATCATGTTTTGCCAACACTTCTTTCGCTAAAAAACGTCCATCGGCTTGCATCTGCCCTATCGCGACAATCCCTTGATCTTCTCGAAATAAATCAGGCAATATGCCTGTGTATTCTACGGATATCGTATGCGCGTAATCCGTCACATCAAATTTCACCAGTAAACTGTTTGATGCGCGTTGCAAACTGCCTTTGTTCACCATCCCACCAATACGAATCATCCGATCCGTCGGCGCTTCCCCTGCCATGATTTGAGTCGGGCTGAAAAAATACAGCATATTTTCTTTAAAGGCAGTCAGGGCTAAGGCGGCTGCGGTGCCAATACCCATAACAATTAATAATACTATAGCCAGACGTTTTTTATGCGTTTGTGTCATTGTGATCACGACGTTTTCTCCGTAATTTGCGAGCGAAAGTACGCAATAGCGTGCGCTCATGGTTAATAGGAATAATGACATTAGCAATCAGGATGATCAGGGTTAAACCGTAACTCATCCAAACATAAAAGGCGTAACCGCCCATTTCAAAAAATTCTTTCATAATAATTATTGAGACAAATACATTAGACATTATACCGATTTAATTTAAGTTTCGCGCCAAAAGTTTTGCGCGCAAAACTTTTGGCGCGAATTGATTTTCTTTGTTTTCTCAGAATGCGAATTTTATATAAATCAATGAGTTACGTTAAATCGGTATAAACTCTATTTTTTAAATAACAGTTGATAGCCAACAATTTGGTTTTGACTGATATTAATATTTATAGTTTGCTAGAGAAATTTGTAGGCAGATTAGATTAGATTATATAACACGGTGTTGATAACGGCATAATGAGAAAACTGAGAAACAAAGCAAGCGTATGTCGCGACTTGGGCATCAGTAATTTATCATGCAATCGGCGGTTTAAACAAGAAAAAAACGTGTTAGCTGAGGGGATTGAAAGGAAGGGAAAAGGGAACAGAGAAAAGAGGGGCAAAAAAAAACGCCAGTCATTATGCACTGGCGTGTCCAAATTAACACAAGGGGATCGGTTTTTACAATCTAGGCGATTTATAAATCAACCTACATTGTCAGAATTCGGTTCTCACACATTCAACTCTCAAGTTTGAGAGGATTAGCAAAATGGTGCTTATTTGTGTGTTTTTTAAAAATGCAATAAAAAATTATTCAATAAATATATTTTATTGTTGATATTACTTACTTTCTGAATATTTTTAGAATGCTAATACAAAGGCAATAAACGAGCCAAATTGATGAAAAACAAAGCTAATACTATGTATTCATTAGGATATTTGCTCAATTCAAGATCATTAATCATGATGAATCGTAGATTATCGGGGCTTTTTTACTCGCTTAATTGCAAAATAACGGGTAATTTGCTTTGCAAATTACCACATCATAATTTATTCAATATTAATCTTTAGAAATTGTTCAATTTAAATGCTTTATGCCTAAGCACGGGCCGATAAACGAATAAGGCCCTGATTTGTGGGCAACTTCGCGATGAGCTAAATGGTGGGCAACAAAAACACGTTACCCACCCTACAATTCCCTAAACGCTAAAATGGTGGGCGTGAGTTTGTTGCGATTTTGAAAATGAAGTCATTCACAATTCACAATTAAATCAATCCATTTTTGCCCCATGATTTAATTTTTAATGACAGGCTTTGAATCCTCTAATATCATCACCGGATCAGAAAAGGGTGCGAGACGTTCTAAAAAATTCAGAATTTCTAATACCACTGAACCTTTGAAAAATTGTGCTGATGGCACATCCATCCAGAGTTGATCAGCGTAAGCGTAAAGTTGATAAGGCGTATCACCTATACCATCACGATTGCGATCAAAGCCGCTGTAGTCATCCCAATAGTTATTTTCCCAAACATTGCGGTTCGCCGTCATCGCGCCTTGTACTGCGACTTGGGTATGATTGCCTTTAAATTGATTATGCTTGAAAATATTGCCTTGCCAATCATTATGAAACAGTATGCCAATAGTGTTATAAGCGATTTCGTTGGCAATGATTTGATTCGTGGTATCCGGTTGATAGGGTGAAACGTCTAAATAAATACCCGTGGCACAATAGACAATCTGATTGTTTTCGATAGTGACATTGCTGGATTCCTTAAAGCCTATCCCCATGCCTGTCGCGCCTAATGAATGGTAAATCTGATTACCGCGCACTTCAACATCATCGCTGTACATCAAAAAAATACCGACTGAATGATCATGGTAACGGTTATCTTCAACCTGATTAAAGCGACTATACATAAAGTGTAATGCGTATCGGCCGCCGATAGAGGTATTCCCTTTTATCAGATTATTTTTGGAATACCAGACAACGGTATCACGGGAATCACGAATATCGTTATCGGTAATTTTATTGCCCTTGCTATACCACAATCTAATCGCATCGCCGCGTAATCCCAATGAAAAGGGTTTAGAACGAATACGATTGCGTCGCACGATGTTGTAATCTGACTGTTGCAAATCAATCCCAAAAAGACAATCATCAAGCAAGTTATCCTTGATAATATTGAAATTCCCTCGCACTTGAATACAGGCATCAATTTTATTATGGGATTCACCCGAATGAGTGAGATGTAAATTACGCAATTGAGCCCCATCGGTATCTATATAAACGACGCTATCGCTCCCCCCAGCATCAATCGTTACTTTATTTTGCCCATCAATCGTTATGGGCGTTTCTATGATTATGGGGCCGGCATAAATGCCCGGCGGTGGGATAAAAGTTTCATTGGGTTTAACAGCATCAAGCAGGGGTTGGAAAGGGGGATAGGTAGGGGTAGCCCAACAGGGCAAGGTTATCAAAATGCTTAGAAAGCAACTTAAATAGGTTAGTCTCATTTCAATTATCACTTGTTTTTCGTACAAACTTTAGTTTGTCAAATAATTCATCAATATCAAAGACTTCGTCTAATACCAATAAAAGACTACTACCCGCCTTAGATTCTTCAACACTGTCTAAACGAGAGACACTGTTTTCTAATTTGAATTTATACACGTAAGCGTCACTGATGGAAGCGACTACAAAAGGTGAATGGGTGGATACAAAAACCTTGGTATTTTGGAAGCATTTTTGTATTACTGGCAAAATCTGCCGTTGCCAAGCTGGGTGCAAGTGAATCTCAATTTCATCCAAGAATAAAATAAAATGACGTTCTAAAAGACTATTATCATCTGTAGTTGGCATTCGATCCAGACGCATAAAGAGATCAGCAATCCAACTGATAATGGATTTGAGCCCATCCGGTAGAACATCCAATTCTAGGCGTTGCCCCTCAATGTTAAGAACAACATTAAATATTTGTTCTGTTTCAAGGATAAATTCAATGTTAAAGCCAACGATTTCTGTTACAACGCTTTCAATGTGCTGTATAGTGGTTCGATATTTTTCAGCTTTAAGGTGTTCATTTTTCATCAATGCAAAAGCTTCTTTCGCTTTGTTATAGACAATCCATTTATTCAAGATTGCTGAGTCTGTTGAATTAACAAAAGAAAGTGCTTGATCAAAAGGGCTTTCGGTTATTTCTTGAATACCGGATAATGGATAAGATTTCAAAGCACGATTCCCAGAATACGCAAAAGCTTGTCCATTATTTTGAGTCGATTGAGCAACTGAAAGCTTGTGCGTCAGACAACGAGAAACCGTTTCATTATTTGTTTCAATGAAGACTTCAACTAAGGGATTTAAAGAGGGTGTTTGAAATCTTTGACGTAAGAGTTCATTGTTACCCTCGTTATATGCGCTTGCTAAGGCATACAATAAGGTACTTTTTCCAGTCCCATTTTTTCCTGTAAAAATATGTATTTCCGCTTTACCCTGATGTGGCTGAAATTCTAAATTGAGGCTATCAAATACGCCAATATTTTCTAAGTGAAGTTTTTTTATTCGCATAATCCATTCTCAGTCATTAACACTGTTTGAACAGGTGTATGCTATCTGCCGTATTGATCGATGAGCAAAACGGATAGAACGCTAATTTCACAAGGGCAGACACGCAGGTCACAAGGGCAGACACGCAGGTATGCCCCTACAAAACCACGTTTTGTAGGGGCGAACCTGCGTGTTCGCCCCAACTGCGTGTTCGCCCCAACTGCGTGTTCGCCCCAACGTTGAAATTATTTTTATGAACATCTATATCTTAACTTTATAAGCCCACATTGTACAACTGGTTCTGCCTATTGTTTAAGCATTTCTACCAAAATAGCGAGAATCGTTTTAATCTCATTTATATAGTATTTTGTCAGATCAATATAGGCAGTTTCTCCTAATAATTTCAGGCATTTCCATTCATCACCGGTGGTGACTGCGCCATAAATACAAGCGATTTCCTGACCGTCTTTTTGATTAAAGAGTTTTGCGGCGTACATTTCCGCAATACATTGGCCTAATCCACTACTCATATTATCATTTTTAGCTTCGACTATCGTGACAACCGGAGCTTCTAAATAAAATTGTTCTTTCGAGCGACTTAAAATAAAATCACAATAACCGGTTAATCCTTTATCTTTATCAACATTCAAGTCTATGCCCGAAAAGAAACTGATCTCATTTTTCAATTGTTCTTTGACTTCCAACAAGATATTAGCAATGATCAATTCAGATCGCGCTTTTTCGGTATTAATGGCTAAAGCCAGTGGCACATTTCTTTTTAACGTCGTTTCCAAAAATGGACTGATTTCAATTTCCTCAATCTGAGGAAAAAGGACTTCATCCTCAATCAGCTTGATATTCAGTTCGGCCTTCACTCGTTTTAACGTAAAATCACTGTATACCATTGATTTTTAATTGATTAAGAAAAAAAGGGCGAACACTTCTGTTCGCCCTACAATCATTGATTTAAGTACTGAAGCACAAATAAACAGGTATTTAACAACCAAGGGCAACCACAAGGGATTGCCCCTACATGACATTGTGTAGGGGCAATCCCTTGTGGTTGCCCCTTTTCTGTTTTTTTAAATACCTGAAAATTTATGGTTCAGTACTTAATTCAAAATAATGCCAAAGGTTTGCCCTTACTGCACCATTTCCCGCAACTGCTTACGTCGCAACACGCTCGCAAATATCAGCAGCACCGAAGATAAGAGCATCAAACCATATCCATAGTTGGGGTAGGAATGCGTCATAAATCGTCCTCCTGTACCACCGAGACTGATTACAGCCTCACCAAGGACTGTCGGCATGAATGGCGGAATAGAAAAAGGGCCCCATTCTCCCAGATTATGACCAACCCACCACAGCCAGCCGGCATATTCCAACACGAAAAACACAGGCAATAACATAGGTATTATCACCAACAACCAGTAAAACAAGTTATTTTTCATGAGGATGCCCACGAGAAATAGGAGCATACTGACAATCAAGACACCGATCACCACATAAGTCACTGTTGTCATAATAGCAACCATCTCTTCCGTTTTAGTGCGGGGTTGGAGAGTCTTGCTCAAGGATGCTCTGTAGCTTTCCTGCATGGTATAAAAGCCGCTCCAGTCTTCGATTTCCTCTGCCTCCATATCCATATCACATTGCACAAATTGTTGGTAGCCTTCCGACATCAAGGTAACGCCCCCAGGCGTGAATAGTGTGAGATACGCCCAAGCGACAATAATACTCAAACCGACACCAAGCGCCGCTGCTTGAAGCTTTCGCCCCGATATCATAAAGACAACTAACAGCGTTATCAAAAAAGCAAATAAAAATTGTGAAAAGGCACGTTCAATAGGCGCAGGGGTAGCAGTAGGATACATACCTATAAAGTGATTGATCACATCCATCTCATGTACCTGTATCATGAGTTGATCACATAGCTCCCCCTCAGTGACTGGCTTACCGTTGAATACACCATTAACATGGAAGTTAATCGGTACCCCATTGGGATAAGCTGGGGCTTCAAGTTTCACCCACCAAATCGGTGAAAAATAGATTACGATAAATAACAGTATGGCTATTATTGTCAATAAACGAAATGCGATAGCTTTTCCCATTTTGAATCCTTTTGATGAATGTGGGTATAATGATATTTGCAAAAAAGGGCGAACACACAGGTTCGCCCCTACAACAACGAAATAAAATAAATTGTTAAAATGTTAAAATTTTCAAACACTTATTTGATATTTGCAAAAAAGGGCGAACACACAGGTTCGCCCCTACAACAACGGAATAAAATAAATTGTTAAAATGTTAAATTTTTCAAACACTTATTTAAGAACAACTGGCCTACTCTTTTTTCTCAATTGATTCTAGCCATTTAGCAATGATGATTATCTCGTCGTCACTCACTTTAGACATAATGCCTTTCATAACAACACTAGAACCGTTTTTACGTTTACCTCTCTTGATGTCTTTCATTTGGGCTATGGCATATTTATAGTTTTGTCCTGCCAGCTTGGGAAAGTATGACAAAATTGGATTGTTAGCCTTGTCGCCATGACAAGCATGACAGTTTTTACTTTTGTATAACTTTGCTCCCTTGGCCGTTTCTGTGATCTCAACTTCAACAGTCAACGAGGCTAACCACTCAGCAATTGTTTTTATCTCATCATCATGCTTGATAGGAGAGAGGCTACCTCTCATAACGGCACTCAGCCCATTGTTACGCGCACCGGTTTTGAAATCTTGCATTTGTGCAATGATGTATTCCTGATTTTGTCCAGCGAGTTTGGGGTAAAGGGGTTGGCTAGGCGATTTAGCATCAATACCATGACAAGCATTACAACCTTTCAATTGGTACAATTGTTGAGCCTGATTTTGATTTTGTTGTTGCACAGCTTGTGACTGATTTGCTTGTGACTGATTTTGTTGCGGTTGCACTTCATCTGCTTGTGACTGATTTTGCGGTTGCACTTCATCTGCTGTGCTTGTATAAAGCGGTTGTGTGATTTCCGATTCTTCAACCACGCTATCTGGTTTAGGTTCTTGAAACACGATGTCTTCAGCAATAACGCCATTGTTCAAACTGACAATGGCTAAAAAAATACTGGCAGTCATCCATTTTGTTTTAACCATATTGTCTCCTGTCAACTTGATCATGAAAATGCTTGAATAAGATATGGATTGTCAGAATATTGGGTAATTAGTGCCTGAACAAAAACCCCTTACCTCATAAATGGCACACAGCACAATACAGAAGCTTCAATTAGAGTCAAATCCTCTGTGAAACTCTGTGTTCCTCTGTGTTCTCTGTGTTGAAAAATAAATAGTTAAGCAATAGAACGCCAATTTTCATCAAAATCAGCGTTCTATCCCCATCCAGATGTCTGGATAACTACACGCCAAAAGGACTCACTTAATTAAAGTCTGGATTGAGCCACCCTGGAAGCCCTAAATCCTCTGGAGGCGGTTTGAGACGAGAAGCATAGTCTACCACTGCCTTCATATCCCTGTCTGAAAAGCCCTTAATTTGCTCCACCATATCAGGATTAGCGTTTCGCCGTTTACCGTCACGAATCCATTCAAATTGACGCAGCATATATTTATAATGCTGTCCTTGGATACGCGGGTAGTAATTTTCAGCATTGCCCTCTCCATTTCCACAGTGACATTTAACACAGTTATCCTTGTACAACTGTTCGCCGTGTACCAAATCATCCCCAGGCCCAACACCATTTTCAGGATTCATGGGCAATTTAGCAATATAGGCTGTGACATCGCTTACAGACTGAGGCCCGCCTATTGATCTGGGTAATGCGAAGGGATACATAGTCGGGTTGTCGCGGTTAAGTGCCCGAATATCAGCTAATTGTTTGATGAGCACTGTGCGATGTTGCCCTGACAATTGTGGAAAGGTGCCATCTGGTCTTCCCCAACCTTCATCCAAGTGACAAGCTGCACAGAGTTCATAAATATCCAAGCCGTTTTCCAAATCTGGCTCCAAAGCCAATGCTTCCTTTGTTTCAGGTGCCATCTTCCAACCTTCAGGTTTGACTAAGTTTTCAGTTTTACAAGCTGATCCTTCTACAACAGGTTGCGGTTCTACAACAGGTTGCGGTTCTACAACTGGTGGCGGTTCTACAACAACTGGTGGCGGTTCTACTATTTGTTCTACCGGGGAAACCAACCACTGTGCAATGGCTTCTATCTCTTCATCATTAACTAGGTGCATCACCCCTTTCATGGCGACACTCAAACCATTATTACGCACACCGCTTTTGATATCTTTCATCTGAGCAATGGCATAATCTGGGTTCTGTCCTGCCAGTTTTGGATAGTTTGTCATAACAGGGGTTTGGGCATCTTTACCATGACAAGCCACACAAGTTTTCTCCTTGTAGAGTTTTGCCCCTTTAGCGGCTAATGTGGCATCCGTTGCAACACCGTGTTCTTGAGGCAAAGAAGTTAACCACTGTGCAATTATGGTCATCTCTTCCTCATTGACACCCTGCATAATCCCTTTCATGACCACGCTCTGCCCATTGTTACGCACACCGCTTTTGATGTCTTTCAGTTGAACAAGCGCATAGTCTAGGTTCTGTCCTGCAAGCTTGGGATAGGCCAACAGAATAGGCATTTTACCTTCAGAACCGTGACAGGCGACACAGCCTTTTTCGTTGTATAACGTTGCACCATCTTGCTTGGGAGCTATTATTGGTTTGAGAATGGACTGTATTTTGCTGATCGCCTCTGGTATATCAGGTGTTGACTTGATAACCGCTTTCTTGGTGACACTAGGCCCGTTCAAGGAGGCTAACCATTCAGCAAGAGCTACCATATCAGCTTCACTGACTGATTGCATAACCCCCGCCATAGCGGCACTGTTAGCATTATCACGCGTTCCGCTCTTGATATCCTTCATTTGAGCGATCATGTAGTCCTTGTTTTGCGCGGCGAGCTTGGGAAAATGCTCAGAACGTAGCGGTGTATTCGCATCAGTACCATGACAAGTGATACAGTTGGTGTTTTCGCTCTTATAAAGCTTTTCACCTTCTGCCATCAGCGTCGGGTCACCTGCTGTTCCTTCATCGACAGCTAAAGAAGCTAACCACATTGCCATAGCCACTATCTCATCCTCACTCACTGAGGCCATAAAGGGTTTCATGGCTGCCGTTTGCCCATTGTCACGCGCACCACTCTTAATATTCATCATCTGAGTGACCAAATACGCATAGCCTTGTCCAACCATCTTAGGATAGTTTGGCATCAGGGCCGTTTTAGCATCAGCACCGTGACAGGCAACACAACCTTTGCTGTTGTACAACGTTTCTCCCTCAACCTTCATTTTGGCTAGGCTGCCAGGGGGAGGGGTTGGAACAACAATGGGTTTCACTTGTGTTGGCAGTTTCATTCTAGGTGTTGTTGTCGTCTCGACACTTGGCTGCTTGATAACAACCCTTTCTGTCGCACTGGGGCCATTCAAGGAAACTAACCACTCAGCAAGGGCTGCCATATCGGCTTCACTGACTGATTGCATAATCCCCGCCATAGCGGCACTGTTAGCATTATCACGCGCTCCGCTCTTGATATCCTTCATTTGAGCGATCATGTAGTCCTTGCTTTGCGCGGCGAGCTTGGGAAACACCTCAGAACGTAGCGGTGTATTCGCATCAGCACCATGACAAGTAATACAGTTGGTGTTTTCGCTCTTATAAAGCTTTTCACCTTCTGCCATCAGCGTCGCGTCACCTGCTGTTCCTTCATCGCCTGCTAAAGATGCTAACCACACTGCCATAGCTACCATTTCCGCCTGACTCACTGAGGCCATAAAGGGTTTCATGGCTGCCGTCTGACCATTCTCACGCGTTTCACTCTTAATGTTCACCATTTGAGTGACCAGATACGCATAGCTTTGTCCAGCTATTTGGGGATAGTTTAGTGTCAAGGGTGTTTTAGCATCAGCACCATGACAGGCCACACAACCTCTGCTGGTGTATAAGGCTTCTCCATTAAGCGATATCGCTTCTCTAATGACTTCTTGGGGAATAAGAACGGTAGTCGGTTTAGGAACGACAGTCGGTTTTGCCGAGGTTTTATCCTCAACAGCCGTTTCTAGGCTCAAACGTTCTGATGCCTCGATAACCACTTCTTTGGCACTGGGCCCGTTCAAGGAAGTTAACCATTCAGCAAGGGCTACCATATCAGCTTCACTGACTGATTGCATTATCCCCGCCATAGCGGCACTGTTGCCATTATCACGCGTTCCGCTCTTGATATCTTTCATTTGAGCGATCATGTAGTCCTTGTTTTGCGCGGCGAGCTTGGGAAACACCTCAGAACGTAGCGGTGTATTCGCATCCGCACCATGACAAGTGATACAGTTGGTGTTTTCGCTCTTATAGAGTTTTTCACCTTCTGCCATCAGCGTCGCGTCACCTGCTGTTCCTTCATCGCCTGCTAAGGAAGCTAACCACTCTGCCATAGCCACCATTTCCGGTTGACTCACTGAAGCCATAATGGGTTTCATGGTAGCCGTCT
>QNEL01000125.1 GCA_003645185.1 Candidatus Parabeggiatoa sp. nov. 3
GCACTCAGGTTGGGAAAATCAATATTTTTGACTTCTATTCATACGTGGCGTTAGACAGAACAATAGCCAATAAGGTATTAAAACACCTACAAAATACCAAGATCAAAGGGCGTCAATTTAAAGTAAGCAAACTGTGGGAGTCCTGAAAGCCAACAGCCTTTTTTTAATTTAACATAACTAAGTACTGAAGCACAAATAAACAGGTATTTTACCGCAAAGGGCAACCACAAGGGATTGCCCCTACGAACCGCCCGTAGGGGGCAATCCCTTGTGGTTGCCCCTCTTCTTGGTTGTTTCTTTTAATTAAAATACCTGTTTATTTGTGCTTCAGTACTTATTGATTCTTACAATTTGTCGTGTGGTTAATTATGCCTTGGTTTCAGATTTAAACAATACCCAACCATAACGTGGATAGTGAAATGCTTTAAATGGACTGTCTAAGAGTCCAAGCTTTTCGGCAGAAAGTGCTTCAAATTCAAAGAGTTGTTCTTGAAGTCTGGCTTCTGCTAAGCCCTGATTGACAATTAATAGGATGCATTCGGATTCAAGCAACCCCCAAATATACCGAAACAAGCCCGCTGGATCAAAATGATATTCTGGCAATCCTGCTGATAGCATGGGTTCGATTGCGAGATAGGGTAGAAACCAGGTGATGAAGCTAAATTTATTCTTCTGTTCAGTGCCGGCCCCATTGGATCTGCACATGGGCATAACTTTTCACGCAAAAGTTTTGCGCGCAAAACTTTTGCGTGAAAAACTTTTTCAGATCAATTTGGTGGGCAACAAAAACACGTTACCCACCATTTCACGCGCGTCGTGAAGCGGAGCTTCACGACGCGCGTGAAATACATAAAAGAAAATACCTGAAAACTCAATCTCAAAGGGTGGGTAGCGTCTTTTTGTGCCGGCCCCATTGGATCTGCACATGGGTATAACTTTTCACGCAAAAGTTTTGCGCGCAAAACTTTTGCGTGAAAAACTTTTTCAGATCAATTTGGTGGGCAACAAAAACACGTTACCCACCCTACATAAAAGAAAATACCTGAAAACTCAATCTCAAAGGGTGGGTAGCGTCTTTTTGTGCCGGCCCCATTGGATCTGCACATGGGCATAACTTAAACTTTTTCAGATCAATTTGGTGGGCAACAAAAACACGTTACCCACCCTACATAAAAGAAAATACCTGAAAACTCAATCTTCGTAGGGTGGGTAGCGTCTTTTTGCTGCCCACCATTGGATATGCACATGGGCATAACTTAAACTTTTTCAGATCAATTTGGTGGGCAACAAAAACACGTTACCCACCCTACATAAAAGAAAATACCTGAAAACTTGTGCTTCAGTACTTAGAATAACGGGTTTTTGTTGCCCACCAAATCATCGATATAACCACACCCGCATTAATGAAATCAGTTTCTCAGTATCGACTGGCTTAGATAAATAATCATTCGCGCCCGCGTCAAGGCATTTCGCTTTATCGCCTTTCATGGCTTTTGCTGTCAAGGCAATAATCGGCAATTTGCGATACTGGGGTTGCGCTCTGATTTTTCGCATGGCTTCATAGCCATCCATTTCGGGCATCATGATGTCCATTAACACAATACTGATATCGGGATGTTCTTCTAATAAGGTTAAGGCTTCTAAGCCATTATTGCCAGCAACCACTTCCATGTTTCTTTCTTCCAGCACCGTTGCCAAAGCAAACACATTGCGTACATCATCATCGACAATCAATACCTTTTTCTGATCTAAAATGGATTCTTTATCATGTACCATCCGCAACATTTGGCGTTTTTGGGTAGGCAAGTTGGCTTCGACTTGATGGAGAAATAAGGTGGCTTCATCTAATAAATGTTCTGACGAACTGACGGCTTTCACTGGCAAACGATCTGCACATCGTAGCAATAACGCTTCTTCTTCTGCTGTCAAGTCACGTTCTGTATAAACAATCAGCGGGGTTTCGCATAAGCCTTCTTGTTGTTGCATATTTTCTAGCAATTGGCCGCCAGAACCTTGTTCTATATCCATATCTAGGATAACGCAATCAAAAAAGGTTTCGCGAAGCTGCCCTAAAGCGGCCGCTCTTGTCACTGCTAAGGTGGTTTGGATATCCTCACCTTCAACTAATTCCAAAATCTTTTGTTGATGCGGTTCGTTATCCACAATCACCAAGACTTCCTTAACTGCCTTGCTAATAAAGTGTTCTATTTTTTTGAAGACTTCTCCAAGTTGCTCCATGTTGACTGGTTTTTGCAAAAAACCGATGGCCCCCATTTTGGTGGCATTCAGGGTATTTTGTTCTACCGCTGAAATGAAATGCACGGGAATATGCCGCGTTTCGGGATTGTCTTTCAGTTTTTCGAGAACCGTCCAACCATCCAAATTCGGCAAACCGATATCAAGAATAATGGCATTGGGTTGGTATTCTCCTGCTAATTGTAGGCCACTTCGCCCCTCTTCGGCAAGTAGACATTTAAAGTCTTTTTCTCGCCCTAATTCCATGAGAATACTGGAAAATTTAGGATCATCTTCAATGATTAAAAGAGATTTGTCTTCAGGGGTTAGAGAAGCCCTATCGTCATCTATGTCATGCGGCGGCGATTCGAGGCTTGAATGTTCTTCTAACTGTTCTGAGCTTGGAGGCGGTAAAGTTGAAACGTTATCTGGTACACTCATGGAAACGCTGAGCGGCATGGACAGGGTTTCTGGCAAAGACAAGGTGAAAGTGGTGCCGGAACTTTCTTCACTGTGCAGGGTGATTTCACCGCCAAGCAGTCGCGCTAACTGGCGGGAAATAGATAAACCGAGGCCCGTGCCACCATAGCTGCGACTGGTGGTGCCATCTACTTGTTGGAATGCTTCAAAGATCACTTGTTGTTTGTCTTTGGGAATGCCAATTCCCGTATCAATCACACTGATGGCTATCAAATCCTTTGTTTCCCCATCAAAAGGCGCTTTATTTGATAACTGACAACTGTTTACTGATAACTGTTCACTGATAACCCTTTGTATACTCAAGACAATTTTGCCAAGGCTTGTGAATTTAAAAGCATTGGAGAGCATATTATTCAGGATTTGTTTCAGCCGTTGCCCGTCAGTTTGTAAAAAAGCGGGTAAGCCTTCAGCGAGTTGGATATGAAAATCCAGGCTTTTCTCTTGCGCTAATGGACGGAATTTTTGTTCAAGCGTTTCTAGCAAATCGCTGAGCGATAACGGTTCAACATTGACTTCCATTTTACCGGCTTCAACTTTGGATAAATCCAATATGTCATTGATCAGTGTTAGCAAATCAGAACCGGCACTTTGAATGGTTTGAGCGTAGGAAACCTGTTTCTCAGTTAAATTGCGGGGCTTATTGTTGGCCAACAATTGCGCGAGAATCAACAGACTGTTTAACGGTGTGCGGAGTTCATGCGACATATTGGCCAGAAATTCGGATTTGTATTGGCTGGCTAATTCTAATTCCTTGGCTTTGATTTCAATCGCCGATTTCGCCTTTTCTATCTCCACTTGGGTTTTTTCAAGGGCTAAATTCTTGTGTTGGATATCCTCTTTTTGTCGTTCTAACTCTTTGGTGCGCTCTTCCAATTCTTCATTGGTTTGTTTCAATTCTTCCTGTTGGGTTTGTAATTCCTCTGATTGACTTTGCATTTCTTCGGATTGACTTTGCAATTCTTCATTTTGCTGCTGAAGGGATTCCTGTTTATGTTGTAAGTCGGCCTGTTGAGTTTGCAACTGTTCATTAATCTGTTGCATTTCTTCTTGTTGCGCTTGCAATTCTTCTGACTGCGTTTGTAGTTCTTCCGTCTGTCTTTGGCTTTGTTCCAACAGGGCTTGCAGCCGTGTGCGGGATTCGGCAGTATTCACCGCTATGCCAATACTCGGCATGACTTGTTCTAAAAACTGTTGTCGAATAACAGTGGGTGCTTTCGCTAAACCGATTTCAATCACCCCTTTAACTTGATTGTCATACAAAAAGGGCATGAGGATGACATAGCGCGGTACGGCTTGTGAGAGTCCAGACTGAATAATATAGGTATATTCTTCCTGCCGGTGGGAACGGAAAATCATTTTTTGTTCTAAGGCGGCTTGCCCTACTAATCCTTCACCTAATAGAAATTGATTCGGTATTTTCTCATTCGCGGTATAGGCATAACTGGCGATGATTTTTAGATAGGGGCTTTGGTGCGGGTTAGGTTCTTCTAGCAGATAAAATAAGCCGACTTGCGCTTCGACATAAGTGGTGATAAAGGAAATAATGTTCTTAGCCAGTTTCACCTTATCCAATTCGCCTCTCATTTGATCATTTAACTGCGTTTGTCCTGTTTTGAGCCAATCTTGAACGGTATTTTTGGCCATAGCGCCAGCGAGTTTAGCGGCTGCCGTTTCAAGAGCCTCTTTAATTTGGATAAAATCGCCTTGGTATTCCGCATGAGGCATGACATCACGGCTACCTTCTGCTAATTCCTGAGAAACGTGAACAATATCTTCTACAACCAGACGTAAGTTAGACAAGGCGAGTTCTAAGGCCTGTTTGATTTGGATAAAGTCTCCTCGATATTGCGCTTTAGACTGAGTATGTAGATTACCCACTGCTAATCCTTGAGAGACTTGAACCATATCTTCAATAACCACTCGTTGGTTGGACAAGGCAGTTTCTTGGGCATTTTTGATATGGAGAAAATCTCCTCGGTATTCTTGAGAGGGTTTGACGCTGAGGTTGCCTTCGGCTAATCCTTGGGATACGCGAACAATATCTTCAATCACTGTCCGTTGATTAGACAAAGCGATTTCGAGGGCCTGTTTGATTTGGCTCAAGTCTCCCCTGTATTCTTGAGACGGCCTGATACTGAAGTTGCCTTCGGCTAATCCCTGAGACACTTGGACAATATCTTCAATCACGATCCGTTGGTTGGATAAAGCCATTTCGAGGGCTTGTTTGATTTGGATAAAGTCGCCTTGGTATTCTCCTTCAGGCATCACTTGTAGCTTGCCTTCAGCTAAGCCTTGAGAAACTTGGACAATATCCTCAATCACGGCACGTTGGTTAGATAAAGCGGTATCAAGGGCCGTTTTAATCTGGAGAAAGTCGCCCCTGTATTCAGACATGAGCATAACGTGCAAATTACCCTCAGCTAATCCTTGAGAGACTTGGACAATATCTTCAATCACTCTTCCTAGATTGGATAAAGCGGTTTGTAGTGCCAGTTTGATTTGAATAAAATCTCCTGAATATTCAGACTGAGGTGTGACGCGCAGATTACCTTCCGCTAAGCCTTGAGAAACTTGGACAATATCTTCAATCACTTTTCGTTGGTTAGCTAAGGCGGTTTCTAAGGCGATTTTGATTTGGCTAAAATCTCCCGGATAGTCAGATTGAGGTGTGACACTGAGGTTGCCGGTTGCTAATCCTTGAGCCACTTGATCAATGTCTTCAATCACCATGCGCTGATTGGCAATCATCTGTCGAAAGGCGTTAGCCATCATGCCAATTTCGTCACGACTCTTCACATTCACGGTTAAGTTCATGTTGCCTGCCGCTAATTGGCGAGCAATCTCAGTCATTTTCCGTACCGGTTTCGCGATAGACTGGCTAAAAAATAAAGCGATGCTTATCACGATGACAGTGCCGATCCCTAAAATGCTGATTATCCAGATTAACATATGATGAACAGCTGCGAAGGCTTCAGCTTGATCGATTTTGGCGTTTAATGACCAGCGAACACCCGAAATATTAAGCGGTGTGTGAGCAACGATGGTGGATTCACCGCGATAATCAATCATGGTTTTCACGCCCGTTTCACCAACAGCAGAAGCGCGAGTGGCTTTGGTATAGATTTTTTGTTTGAGAAGGCTACTCTCTTTAAAAAAGCGCGAGTCTGAACGCAAGAGAAAATCATCAGAACTGATCAAGATAGTTTCACCCGTATCACCAAGGCCGGTACGTTCTTGCATGATGGCATTGATCTGTTCGGTTGGCAGTTGAAAGATCAAGACTCCCATTATTTCAGAATCTTGAAAGATGGGCGACGCGACGAAGGAGGCAGGCTCTTTAGAAGGTTCATAGTAAGCAAAATCTGCAAATCGCGTGATATCACGCTCTGTCGCAATAACCGTTTTCTTGAAAACATGGCCGATATTGGTATCAGCATAAGGGCCTTTCTTTAGAGAAGTGCCAAAGTCATCCTCTTTTTCGACACTATAGATAATAGTGCCAGTATGGGGTTCGACGATAAACAGATCAGAGTAGCCGTAAGCTTCTTTATATTCTTTGAATACGGCGTGGTATTTGGCATGGACGGCACTATAAGTACTGCCATCATTCGCATCTTCTTGCTTGGGTTTACCCAAATATAAAGTTCGATACTGTTTCATCGCCCCAACATCGTCCGTCTTCAAGGCCTTCATACTGGCATAGTTCGCATCATTTAATGCGTATACAGCATCAATCATGGCAGGATTTTTAGATAACACTTTGACATCGATCAAGCGTTCATCAAAATATTTAGCAATTTGTTTAGCTTTGATATCACGCACAGCGATCAATTTATTGATGACTTCACTCTTCAAAGCATTTTGGGCTTGAGTGTAGGCTAACCAGCCAACAGTCATGAGTGGAATAAGCGAAACTGCGAGAAATAATAATATGAGTTTGCCTCGCAGTGAATGGAAAAAAGTATTCATCAGTTATCAGTTATCAGTTATCAGTTATCAGTTATCAAAGTATAGCACGTTGATGACACTGATTTTAATTAGTGTTAATCAGGCTATCATCAGTTTGAACGGCGTTTTGTTTATCATATTATTTATACTATATCACTATCCCAAAAATGAATGGAAATCAAAATAGAACGCTGATTGCGCTGATTGCGCTGATTGACGCTAGATAAAAGCCAAAAAAAAGCCCTCTGGCTCAAGTGAGCCAAAGGGCTTTTTTACAATGGTGGGCAAGCGTTTGGTTCGATTTATCCGCATCGAATATCAAATCGTTTTCGCTTACCCACCCTACAGAGGTTATTCAATCTTCACTGTCACAAATTGTTGTGTGCCTTTGCTGTTAATGAACAATAACACTCTTTTACGCTCGGCATTAGTGGCTTTTTCTACTTCTCTCACCACATCTTCTACCCTAGAGACTGGATTTTGATTAACCATCATGATCACATCACCTGCTTGCAAACCGGTTTTTGCGGCATGGCTGTTGTTTTCAACGTCAACAATGACAATCCCTTCCAGATCGTTAGATAATTGATATTGCTGACGAGTCTGTTCTGTCATTTCTGACAACGTTAAGCCCAGTACATCGCTGGCGGATTGTTCGCCTTGAGTGGTGGTGACTATTGTTTCTTCACCTGACATGCGCCCTAAGATGACGCTAATGGTTTTCCTTGAACCGTGTCGCCAAACTGTCAGCTGGGCCGTATCACCTGCCTTGGCATCAGCAATCATGCGAGAAAGCTTTTTCGCATTTTTTACCGTTTTACCGTTGACTGCAATAATCACATCACCGGCCAAAATGTCGCTTTTTTCTGCTGGCGTATCGGGTAATATTTCAATCACTAGCGCCCCTTCGCTGTTATCCATACCGAGACTATCGGCAATCTCATCAGTGACGGATTGAATTTGCACACCCAACCAACCGCGTTCAACACTGCCATGTTCCCGCAATTGTTCAATTACGGGTATGGCAATGGCAGACGGTAAGGCAAAGCCAATGCCCACATTACCGCCAGTAGGCGAATAGATAGCAGTATTGATACCAATGACTTCACCTTGGCGATTTAAAAGCGGGCCACCAGAATTGCCTTTATTAATAGAGGCATCGATCTGAATAAAATCATCGTAGGGGCCCGATTGAATATCACGCCCACGCGCTGAAATAATCCCCACGGTGAAGGTTTCGCTAAAACCAAAGGGATTACCGACAGCAATCACCCAATCACCAACACGCGCTTGATCGCTGTTACCAAAAGAGAGAAAAGACAATGGTTCATCCACCTCAATCGACAGCAAGGCGAGATCGGTTTTCGCATCATGCCCTATCACGGTTGCTGTGTGTTTACTGTCATCGTGCAGCTTAACCGTAATCTCATCGGCCCCTTCTATAACGTGATGGTTAGTGACAACCAAGCCATCCGCGTTAAAAATAAAACCAGAGCCTAAACCACTGCTTTTATGAGGCTGCCCGTTTCTGTTCATTTGAAAGGATTCACGCTCAAAAAAGCGGCGAAAAAATTCATCCAACGGTTTGTCTTTCTGGAAAAAGTCCTCAAACGGTAAGTTTTTGGGTATGCGGGGATGTTGAAATTCCTGCAAGAAACTCTTGCTATTTTTCGTTGTGACAATACTGACAACGGCCGGCCGCACCTGTTCAACCAAATCAGCAAAACTAGACGGTATGGATTGCGTCATCAGAGCCTGGTTAGGTAAGGCTATAGACAGGGAGGGCATAGCCAACGCTAAAATCAGCGCAAGGCTATGATTTCCCCTTTTAAAAGGACGGATTTTGTATTGAGTCATTTTTTAAGAACTCCTTTTTAAAATCAATTGGTTATGTTATATCTGTTGCCGATTATCTGTTTGATTGGTGGCAAAGACGCTTGTGTTTAAATGGCGTGTATATTAAAAAATTCAAGCTTACGAGAGAATGTATAACTACAAGGGTTGTATATAATAAAGGATTAAAACCGATAACGACAAGATTAAAACTGCATGGCTAGGAACCCCAGGTTCCACCTGGGGCTATTCACATTTTCAGGCTAAAGTTTCGCGAGCGAAACTTTAGCCTGAAAACCCCTTCGGGGTTGTGCGTTTTATTTATATCATAATATCATTTTAAAAATCAAGGAGTTATTCTCTGTGGTACTCTGTGGTACTCTGTGTTCTCTGTGTTGAAAGCGTTTTATTTTTTTTAAATTTTTCAAATAACCATTACATCACTGATAACCATGAAAACATTCAAACCCCTTTTTTTAGCAAGTTTAATCTGCTTTTCTGCCACTGTGTTGAAAGGCTGTGACGATGGTACAGGTGTCGTTATTGCGATTCTCGCCGCTGGCGCGGCTACAGGAATAAAAAATGCGCTGGATGATGATGGCGAGGATGAAGCGAATACGTCATCCGATGGTTCAGATTCATCGTCATCATCACAGCAATTTGAAATCCTGTCTACCCAATATTACGATGGTGTCACTGATGATCTGTTGACGGCCGGTTTAGGGCAAAATGGCTTAATGGGCGCGGCCCCTGTCGCGGCTGATCCAGAAAATCCAACTGCGGCTGAAATTCGCACTGCCACTATCGTTAATCAATATCAAGCTTCGCAAGATATGCGTTCAACTTCTGGATATGGCAGTTTATATGGGCCCGCTGTTGCGACTCAATTCGCTACCCCTAGCGCCGATGGTAAAGTGGCCGGTAAAGAATACTTCGCTTATGCTGATGATGGCAATGGCAATCAAAATGTGACTATGATGGTACAAGTGCCCAGTGATTTTGATCGAGATAATCCTTGTATTGTTGCCGCGCCGGCACCTCATTCGCAGGGCGTATATGGCGCAATCAGCACTGAATGGGGATTAAAAAATCGCTGCGCTGTTGCGTATACGGATAAAGGTATGGGAAATGGCGTACATGATTTGAATACGGATACCATAAATCGAATTGATGGCACACGCGGTATCGCAACCGATGTGGGAAAACAGGGTAATTTCAAAGCGCAAGCCTCCTCAGAAATGGATTTGTCAGGCTATCAATCGACTTATCCTTATCGTATTGCCCTAAAATCGGCCCATTCTCAACAAAACCCGGAGGCTAAGTGGGGGCAAAATGTCTTGGAAGCCATTCAATTTGCCTTTTATGTACTCAATTTGGAGGAAGAAAGCGGGGAAGCATCAGCGGCCGATGCGGATACAACGGATGCAAATCAAGAAGATGAACAAGCAACAGCTACGCTGAGATCAACGTTCACGCCATCGAATACCCTTGTAATTGCTGCAAGCATTTCCAGTGGCGGCGCAGCCGCTTTACGCGCCCTTGAACGGGATACTCAAGAGTTAATTGATGGCGTCGTGGTAGCCGCGCCGATGATTAATCCGCGAGATTTAGACAGTGGCGACGGGATAACAATCAAACAAGGCAATCAAACCTTTTCTTATCAACGCTTTCGCAAAACGCTGTTTGATGTCATCACCTATTATAATATTTATCAACCTTGCGCCAGTGCGAATACCACAATGGGTTTATCTGGACGTTGTATCGCCTTGCGTCGTACCGGTTTGATAGACGGGAATAGCTTGACAACACAAGTTGCCGATGCACAAAGGCGATTGAATTTGTATGGCACTTTGGAAACGACGAATGTCATTGCCCATAATTACGAGGCCGCTTTTGTTTATGCCAGTTTAGCTAACGTGTATGCGAATGCTTATGGCCGTTTTAGCGTCGTCGATAATTTATGTGGTTATAGCTACGCGGGTAGCGAAGGGAATAGTTTACCCAGTGCCAAAAGCTTATCTGATTTAGCCGATGATTTTCAAAGCGGTAACGGCCTGCCAAATAGCAGTGGTACCTATTTAATCAATAATGAGGGGAATGAAGAAGAAGGCATCAATTTTAGAAATAGCGTTGATGCGAATGGCGAACTTGAAGGTTATTTGAAAGGAGCGTTATGTTTGCGGCAATTAGCAACCGGTACAACCGGCATAACACTGAATACCGGTATTCCTTTGACAGGTGACGCTTCAGCAGATTACCAGCGTGTTCAAAAAGGCATTTTGCAAATCTTTGCCAGTGGCAATTTACGCGGCAAACCGACGATTATCGTACATGGGCGAGATGATGCGTTAGCGCATGTTAATTATAGCGCGCGCGCTTATTATGGTTTGAACAAAAGTACCAAGAGCAATAGTCAATTGGTATACATCGAGGTTAAAAATGCCAATCACTTTGATGGCTTAAACCAAGAGTATAATATCAATACCCAAATTCCATTGTATTACTATCTCAGTCAGGCCCTAGATCGGATGTACGATCACTTGAAAAACGGGGCCAGTTTACCGGTAAGTCAAGTGATTCCGACAGTGCCGACGGCCAGCTTGGAGGAACGATTGCCATTGATAGACAGTGAAGAGCATTGTGAGATCACGTTTAGCGATGATGTGTTGACGATTCCTGAATGTTAATTCTTGTAGGGTGGGTAACTAACGGGTTTTTTGTTGCCCACCATTCCTATCAAGAACAATAAGACTCACCTATTCAAAGCGCAGCGAAGGAGTATTAAAAAAAACAACATGGTAACCCAAAACGAATTGAAGGCATTTTACGAAATCGATCTTAAATCCAAGTTGTTATTTTTTGAAGAACAACGCAAACTTCTTATCAGTAAACTAAAATTCCTTGGGATTATCTACGGTATATTGATCATATTTACCATTTTGACGATGATAATTGCTGGTAACTTAGAAGTGGCAAGGATAGCCACAACCATATGTATGGTATTCATCCTCATAGCCATCATAAATTTCTTTCGTAAAATGAAATCTTCTTATCAGGCTCATTTCAAAAAAGCGATAATTGGCCCATTGGTTACATTTATTGACCAAAACTTGAGCTACGCTCCTGAAAAAACCATCAAGGTTGAAGCATTTCACACCAGCCAGTTGTTTAAGCAAGAGTACGAGTACGGGGTTGACGAATGGACTGGAGAAGATTATGTCAGCGGCATTTTGAGTGGAACGAATGTAAAATTCGGAGAAGTCCATGCACAAGAAGTAGTATATGATGAGGGGGAATATTATGATGGTGGATATTATGATGGTGGATATTATGATGGTGGATATTATGATGGTGGATATTATGATGGTGCGGAGGCTCACACTGTCACTGTTTTTAAGGGACTATTTTTTATTTTCGACGTAAATTGGGATTTTGATGGCATTACGTTCATTTTACCCAATGATGGTGAACAAGGTTTTAAAAAACTCTTGCAATTACTGAAGTTAGCAAAGCCGGCATTGGAACGTGAATTTATTGTTCATAGTGATAACCCAATTATAGCTAATTATGTTTTTTCGACGGCCTTTATGCAGCGTTTACTGGCATTGCGTCGTCGCTTAAAAACACCGATCCATTTGTCTTTCGTTAAGGGCAAACTCTATATGGCAATCCCCGTTTCCGAGAATTTGTTTGAACCACCCATATTTAGTACGGCGTTAGATTTTCAGTTCATCCAAACAACTTTTGAATATATGCAGCTTGGCAAAGTGATTGTAGAAGAGTTATTAACTCTTATGAAACGACCTAATTCCATTTAAACCTTAAACCTGACAGGTTTTAAAAACCTGTCAGGTTTGCCTCGGAGTTATTACCATGAAATTATGTCCCGGCATGTGGTGTCCCAGTACCCTTTTTTTGGCTACTGTACCCTTTTTACTCTCTTTAATTTTTGCCTTAGTTTTTAGTTTTTTTTCACTTAATCGGTTTTTTGATATTCCAATTCATGATATTGGTAACGTAACTTCAATCAAGGCCGATCACATTGACGAATCCAATGAAGGAAAACTAGTTCATTTAACGGGCAACATCACAACCGATGATCTTGCAACCGATCCTTTATTTGGCGTTATCGTTTCCGATGTCATTAAATTAAGACGGGTTGTGGAGAAATTTGAGGGACAAGATAAAGGCTGGTCAGATACCACTTTGCGCCTAAACAGTAAGATATTTGTGCCTAAACAGGTGAAATTGGGTGCATTTACCTTATCTTCGGGCCTTATAGATAAGTTCTCCCATTTTCAACACCTACCCATGACAAAAGAATTATTTGAACAAATACAGGATAATCTCAGTGTCCAATTGGGCGGTAAATTGCATTTCAAAAACGACAATTACTATGTAGGACAAAATCCTACCCTGCCTCAATTTGGCGATTTACGGATCCGTTTTTTTGTGGTTAACATTGAGACGGTGAGTGTTATTGCCCAACAAGTGGGTTCAGATTTAGTTTCCTATCAAACTCAGACTGACATTGAACTGTTGAAATCTGGTGCGCTAAGTCTGGAGGAAATCATAATCGGTCACAATATTTCTGTAAAAACATACTATTTTTCCCAATTTAGCAAAAGATTCTTGCCCTATTTTTTGGGATTTTTCCCCTTAGCTCTCAGTATTTATTTGCTCTTATTGACGTTGAAACTACTTAACAACTTTCCACCAGCTTGGACTTTAACAAAATCGTCACTTAAGGCTTTTATTTTTCTATTCGTCATTCTACTCTTCATCACGTATGGAGTAATCATAGTCTTTTTGGTTATCTTATATGCTATCTATCCTATTATTCTTTTACTCAGTAAATTATTTAAAAACATACCCTTTTTTGATAGCCTCACTAACCGGATCAATTGGCTTTCTGCACTGATAATAACCCTCAGTCTATCTCTTATCATTATCGCTAGTATTTGGATAATCCATCTTCCGATACTAGGGATTATCTTGATCATAATGGCCGTTGGGAACTTGTATTTCTTGAAACCGGCCCATCGGTTGTTGACACCCATAAACTTTGAACTGCCACAACCACCGCTAGTTCAGGAAACGGTAATTCCCCAGAAAGAGTTTTTCTAATGCTTGGGCATTGGATATCATCTTTATGAAAGGCTCAATCTTCGTAGGGTGGGTAGCGTGTTTTTGCAGCCCACCATTTGATCTGTTACGGCTTGTAACTGAGGAACCAATATTATGACAACACATTTTCATAACTCATCGTAGGGTGGGTAGCGTGTTTTTGCTGCCCACCATTTGATCTGTTACGGCTTGTAACCGAGGAACCAATATTATGACAACACATTTTCATAACTCTATCCCGTTGATAATCTTAGCCCTACTTTTTTTTGGGCCACCGTTAGCCCATGCACGGACGAATTGTAGCCATGTTACCCAAATTCCCCAAACCGAATGTGAAGCCCTGCTCGATCTTTATCATCGCACGAATGGGCATGCTTGGAAAAACAAATGGGGCTGGGGTGAGACATACAAACCTTGTCAGTGGCACAGTCGCAGAAACCGCGTATTTGCGATTGCCGGAGTCACCTGCAAAGGGGGCCATGTCATCACGTTGCATCTAAATAACAACCGGCTCAACGGCCCAATTCCGCAATCAATAAGTCAGTTAAAACAATTACGCTATTTGTTTCTGGCTAAAAATCGCTTGACTGGCCCCATTCCTGATGCCTTAGGCAACTTGAGCCAATTGACAAAACTCTGGTTGAATGATAATGAACTCAGTGGCACCGTTCCGGAATTCCTTGGCAAGTTGGAGCAATTGAAAGAACTCTTGCTGAACGGCAACCAATTCGAGGGGAAGATTTTAGAAGTGATTAACCAATTGAATCAATTGGATTTTCTCAATTTAGCCCAAAACAAATTCAGTGGAGTGTTTCCTAAATCTTTGACAAGCCTAAATCGACTCATCATAGATGACAAGCACTTGAGTCTGTCTATTTGTAGCATTGTGACTCAAATTCCTCAAGCCGAGTGTCGATCCTTATTTGAGTTTTATAGCCAGACAAATGGCCCCGTTTGGAAAAATAACGCCGGTTGGAATCTGACCCAAACCCCTTGCGATTGGCAAGGCATTACATGCTTTGATGGGCATATCACGCAGCTTGAACTGAGCAATAATCAAGTGAGTGGCCCCATTCCAGAATCGATGGGTTATACTTTAAGCCAGTTGACAAGGCTCAAACTGGACAAGAACCAACTTAGTGGCAAGATTCCATCATCTTTGGGTCATTTGAGCCAATTAACAACCATCGAACTGAACAACAATCAACTCAGCGGCTCGATTCCCGTACCGATTGGCTATTTAAACCAATTACAGCAGCTTGTTTTGAGCAACAACCAACTCAGTGGCCCAATTCCAAAATCAATTGGCAACTTGAGCCAGTTAAAAAACCTTTCTCTAGGTGGCAACCAACTATCGTGTGACGATATACCCTCGTCATTAACGAGATCAGGCACATCAGTTAGTTGTTATTAACAGCTATCCTTATTTTGCGAATTTCGTTTCAATTTTCGTTCCAAATTTAATTTATTTTGCGATTGGAATGCATGTTATTTTGCGAATTGAATGTAGGGTGGGTAACGTGTTTTTGTTGCCCACCAAGTCTATCCAAAAAATTAAGGCAAATTATTCCAACTCTCTGGCATTGAACAATCACCGGTGATCATGGCGTTAAAACGAATCCCTTTACCACGCAACAATTCAATCACTTTTTCGACATCGGCATCATCATACGGCGAGGCATCGGTTGCAAACAATATCTCACCACCGACTTTGGTATGCGGAATGGCGACTAATAAGGCTTCTACGGAAGCTTCTTCGCATAATCCGCCACCACTGGCCGTTAACTCTTCAATCGCGCCACGTAAGACGGCCATATCTATGCCTTATTTACTTGATACCGATACTTGCAGTTACATAATGAAACGTCATCCTTTGTCGGTGTTAAAACATCTACAAACGATAGAAATGTCAACGATTGGTATTTAACTTCCATGACTTTAGCAGAATTGCGTTACGGTGTTGAACGCCTTAATTCCAGTCGTTTTACTCAACAGGACGTTGATTTGTTTGTGACTAATTTAACGGTTTTCGCATGGGATGCAGAAGCCACTCAATATTATGCTATTTTGCGTGCCGATTTAGAACGCAAAGGCTTACCGATTGGTAATATGGATATGCTCATTGCTGCTCATGCACTCCGGTTAGATGCTATTTTAGTGACCAATAATCAACGTCATTTTTCCCGTATTGCTGGTTTGAAATTAGAAAATTGGGTAGAAATGTGATTAGACAGGGCAGACAAAATGACATTGATCTGCCCGGTTCCCATTCATTGACAAATAGCCTTTTCTGGATGATCTTCACAGACGATGGTTTTAAGCGCATCGTTTTGGGATTTCAGTTCTTTGACGGCTTCGACTACTCGGATGGCAGTTATATCAGCGTATATTATTGATTTCTATTTATTTTTGTCGGTATAGACGAGTTCAGGCAAAACGGATTCAACGTTTTTTTGGTTCCCACACGCCAGCGTGGGAATCCAAAAGGGACGCGCCTCTGGCGAGTGGGAACGAGAAAATTATTTTCAAGAATATCTAAAATTGTAGTGAGTATAGGAAAAAGTGAAACCTTAATTTATGTCACTAGAAGAATAACGTTGTCCATCAAATTTAAAGATTTTTTCTTCTGATATTTGTTGAGTTCCTCGGATGCCGTTTGTTGTTACAACCAAGTCAAAAAATGGGGCACCTGGAACCGGACGTATTGAAATATCAGACTTTAATGAAGAATAATCAGGTTCACCCTCTTCTATGCCAGATGCCGAATTATCTTCATAAGTGACTTCACTAAAAACTTCGTGGTATGCTCCCGCTAAATCCACATATATGGAAGTCATACTGGTAAATTGCCCCATTTGAGTATAACTATCTTCAATAAAAACGCCCCAAGTATCATTTCCAAGAATGTGTACTTTTATAGATTCTGGAGGTTCACCCCAAGCTCCTGTGGTCAAAATACCTAAATGCTTTCTACCTAAAATCCAACCCTCTTCAGCTAGCTTCTTAAATTCGATAAAACTAAAAGTTGGGGCACACGCATGACACTCAAAATCAGGTGGCTTAGAGTATGCTGCCATAATGAACCTTTCATCATTTTTATCATATTTTAAGTAATAAGGCTTCAGAATTAAATGGTTAAGTTCTGAAACATTTGAATCTGAAGAACGGGGAAACTGGTAAAATAGATAAAACAATTTTTGAGGCTTCATCTTGATTCCATTCTTGCATGACTATATTTGCAGAAGACAATAAAGAAGGTAAATCGCTCTTGCCGGTAATGAAAACAAACAAGCCAATGATTGTTGATAAAAAAGCTATTCCACCTCCAATAGCTGACATTATGAATTTTAACTTTGATTTCTTTTGAGGAGTATTATCAGACATATTCTTTTCCTGTTTAATTAACCAGAGTAAATTTATGGTTATATGGCACGAGTAGATTTGGAGCTCGTAGATTGGACTGACGAAGGAAGTCCAACAAATCTTGAAAATAAATTGAGTTTTTAGCGTTGGACTTCGCAAGCTCAGTCCAACCTACGTGCTAAAGGGCGCTAAAGAAAATCTGGCGTTGCGCCTTTTGCGTCTTTTGCGTTATTTTTTTTTGGGGGGCTGTTATCAGTTAAAATACAATTCAATTTAATTCGGTAACTGAACTTTTAGACGTTTCAGGATAAACAGAATGGTATAATTTTGTAATCGTGTTCCATTAAAAAGCGTTTTCAAATCAATTTGATGATGAAACCGAATCACACGGGTTTAAAAACGATTCCCTTTTGACTTCCAATACTTGATTATAATTAACGTGATTGTCATAACCATTACATTCAAGAATCAAGTCTAATTCTTTTCGAGGTTTGAGTTTTTTGAAGAAAAACTCAAACCTCGAAAACATCAAATTGCCTTGTTCTAGGGTTGCCTTATTTTATTGACAACAAAAAATATCCAATTCAGGGTATCAAATACTCGCTGTAGATCCATAGTAGCTGAGATTTGTTTACGGTTTTTAGTAAACACACTGTTCTTCAGTTTACCAAATTCCCAATATTTACCTGTAGTAACAATAGCATAATAACAAGCATCAACTACTTGCTTGTCATCTTGAATAGATGCTGCAACCATTTCAGCTAAAGCTTGCGCCCAC
>QNEL01000126.1 GCA_003645185.1 Candidatus Parabeggiatoa sp. nov. 3
ATATTCTTACAAAATGAATGGGCTATCGACTGATTGAAGTGGGCGGCTCAAATCCAGCACCAATCCAGCAGCAATTGTTGTTTGTGTTATTGAAGGAACGGAAGTTGAGTGCGTAACATCAGTCAATAAGTAATCGGCTTTCGCGTGAAAAGAGTTGATTGATAATTGATCATTGTTGTCAATTATTGGCATCAGCCTGTTATTTTTATAACCATTTTATTTAAAATTTCACGCGCGCGGTGAAGCTCCGCGAAACTTTAGCGTGAAATAGATTATTCCTTTTTTATTGGCCATAAACCTAGCGGAAAAGATTTACCGCGATGCTTCGCAAATTGCAAATTGCGTGTCCCTATTTTATGAATTTTGCAAAAAAAACGTGTTTTCCAAAAGTTCAAATGTGAAGTTGATCAATTTAACGCTTTTCAACAAAACACCCTGTTGTTTTACCTCTAAAGTCATCACATTACAGCACACCAATAATTGATGAATTTCTGTACTTTTCTACAATGATTGAATTTCGTTATAACATTAATGCCTTGATATAAAATGGTTTGTTTAAAATTGTTGACAATAATGCTAGGTTATTATTACGATGTCAAGCGATTTGCTATTACTCGGTTAATTCATTAGGATAAAAAAATGAATTCTAAACGTTTCAATGCATTACAAGACTGGTTGCAACCCCACTTGAGTATCGAGGCTTCGAAGTATGTTGCTATCACAAATGATGCCAGTTTTCGTCGTTATTTTCGTGTGACTCTGGCGGATAGGGCTTATATCGTTATGGATGCGCCGCCTGAAAAAGAAAATTGCAGGCCGTTTGTTGATATTGCTCAGCGTTTACAGGCCAGTGGCTTGAATGCCCCCCGGATTGTGGCAAGTGATCTTGAACAAGGCTTTTTATTATTGACGGATTTGGGTTCGCAATTATATTTATCAGCACTGAATGAGGAGACACAGGTTGAAAACCTATATGGTGATGCCTTAGCGGCTTTAGAGATCATGCAAACTCGCACTTATAGTGAGGGATTACCACTTTATGATCACGCTTTATTGCATAGAGAAATGGATTTATTGACAAACTGGTTAGTCGAAAAACATTTAAACTTATCGCTATCATCAGCAGATCAAGACAGTTTAGAGCAGTGTTTTGAATTATTAAGTCGCGAGGCTTTATCACAACCTCAAGTATTTGTTCACCGCGACTATCATTCGCGTAATTTAATGGTTATACCCCAACATAATCCAGGGATTTTAGATTTTCAGGATGCCGTAAAAGGCCCAGTGACTTATGATCTGGTTTCCTTATTGCGAGATTGTTATATTGCATGGCCTCATGAACGAGTGAACGGCTGGGCCAAGCATTATTATAAACAAGCACAACAGGCCGGGATTTTGGAGGGTGTTGTTGATGAGACTGAGTTTTTACGTTGGTTTGATTGGATGGGCATACAGCGACATTTAAAAGCCAGTGGCATTTTTGCCCGGTTATATCACCGTGATGGCAAAGCAGGCTACCTTAAAGATATTCCGAGAACTTTAAATTATATCGTCGAAGTGGGGCGACATTATCCAGAGATGGCGTTTTTACAAGCCTTAGTGAGCGAACGGGTGCTACCCGCATGCCAACAATGATTTTTGATTTATGTTAGACTCAGGTAGAATCAAAAAATAAATGTATTTCACGCTAAAGTTTCGCGGAGCGAAACTTTAGCGTGAAATGGTGGGTAACGGTTTTTTGCTGCCACCATGAAGTCGCTTTACGTTCCAACTTTGGGGAATGGTGGGCAACAAAAACACGTTACCCACCCTACAAGAAAAACGGGGATAATTTATTTTTTGGATATACCATAATAACTCAAGAAATAAAAAATGCGAGCAATGATTCTTGCAGCGGGGCGGGGAGAGCGTATGCGCCCTCTGACGGATACGATTCCTAAACCGTTATTAAAAGTTGCCGGGCAATGCCTGATTGAATATCTTATGCAACATTTAGTGGCCGCAGGGTTTACCGATATTGTCATTAATCATGCCTACTTAGGGGAACAAATTGAACGCACATTAGGCAGTGGGCAACGTTACGGGGCACAAATACAATATTCTCCTGAAGGCACACAAGCATTGGAAACAGGTGGCGGGATTTTTAACGCCTTACCCTTATTAGGCAACGCCCCTTTTTTAGTCGTCAATGGTGACATTTGGTGTGATTATCCTTTTGAGCAATTGCCCCATACTTTGGAAGGATTAGCCCATTTAATTCTGGTCAACAACCCAGTGCATAACCCTCAAGGCGATTTTTGCTTGAAACAGCAACACGTTTCTCAAGACAGCGATTCGCGTTTAACATTCAGCGGGATAGGTGTTTATCACCCTGCGTTATTTAACCATTGCACCAAAGGCCGCTTTTCTCTTGTTCCCTTATTAATTAAGGCGATGCAAGCTAGGCAAGTCAGCAGTGAGCATTATAAAGGTTTATGGATAGATGTGGGTACACCTGAAAGATTGCAGCAGTTAGAACAGCTCATCTTGTCCGACATCTAATCTTTATCCTTCTCATTTAGGAGACTCAATATATTGGATAGAATACAAATTGGACGCAACTTTGTTAAACAATCAAAATGGAAAATACTACTGGGTGTCCCATTGATTTACCTTCCGATCCTACTCAGTATACCGTTTGTGATTATTTGCGTCATGGTTATACGGCTTCATTTAAAGTTAGTCGGGGGAATGGAAATTAAATCCTATTGGGAATTCGTGCCCTCATGGATAACCCATCGATATACCTCTCAAAATCAAATTATCAGAACGACTAAATTCGCGTGGTTACATCTCAGTGGATACAAAATCTTCTGGATATTTAATTGTAAACTCTATTGTCCACTCAGTGTCGCCTTGTTTGACTACACCACTTACTTGGTTAAAATTGTGGAAAATTGGTGGTGTCCGTTTGATCATGAGAATAAATCTGACTATGTGATAGGTGCGATAGATCAATCGTATTGGCATATCATCCCCGTTGAAAAGGCAAAGCTTCATCCTGAAGATCGCGATAATCCAATCTGGAATGATGAGATAGAAGCTGAAAAGAAATAGCTTGAGGCAACTCAAAAAGTAAAATAACAATTGGGCAATCCCTTGTGGTTGCCCAATTTATCAATAACACCCTTACCGTCAAAAATCAAAAAGGCCTCCCACCTCTGTTCCCTCGTTGGGTGGGATCGCTACCGCCATTTGGTGAAATCAAGATCATCCCAACCTCCCCAATCCCTGATATTTTTTTTAATTCACCTTATCAGAAAAAACGCATTGTACGATAAAAAAACAGAGCTTAATCAAAGAAATCGGAGTGATGGCATATAGAGCAGTTTATTTAAAAAATACATTCTAAACCATATTCAGCACAACACTGCTTCACGCTTTCTTCGATACCTGGCGAAAGAAAAATGCCTTCTACCTGTTTATCTGGGTTTTGAAGTGCTATCAATTTAACTTTCCTAGCAAACATATCGACATCCTCTATCCTAGCAGTGGCTTTCACTTCAAAAACGCTGAATTTTCCGTTTTCGGCAATGATATCAACCTCAATATACTGGCCTTTTCTAAAAAACACGAGGCCTTCACCATCCATAAACAGTTGGCGTAATTGGATAGTTTCTGGTTTGATATTGGGATTTTTTAAACCGTAAGCTAAACCTAAAGCGAACAACTCCTCCAATTTTTGGCCTTTTTCTGTCCCTATATTGCCAGTAACAATTTTTAACCAAGCATCAAACTGAGTGATTTTTTGACTCACCCCTTCTACCGTCGATTCTACTTTCAGCATACGACGCTTGATATTAAGCATGTTACTCTTGATCTCAAGCATATCGCTCTGTTGCTGACTGAATCCCTGTTTGAGTCCTTGCATATCGCTCTGTTGCTGACTGAATCCCTGTTTGAGTCCTTGCATGTCGCTCTGTTGCTGACTGAATCCCTGTTTGAGTTCTTGAATGTCGCTCTGTTGCTGACTGAATCCTTGCTTGAGCTCTTGCATGTCGCTCTTGAGATCAAGTCGGTCGCTCTGTTGCTGACTGAATCCTTCTTTGAGTTCGTGAATGTCGCTTTTGATATCAAGCATGTCAGCCTCTTGTTGCTTAAACCGCAGCTTCATTTCCTCACGCAGCTGACTCATTTCCTCGCTTTGCAGTTCAAGACGCAACTCAAGCTGTTCTTTGTGCCGATTGCTCTCCTCACTGAGCGATTTTAATTCATCTAACAAGCGAATCACTTCATCTAACAAACGATCAAATTCCTCGCGGCGTGGAAATTGTTCAGCAATAATACCTTCAATCGTCCGTGTCATTTCAGGATTTTGACGCAAGACTTGTGGTAAAATTTGAACAATGTAATCTTGTATTTGACTGAGTTCTTGTTTGTTTAACATAACGGTCAACCTCTCTCATAATATAAAAAAAGCAAAAATCATTTTCTGTCGTGTCAATAGGATGTTAAACTAAAAACATGATTGAATTGTTCAAATATTCATTTTTTATTGAGTTTAATATCTTGTTGGCCACTACAAAAAATATTTTCTTTTATTATAAATACCACTCTACTTAATATCAAACTGATAAAGTGTAAGGCTTATACGTCATAAAGCAATGCTAATTGCTAATTAATTAAGCTATCTGATTTCATTGTATTATTTATCATATTGAAATAGCTCATCTTTTAATGAGTGCTTAAAATAAATGATTGAATTTATGAAAATACCAACCATTTTTAAACGACGCTTTTGCCAATCCATGAGCATTATAAAAATGGCATACCAGCGAATAGCGTTTTCGTTTAAAATGCTGATCATTCAGATAAACGTGATAATATGAAAAATTGGCTAAACCAAATTCACTTTAATGAACAAGGCTTAATTCCCGCTATTGCCCAAGAAATGGGCACCGGTAAAGTACTGATGCTCGCTTGGATGAATCAAGAGGCCCTCAAATTGACAGTCGAACAAAAACGGGCTGTTTATTGGTCGCGTTCTCGTGGTAAACTATGGGCTAAAGGGGAAGAATCAGGGCATGTTCAACAAGTCAAAGACATCCGTCTTGACTGTGATAACGATGTTATATTACTCACCGTTGAACAAGTGGGCGGTGTAGCCTGTCATACCGGGCGACATCATTGTTTTTTTCAACAATTGCAAGATGAACAATGGGTGACTGTTGAACCCGTTTTAAAAGATCCCTCAACGCTTTATAATAAATAGATTTGTCCCTTAATAAGCTAAGTCCTTGATTTTTATGTTCGTTATATCCCGTATTTTCAATGGGTTACGTTAGGGACAAGTCTAATAATGGCAAGCGTTGTTCAAAAAAAGCAGACTCAAGTCAGGAAGAAAATTAAAGTGAGCAATGTATTACAAGAACTCGCGCAGACACTAGAACAACGTAAGACGGCCGATCCCAAGCAATCTTACGTTGCCAGTTTGTATGCGAAAGGCCTCGATACCATTTTAAAAAAAATCGGTGAAGAGACGACAGAAACCGTGATTGCCGCCAAAAACGGTGAACCCAATCAACTCATTTATGAAACAGCCGATTTATGGTTTCATACCTTAGTACTGTTAGCACATCAAGGTTTAGGGCCGCAGGCCGTATTAAATGAACTGGAACGGCGTTTTGGCTTCTCAGGCTTTGCGGAAAAAGCGCAACGTAATCAATCCACTACGGAGGAAACATGAGCAGCGATCCAGATTGTCTCTTTTGTAAAATTATCGCAGGGGAAATCCCCTCGGATCAAGTGTATAGTGATGAACAAGTGGTTGTTTTTAAAGACCTTCATCCCAAAGCAGCCGTCCACTTATTAATCGTTCCCCGTGAACATATTAAAAGCCTCAATGAGCTTGAAGAACAACATGACGGTTTAATGGCCTACATGATGCGTTTATTGCCAAAGATTGCCAAAGATCAAGGGCTTGATAACGGATTTAGAAGCGTGATTAACACCGGCCCCGGAGGCGGGCAAGAAGTTTTTCATTTACACATTCACTTACTAGGCGGCACCGGTTTAGGCAGTGCCTTTTTATAATTCATTCAAAAGGTAAACAGAATGGGCATCAGTATTTGGCAACTCTTAATCATTTTATTGATTATAGTCGTTTTATTTGGCACGAAAAAACTGCGGAATATCGGCGGCGACTTAGGTGGCGCGATTAAAAATTTCCGCAATTCCATGCGCGATGGCGAAGAAGAATCGGCTGCGAAAGCAGAAACAACCGCCGCTAAACCAGAAACACCCGCTACACCTGAATCGGCTGCGAAACCAGAAACGGCTACCACACCCGCGGCACAAATGACTCAAGAAGGCAAGATTATTGAAGGCCTAGTGACTGACAAGCAAACGAGTAAAGTTTAGTTTAACTCGCGAATCGCGAAACCTCATCTACGACGTTTCGCAATTCGCCCTTTGCGATAAAAGAACGATTATTATGTTTGATATAGGTTTTTGGGAAATTTGCATTATTGCAGTCATCGCTTTAATCGTATTTGGGCCAGAAAAACTGCCAGGAGCCGCTCGCACAGCAGGGTTATGGATAGGCCGTATTCGTCGTATGGTGACAACAGTTAGGCAAGAAGTTGATCGAGAATTACATCTCCAAGAAATGCGAGAAGCTATCCAACAAAGCGATCAAAATGTTCATCAATTTCTTGAAGAAACCAAAACGGGTTTGAACGAATTAAATAAACCTATCAGCCTCGATTCTAATCTAGACTCTAAGCCCAACGAAGAGAAGGCTGAAGAGTCAAATTCAAAACGCGATTGACAGAGAAGAAAAAGAAAGAAAGAAACGCTAAAGACGCTAAAGACGTTATATCTCAAAATCTTGCCTCCTTGCGTCTCTTGCGTCTCTTGCGTCTCTTGCGTCTTAAAAATAATGTTTTAAAATTTTAATTTGATAACTGAAAATGACAAAGCCCACATCTCAAAGCGGCAAAGAAATGCCGTTTGTTCAACATTTATTAGAACTACGCGATCGGCTATTAAAAATGATTTTAGCCGTTTTGATCATTCTAGTTGTGCTGATGCCTTTTGCCAGTGATCTTTTTACGCTATTTTCTGAACCCCTACAAGCCTTGCTACGCGAACACACTGGTAATAAGATGATCGTGACGGATCCCGTCGCACCCTTTTTTATCCCCTTTAAATTAACGCTAGTCTTATCCATTTTTGTCGCCATGCCCTATATTCTCTATCATTTATGGGCTTTTATCGCGCCAGGCTTATATCAGCATGAAAAATCAATGGTTTTTCCGCTACTGCTTTCCAGTAGCCTACTGTTTTATTTAGGTATCCTATTTGGTCACTACGTTGTTTTGCCACTCGTATTTCAATTTATGATCTACGTCACCCCCCCAGGTGTAGACATGATGACAGACATTACGCTCTATTTCGATTTTGTCCTCAAAATGTTTTTCGCCTTTGGGCTGGCTTTTCAAGTACCCATTGTCACCATGGTGCTGATCTGGCTCGACATTATGACACCAGAATCAATGGCCAAAAAACGCCCCTATATCATAGTCGCAGCCTTTATCATCGGCATGTTGATGACACCACCCGATGCCATTTCTCAAACCTTATTAGCGATACCTATCTGGTTACTATTTGAAATAGGCCTCTTTTTTGGTCGAATGATGCGGCGAAATCGCGCTACAGACGATTCCCAAAATCATTATCCTGCATCATTACCAGGTGATATCGATACTGATATGGCTCGCGACGCAACCAGCGAAGAACCTAAACAACTTGAAAAGAAATAATAGTTAAGGGTTAGTGGTTAATGCTAAACTCTTTGAGATAAACCCGCCAGAACGAGAGGGTTTAAACATAGTAGAGACGCATTGCAATGCGTCTCTGTACCGGACAAAAAATTGAGTTTAACGCTTACCACCTATCAGTTTGTCAAAAGTACTTAGGATAAAAGATTGTTTCCTGTAGAGACGCGATGCCTCGCGTCTCCGCGATGCCTCGCGTCTCCGCGATGCCTCGCGTCTCCGCGATGCCTCGTGTCTCCGCGATGCCTCGCGTCTCCTCGAAGCACAGACGCTACGATGAGACGCGAAGCATCGCGTCTCTACAATGATAAAACTGATAGGTGGTAAGCACATTTTTGTTCGTTGAACAATCGTAGCATTTAAACACGAGCATAATGAAGATCAAACACATTACATTACAAAATTATAAGCGGTTTGTTCAAGCTAAGACTTTTTCATTTACTGATTCTGACGAGATTGTGAATGAAAAAACGCTTATTGTCGGAAATAATGGCACTGGCAAAAGTTCTATATTACAGGCTATTGTGATTTTGCTTGCCTCGGCTATAAGAGATCATTTTAATCCGAACAAATTAGACTGGCCCGGATTTGAATATCGTCATTTACAAACAGGTATTCTACCTTTAAAAATTGAGGCTGAAATCTTATTTTTGGATGAGGAAATCAAGACAACTCAAGAATATGCTAGGCAACTCAAACATAAGGGAGTAAAACTGGACAGACAACCTGCCTCTCATAAAAGCGTCACAATTTCTTTTGATGACAACCAAGTTTTTGCCAAAGAAGGCAGAGAAGCTTATTATCAGTTTAGAGGCTATCAATATGCTAAAACATTAGCCCGTTTTACATCTCAAAAAAATAAAATTTTTGAAAATATCGGGAATATCTATTGGTACACAGAACAACGCAATTCAAATAACATCACTAATCTGTTAGAGAGTCAAATCAATCAATTAGATGATATCAGAAATTTTTTAGCCAGTGCTTATAACTACCATACAGCCGTTAAAGATGGACGTCGAAAAATACAAGAAGGTGAATTTGATTTCTACCAAGAATTAGAATCCCTATATCAAAAAGTATTTCCCGGACGTTCATTCGTCGGTAGTACACCACGATTTGATATATACGAAAAAGCCCAAGCACCCGACTTTTTTATGGATGATGGACAAAATCAATATGAGTTATCCGGGATGTCGGCAGGAGAAAGAGCCGTTTTCCCCATCTTAATGGATTTTGCCCGTTGGAATATCAATAACGCTATCATTATTATTGATGAATTGGAATTACATCTTCATCCTCCTTTACAACAAACATTAGTCAGGGCGTTATCTCAAATCGGCCGTAATAACCAATTTATTTTCACGAGCCATTCAAATAGCGTCATATCAATGTTTGATGAAACTGAAAACCAAATAATACGATTACCCAATGAGTAAATTTATCAAAATCTACTGTGAGGGTGGAAAAGGCAGTCATGACTATGACATCTTGGACAGCGTCATCGCCGAACTACCCTCTGTAGAGATCGAACCGATTGGCGGTATAAGAGGTGCAGGCGCAATCATCCAATACAAGGCTGAAAGAGAAGGTAGTGTTGACAAACCGGATTTTAAACTTCTTTTTCGTGATAGGGATTTTGATAAACCCGTTCCCGATGCGCCAATTTTAGAGCAAGACGAGAACAAAAAATACTGTTATTATGCTTACCGTAATACAATAGAGAATTATTTGTTTGACACTTCTGATTTTTATTCCTTTTTAAAGACAAACGAATTAGACAAAAAATACTCAATACATAATGAGGAAGAAGTTAAACAAAAGTTTATTGAAGCCGCAAAAAAAATAAAATGCTATCAGGCAGTCAGGCATACAATGGGTAAAATGCGTACACCTGAAATTGATTTTAGAACCAGATGGACTGAAAAAAGCGGCAAATTGCCTGAACATTTAGATGAAAACTATTGTAAGCAGAAAGCATTGGAGAAAATCAATCAAGCGAAATCATTCACAGACTTTTGGACTCAAACCGGTTTTAATGAAATTTATTCTACATTCATTAATCAGTTTGATGACGATTTCATGAATAAGCTTGACTTTCTAATATATTTTCAAGGTAAAGACTTCGCATCCTCCTTGCAATTATTATTGCTAGGTTTTCCTCTCAAAAAATACTACAAGTATGCCAAAAAATGCTTTGATTATAAAAAGTTTCCTGATTTAATTGCGTTAAGAGATTTGATAGAAAGCAAATTAACTCATTAACTCGTTATCATAAACCCAGCATTCATCAATGTCAGTCTTTTAGAAACTTGTCAGCGATACCTGATTTGCAACTGGTTTCGCTTTCGCGATTGATAATCGATATAAACGCTAAAGACGCTAAAGATGCTAAAGATGCGCGGTAAAAAGAGACATTTGAAATCTTTGCGTCTCTTGCGTCTCTTGCGTTATTATTTTCCTCAATAAATCTATATCCAAAAATATTGTCGTTATAGACGGGAAATTCTTTTTTAAATAACATTGACATAAAAGCAGCATAAAAAAATGATCCTCAAAAAAATATCCCAATCAACACCCTACTATAGCCCCATATTTTTCTCAGGGCTAAACCGATTGAAATGCCGACAGCGATCCTACCCGACATCAGCATGTTCCCCATCCTCATTCGCCATCTAGGCATCGTGCCTTTTGAGCCCACTTATCAAGCCATGCAGCGTTTCACAGATAATCGTGACGCTGACACCCTTGATGAACTCTGGCTACTTCAACATCCGCCCGTATACACCTTAGGGCAGGCTGGCAAACCGGAACACCTTCTCAATACCGGCCAGATTCCGGTTTATCACATTGATCGAGGTGGACAAGTCACTTATCATGGCCCTGGGCAACTCATTGTTTATGTTTTGATCAATATCAAGCGGCGTAATTGGGGCGTTAGACAATTTGTCCAAATTCTTGAACAAAGCGTGATCGACTATCTCGCCAGTCAACAGATTACGGCTCTTCGTCGTGAAAAAGCCCCCGGCGTGTATGTAGAAGGGCGCAAAATAGCTGCCTTGGGACTTAAAATACGGCGCAATTGTAGCTATCATGGACTCAGTTTAAATGTTGATATGGACTTAACCCCTTTTAAAGGCATCAATCCCTGTGGTTATGCCAAGCTAGAAGTCACACAATTGCGTGAATTTGGGATAACAGATAATTTGACTCAAGTCACTCAGCAATTTTTACCCTATTTTTTAAATAAAACCTGACAGGTTTCAAAAACCTGTCAGGTTTGGGGCACTGATAACTGATAACTGATAACTGATAACTGAAAAATGCGTTATAAATATCAAGCCATCGATCCTCAAAAACAAGAAGTCAGCGGTATTTTAACCGCTGAAGCAGAGAGAGAAGCGTTTCGCCAATTACAACGACGCGGCCTCACACCCCTCTCTCTCGCGCCTGTCAAAAGCACTAGCACCAAGAGTTCGGCCAAAGTGGGCAAAGCGAAACAACGTGACATTATTATTGTTTTGCATGAACTGGCCACCTTACTTGAATCCGGTGTCGCACTCATAGAAGCCGTCGAATCCCTCGCGAATTCCTCACATCACCCCTTTATTACCCAAACCTTTGCCGATATTGCAACGGAATTACGCCAAGGGATGGCCTTCTCCGTCACTTTACAAGCTTGTCCTCTCAAATTACCTTGGTATGTGACACAATTGGTAGAAGCAGGAGAACTCACCGGTAAACTGGCTACCGCCTTACGCGATGGTGTCAGCCAAATGGAATATGAAGCAGAAATGCCCAACGAAATGCGTAATGCCATGATTTATCCCATCATATTAATCCTTTCTGGCATTTCCGCAGTCTTACTGATTTTTACACTAGTCGTCCCCCGCTTTGCTGGTATGCTGAAAAATCGCACTGATGACATTCCGCTACTCGCCCAATTGGTTATCAACACCGGCATGTTTTTAAATAACAATTTTGAATGGATCATCGGCGCGCTCATCGTACTGATCACCATTGCAGCCTATATGTTGAGTAAAGCCTCATTACGCGCACAATTAAAAGATGTCACAGCCAAACTGCCCCTATTAGGCGTTTGGATAATCGAAGCCGAAACGGCTCGCTGGGCGGGCATGATGGGCACTTTACTGGAAAATCGCGTTTCCCTGCTACGTGCCCTTGAACTCGCCGCGCAAGGCATCAAACTTCCCAGCCTCAATCTCAGACTCACTCAAGTCACCAAAGCCGTCAAAGGCGGCACGAACCTATCACAAGCCTTACAAGAAAACGATGCTCTCACACCAACGGGGCATAACCTGATACGGGCTGGCGAACGGGCTGGCCAATTACCCCGTATGTTACGTTCCCTAGCTAAACTCCTAGAAGACAGCGGCCGAATGCGAATGAAACGCTTTTTATTATTGATCGAACCTATCGCCATTTTAGTCATAGGTAGTGTCATAGGTGTCATCATCACTGGAGTCATTTTAGCCATTACCAGCGTTAATGAGATTAACTTTTAAGAAGTTTATAATAGGCGATAGCTTATTTTTTAGCCATTACTAAAAACAGGAAAATAAACGCGCTTTGACGCTAAAGACGCTAAAGGCGCTAAAGACGCTAAAGAAGCGAATCTTTGCGTCTCTTGCGTCTCTTGCGCCTCTTGCGTTATTATTTTTTGTTTTATAAAATTCATAAGAATGCTCAACCCCTTTAATGGAGTCTATATGGAACAACACGCTTTAATTGAAATGTATTTAGCCGATGAAGCTAAATGTTATGAGGATTGGTACACAGCATTGACACAAACTGAAGGCAGTCAATATGCACAAAAAGTGCGATACCCCCATTAGTATATAACTACAAGGATTGTTTGCTTATGAAAGGATAAAATCGTGACTTAACTGAGATCATGGAAACGATCATAAATCAAAACAATGCCAAACATCTTCAACATCATTTTTCAGCGAAGGTAATCAAGACTCACATAACGAACTCAATCAGGCTATAATCTAATCCTTTATTATAAACAATCCTTGTAGTTATATAAAAGTAAATAAATGACACAATCCCCAACCGAAACAAATACTATTCGTCTCACCTTAGAAAAAGCCACAGTCAAAATATCAACCACCTCAGGTTTTAAAGGCACCGGCTTTTTTATTACGCCCGATGGTTATATCCTCACAGCCTGGCATTGTATTAGCGAAAGCATTGTGCTATCAACAACGATTACAGTGGAAACCTTTGAAGGCAAAACGTTTGAAACAGTACAAATCGATCAAGAAAAATCCCTTCAAAATCATGATATTGCCGTCTTGAAAATTGAACACAGCACAACATGTGTACCCTTGGGCTTAATCAGTGACGAGCATAAGGGGCAAGATGTGATTGCCATTGGCTACCCGGCCGGTTATATCGAAGGGCGTGGCATTGGTATTTATCAGGGCATCATTAATCAATTGATCACATTACCAGAAACGCATATTGAGGCCTTTGAAACGGCATCGATAGAAGGGCAAGGGCAAAGCGGTGGATTAATCTATCATTTCGCTACCCAACGTTTAATCGGTTTAGCAACCGATATTTACAACAATGAAGTGACTAAAACCACAGGCATCGCCGTCAGATTTAACACATTATTTGAACACTGGCCCGAAATCATGCCACCATCTGAACGCTTGACACATTTAATACAAGATATAACCAATAAAAGAAATGAAATACACCCTATTTGGAGAAAAGTGACTGCTTATTTAAAGCAGCTTAGAAAATTGGGGATAGGTGAAAAGGATCAGGATATACTCTTAGACATAGCCGATTTGATAGCTGATAACATCACGCCCCAAGAATTTATCGACTCTTGGCAACAAGATGAGAATCAAAGCAGCACTCAAATCAAATATGACATCTTAGCTAAGCGTTTGAAAAACAGTGAAATAGCCCTTTTTTTAGGATCGACGATACCAGAGCAATTAATGCCACAACTGACAACTGCCTTTGACATTAAAGGTTGTTTTTCTGAAATCTGTGAATATGTTGAATTGAATAATGATTATAGCCGCAATACCTTACGCCATGAAATTCAAAATCTGATCAAAAAAAAAGAGGTGCCCTTATTAGCGTTTTTATATCAATTATTAGCGAATCTACCCTCACCAATCGTCATTATCTATTCTGGGTATGACAAATTATTAGAAAATACCTTTAAAAAATATGAGAAAAAGTTTGCCGTCATCTCTCATTCGCCAGAAGGCAATATAATAGTCACCTGTTCAGATCAATCAGAGCCCGAAATTTGTCAAAATAACGATAAATTATCAGGCTTAGACTTGTTTGAAGATAACAATGGCTACTCTTTAATTTACAAAATCAACGGCTGTATAAGCTCAATACCCAATAATGCTCATCAAAATGATGCCTTATTACTGGCCGAACATGATTACTTCAACTTTGCCAAATCAATGGATAAACTCATTCCAAACTATGTGATAGGGCATTTAAGTGGGCGAGATTTATGGTTTCTTGGGCAATATCCCCAAAATTGGGAAAATCGTTTGCTCATGCAAGCCATTTTAGAAAGGCGTGGCACCAGCAATAATACGATCAGAGCGATCCATAAAGCGCCTGATGACTTTGCAAAAACGTATTGGCAAGCCAAGAATGTGCATCATTATCCGATTGAATTAGCAAAATTTGTAGACAATCTACGGCAATATTTATAATTTCGTAGGGTGGGTTTCGCGGAACAAAACCCACCATTTTCCATGATTTGGTGGGTTTCACTTCGTTCTACCCACCCTACGAAAGCAAAAGTAGTTGATGAAAAGGAACCAAAAAATGAACGAATTACTTGAAGAGGACATACTTGAAGAGGACGATTCAAAAATGGGTTCAATAAACCATAGCCTGACACAAGTTAGAATAGCCAGCTTACTCAATAACGATGAAAGATTCACAGTCATGACTGAATTAAGTCTGGATATTAGCCAACAAGATTTTAGCCGCTATGGGATCAAAGCAAAAGATGAGATTAAGCCTGATATTTGTTTATATCCAAACACGATAGACTGGCAAGACATAGACATTCTCAAAATGAAAGAAATGCCTTTATTAGCCATAGAAATTTTGTCGCCAATGCAAAGTCTCGAAACGCTTAAAAATAAGCTTTATGCATACTTCGCCCTGGGTGTCAAATCGTGTTGGTTAGCGATACCTTCAATAGAAGCCATAGACATTTACTCACAACCCAAACAACATAAAACCTTTACGATGACTGACAGCGAAGTGATTGATGAACAGCTTGAGATTCAGTTACCCATTCAAAAAGTGTTCAAAAGACGTTCTAATGAAGTTCAGACAGTATAAAACAGTCTTTCTTGTAGGGTGGGTAACGTGTTTTTGTTGCCCACCATTCCCCACCCACCCTTTACTTAGCGCGGTAACAAACTTTCAGGCAAAAGTTTAGCTTCGCTGACCTTCGGTTCGCTTCGCTGTACTTTTGCCTGAAAAACTTTTTAATTTAAATGGTGGGCAACAAAAACACGTTACCCACCCTACATTGAATTTAAATGGTGGGCAACAAAAACACGTTACCCACCCATTTCACGCTAAAGTTTCGCGGAGCGAAACTTTAGCGTGAAATATTGATCTATTGCTGGGCAACAAAAACCCGTTATCCACCCTACATAAATAAAAGCAAAATAAATTTGGAACGAAAATGGGCCTTCGCAAGATAAATAACAAAATAAATCAGATATCATAATGCACAAAAATGAAGCGAGCTCATTTGAGTTTCAAACCAATCAACCCGGTGTTTTTTTGAAGATGGGAGACTACCAACAAATGCTTAAAGCATTAGAAGTCTTGAAAACTACCCCTATTCATCACGCGCCTCAAACTCAACCCCTTGACAGACAACCCAGTTTAACCGAACTTTTAAACCGTGTCGCCACCGAAAAAGAACGTATGACTTTGACATACCAACAAAAAGTCTTTTTAGTAGCGGTGCCAATAGAAGACATTGAAGTTATTGAACAACTTGAAGACTGCATTGACATAGCAGATATAGAAGAAGCCCGTCAAGAAGGGGGCCAATCAATTCCTTGGGAAGACATTAAAAAAGAATTGAGGTTATAACAGTGACTTATTCTATTGATTTTGAACCTGGCGCATTGCGTCAATTTAAAAAACTTGATAGGGCTGTTCAAGCACGGTTAAAATCTAAAATAAACGCTTTGGCTGAAAACCCACGTCCACGCTTTGGCTGAAAAACTCAAGGGCTACGAAAACACATACCGCATAAGAGTAGGGGGTTATCGTATTCTTTCTGAAATATACGACAATATCTTGTTAGTTTTAGTGGTTAAAATTGGCCCAAGACGAGATATTTATTGATCGAGTACAAGCCATTTGGAAACAAACGAATGGACAGAAATGGCTTATTGTTTCTCAATGAGCAAGCCTCAAGTCTTGACGCGCCATCGTCGTGTCAGCCTGAAAACCGACATTAAATCATTTTCAAAAAAACGTGATCATCAAGTTAGGCTGTTGATTTTGAAGTGATTAAAACGAATTGAGGGTTATTTATTTTTGTTCCCATAAGTTTCGTAGGGTGGGATCGCTAAGCGCCATGACGGCGTTACTGAATCATACCCTACCACCCGCTTGCCCACCATCTAAAAATAGGCAACACCTTTAAACCGTTTTTTTTGCTCCCGTTTTTGCGTGCAAAAACGTTTCCGTTAAAATCATATTAAAATCAACAACCTACAGAGAGGGGTAATAACCTGAAAGGAGATGTCTTAAATGACACCTATTGTAAAAAAAGCGTTTGTCGTTGATTCAGAAGGAAAACCTTTATTACCGACTCATCCCGCTAGGGCGAGAAAATTACTCAAGAATGGCTTAGCCGTTGTGTTAGCGGTTGCCCCATTTACTATTCAACTTAAAAAAGTGATTTTAAAACCAGTTGGTGACTTGACTTTAGACATTGATGATGGTACAAAAAAACTTAGCCTTACCGTGGTTAATGAACACACTCAAGAAATTGTGTTTTCAGGTACCATTAAGCTCAGACAAGAAATCAAGAATAAGTTAACACAACGTCGTGAGTACCGTCGTGCCAAACGATACCGAAAGATTAGATATCAAAAAGTGCATTTTGATCGCTACAAAAAATGTGGGAGTTGGTTGCTGTCAACGATTCGACAAAAAAAGAAAAGTATCTTGCGTGTGGCTAAAGACTTAAAACGTTTTATGAATATTACCCACGTTGTGTTAGAACAAGGTCAATTTGATAATTACTACTCAAGTAGAGCAAGAATGGTGTGGCGCGATAAATACACCTGCCAATGCGGGTTAAGAGTGAAAATGACTGTTTCTAATAAAAGGAAGATACAGCATCGTTTAGGGTATTCTATACTAAACTCGTCAGGAGTTGTTTATTTGGAGTTAATTTTAAATATTTTTTTCAACCCTTAATTCGCATATTGCCAGCATTGGGCTTTAGTTTGATTGTTTGAATTGGCGTTGCAAACTATAGTTTGACTTGGTGTTGCAAACTTTATTTTGAATTTCATATCTATATGGCACTCAAAAAGACGTGCAAGCCTTAAAAAATTGGCTACCCGAAGTCAGCGATTTAGCCGTAAAAGATAGGATAGAATTTACGTTAGCAGAATTAGACTATCGGTTAGAACAGTTCAAGGGTTCAGGGGATTGATTTGATAGAACGCTGATTGCACTGATTGTCATGATTTACGCTGATTGATATTAATCATCTTCAACATCAATTTGAGTAAGTACTGAAGCATAAATTTTCGTGTATTTTGAAATGGGGCAACCACAAGGGATTGCCCCTACGCAATGCCATGTAGGGGCAATCCCTTGTGGTTGCCCTTTGCGCTAAAATATCTGTTTA